>CAYRLJ010000130.1:0-4244 GCA_964425025.1 uncultured Burkholderia sp. | reverse complement strand
ACAGTCAGCACAGTCAGCACGGACGAAGGAATGACCATGAGCAATCAATCGAAGCGAGCTCCTCGGCATGAAGGACCACCTCCTGAGACGCCGTCCACGCTCCTCGACCGCAGCGATGTCCGTGTCAAGCATGCGACGAGCATGGGTGACATCATTGCCGCCTTCGTGGACCGCGTACGGTCGGGCGACGTCGGGTCTTTGCCGGTCATTGTGGGCTTGATCATCATTTGGACCGTATTCACTAGCTTGAATCCGGTGTTCCTCTCCGCCGACAACCTCGTCAATCTGCTATTCGATTGCTCGACTGTCGGCGTGATCTCGCTGGGCATCGTCTGCGTGTTGATGGTCGGGCAGATCGATCTGTCGGTGGGATCGATGAGCGGCTTTGCCTCGGCGCTTGTCGGCATGCTTTGGGTCAACCACGGTTGGCCGGTCTTACTCGCTATCGTCGTCGCCATCGCTGCCGGCGTGCTAGCGGGCGGCCTCTATGCACTGCTATTCAATCGGCTCGGAATGCCGAGCTTCGTTTCCACGCTGGCGGGATTGCTTGCGATTCTCGGAATGCAACTCTATGTCCTGGGCGCCGCCGGATCCGTCAATTTGCCCTATGGCTCGACGCTCGTGAGCCTCGGTCAACTTGCGATCATCCCGCCTGCCGTATCGCACGTGCTTGCACTGCTCCCCGGCGCGGTGATTCTGCTAGTGGGCATTCGAACGCGTTCGCATCGCCAAGCGGTCAAGTTGTCCGCGCCGTCGATCGCGGGCCTTCTCGTGCGCAGCGGCGCGATCACCGTGTTTTTGGAGATCGTGGTGGCGTACCTGAATCGCGGGCGGGGCGTTCCGTTGATGTTCGGAATCTTCCTTGGGTTGACTGTCCTGATGGACTACGCCCTGACACGTACGCGCTGGGGCCGTTCGATGAACGCTGTCGGCGGCAATCATGAGGCTGCACGCCGGGCAGGTATCAAGGTGGGCGCCATTTACACGAGTGCGTTCGTCCTGTGCGCGAGTTTCGCGGCGCTCGGCGGCGTGTTGACCGCGGCACGCCTCGCTTCGGCGAGTCAGCAGGCCGGCACCGGCGATGTCAATCTCAACGCCATCGCGGCGGCCGTCATTGGCGGTACGAGTCTCTTCGGCGGCCGCGGCAGCGCGTATTCGGCGGTGCTCGGCATGATCGTCATTCAATCGATCGCCAGCGGCCTGACGCTGCTGAACTTGTCCTCCTCGCTGCGTTTCATGATTACCGGGGCCGTGCTGGCCATCGCGGTAATCGTCGATTCGCTCGCGCGACAGTCGCGCGTTTCCCACGGTCGCGCGTAACCCGATACCTTTAGGAGTGTCGTGAATGTCTGAATCGTTGAAAGGAAAGGTCGCTGCCATCACCGGCGCGGCATCGGGTATCGGTTTGGAGTGCGCGCGAGCGCTGATCGGGCAGGGCGCGCAGGTCGTCTTGATCGACCGCGCAAAGGAGCGGCTCGATGCGTGCTGCGCCGAACTCGGTCCCAACGCGTTGCCGCTGATCGTGGATCTGCTGCAGCCGTCGGAGGTTTCGGCGATGCTACCTAAAATCCTCGAACTGGCCGGCAACCTCGATATCTTTCATGCCAACGCCGGTGCCTATATCGGCGGCGACGTAGTGGAGGGAAACCCAGACGAGTGGGACCGCGTGCTCAATCTCAACATCAATGCGGCGTTCCGATCCGTCCACGCGGTGCTGCCGCACATGATCGCAAAGAAAACCGGCGACATTATCTTTACTAGCTCGATCGCAGGCATCGTCCCGGTCGTCTGGGAGCCGATCTATACCGCTTCGAAGTTCGCGGTCCAAGCGTTCGTCCATACGACCCGGCGTCAGGTGGCGCAACATGGCGTGCGGGTCGGCGCGGTGGCGCCCGGTCCGGTCGTCACCGCATTGCTCGACGATTGGCCGAAGGCGAAGATGGATGAGGCGCTTGCCTCGGGCAGCTTGATGCAACCGGTGGAAGTTGCCGAAGCGGTGGTCTTCATGCTGACACGGCCTCGCAACGTCACCATCCGCGATCTCGTTATCCTTCCGAATAACGTCGATCTTTGATGAAAGGCGAAGCGGGTCCAATTGTGGAGTGGAGGTCCCATGGAATATGTGATTGGTGTCGACATCGGCACGCAGAGCACGAAAGCTTTGCTCGTCGATCGCAACGGTGCGATCGTTGCGAAGCATGCGTGCGGTTATCAGCCCGACACGCCAAAGCCGCTTTGGGCAGAACAATGGCCCTCGGTTTGGTTCGACGCCGTGATCGAGTGCGTCGCGCACTGCGTGAAGGCGGCCGGCGAGCAAGGTATCGACGCATCGGCGGTTCGAGCGATCTGCATCAGCAGCTTGTATGGCGGGTCGGGCATTCCGGTCGACAGCGACATCCGGCCGCTACATCCCTGCCTGATCTGGATGGACCGCCGTGCCACCGCGCAAGTCGACTGGGTACGCGAGCGCGTCGACGTCGATCGGCTGCTCGAAATTACAGGTAACGGTGTCGACAGCTACTACGGTTTCACGAAGATGCTGTGGCTGCGCGAGAATCGGCCGGACGTATGGGCGAACACGCGCTTCTTCTTGCCGCCCAACGCCTACGTGATCTACTTGCTCACCGGCGAGATCGCCGTCGATCACAGTTCGGCCGGCAATATCGGTGGGGTCTACGACGTGGCGCGACGCGACTGGTCCGATACGACGCTCGACATGCTCGGCATTCCGGCGACGATGATGCCGGAGCGTCTGGTGGAATCGACTGACGTCGTCGGTGGACTGCTGTCGCAATGGACCGAGCGTCTGGGTCTGACGGCCGGTACATCGGTTGTTGCGGGCGGTGTCGACGCGGCGGTCGCAACCTTCGCAGCCGGTGCCACGCGTGCCGGACAGCATGTCGCGATGATAGGCACCAGCATGTGCTGGGGCTACATCAATCAGCAAGTGGACGCGCGGCACGGCCTCATCAGCATGCCGCACGTTTTCAACGGCCGACGCGACCTCTACGTATTCGGCGGGGCGATTACCGCGGGCGCGTCCGTCACTTGGTACCGCGAACAGTTCTGTCACGCGGAGATCGAAGCCGCCCGCGCGTTGCCGCAGGGCGATCCGCACAAGCTGCTCGAGGATGCAGCCGAACGCGTACCCGCGGGCTCGGAAGGTGTCATGTTCCTACCGTATTTGATGGGTGAGCGCAGCCCGGTATGGGACGCTAAGGCAAGCGGTGCTTTTATCGGGCTCAACTTGGTACACACGCGCGCCCATCTCTATCGGGCCGTTCTCGAAGGTGTAGCGTTTGCACTGAAGCACAACATCGAGGCGGGCCGTCGGGGGGCACATTTACTCGACGACAAGCTGATCGTGGTTGGAGGCGCCGCGCATTCGCCATTGTGGATGCAAATCATCGCGGACATCACCGGCTATCCGGTCTGGACGATCGAGCAGGAAGTCGAGGCGGCGATGGGCGCGGCATTGCTTGCAGCCATCGGAGCACAGCTCGTGTCGAACGAAATCGCGCGGGGCGGATGGGTCAAGCTCGTCGAGCGCGCTCGGCCAGATCCTGCTCGTCAGGCTCTCTACGCGCAACGCTTCGGCATCTACACGGATCTTTATCCGGCGCTCAAGCCGCTCATGCACAAGCTGCAAACATCCGCGTGAGATCCTGATGCGAATTGAGCGGGAGACGCGCGTTCGTTGCAGGCGCGTCGAGCGCGCGCGGGCGGTCTAGTAATATCGAACCTAGTACTGGGACTACCAGCCAACTCACTGTTTTTTATCGCTTTTTTCTTCTCTGCCGGTGTTGCGGCGGCGACGTGCGTGGCATAATCGATCGCACCGGGATTGCCCGTTGCCACGATTACCGCGCATATCATGTCAAAGACTCTCTACGACAAGCTGTGGGATTCGCACGTCGTCCACACTGAAGAAGACGGCACGACGCTGCTCTACATCGACCGTCAATTGCTGCACGAAGTCACGAGCCCGCAGGCGTTCGAAGGGCTCAAGATGCACGAGCGCCCGCTGTGGCGCGTCAGTGCCAATCTGGCGGTGTCGGACCACAACGTGCCGACGACCGATCGCAGCCACGGCATCGCCGATCCGGTGTCGAAGCTCCAAGTCGATACGCTCGACGCGAACTGCGATGCCTACGGGATCACGCAATTCAAAATGAACGACATGCGCCAAGGCATCGTTCACATCATCGGGCCGGAGCAGGGCGCAACGCTGCCCGGCATGACGA
>CAYRLJ010000129.1:0-11989 GCA_964425025.1 uncultured Burkholderia sp. | reverse complement strand
AAACGCGGCTGTGGACAGAATTTAAGTCGGGCCGGTAGTCGTCGCCCTGAACGGGCATGCAGTCATGAAGCCCCCGGCAGCCAGCGCCGGGGGCTTCGTACGTCAAACGAGTGGAGCCAAGCAGCAAATTATGAGCGATCAGTCGAGCTCGCAGCCGCCTGTCGGCGCGCGCCCCGCAGGTTCAACGTCGGCCGGCAATGTATCGGCCGACAACTTTGTGCAAATCGTCGACGTCGTCAAGAAGTTCGGGGAAACGGTCGCGGTCAAAAGCGTCAATTTGTCGGTGGCGAAAGGGGAGCTGTTCGCGCTGCTCGGCAGCTCCGGCTGCGGCAAGTCGACGCTGCTCAGAATGCTCGCCGGGCTCGAATCGGTCAGCTCGGGCAAGATCCTCATCGACGGCGAAGACCTCGCGTCGATGCCGCCGTATAAGCGCCCCGTCAACATGATGTTTCAGTCGTATGCGCTGTTCCCGCATATGACCGTCGAGTCGAACGTCGCGTTCGGGCTGAAACAGGAGAGCGTGCCGAAAGCCGAGCTCAAGGATCGTGTGCACACCGCGCTGGAACTCGTGCAGATGGGGCGTTTCGCGAAGCGCAAGCCGCACCAGCTTTCCGGTGGCCAACAGCAGCGCGTCGCGCTTGCGCGCTCGCTCGTCAAGCGGCCCAAGCTGCTGCTGCTCGACGAGCCGATGTCGGCCCTCGACAAACAGATCCGGCAGCGCACGCAGATCGAGCTCGTGAACATTATCGATCGCGTTGGCGTGACGTGCATCATGGTCACGCACGATCAGGAAGAAGCGATGACGATGGCCGGTCGCCTGGCTGTGATGAGTGAAGGCCAAATCGTTCAACTCGGCACGCCGCACGAAGTCTACGAATATCCGAACTCGCGCTTCTCGGCCGAGTTCATCGGCTCGACGAACTTGTTCGACGGCAACGTCGTGGAAGACGAGCCCGATCATGTATTTGTCGAGACGACGGAGTTGCCGAGCCGTCTCTATGTCAATCACGGCATCACGGGGCCGCTCGGCATGCCCGTCACCATCTCGGTTCGTCCTGAGCGGATCGCACTCACGCGCAAGCCGCCCGAAGGCGCGTACAACTGGGGCCGCGGCACTGTCGCGAACATCGCCTACATGGGGGGCTACTCGCTCTATCACGTGAAGCTCGATTCCGGTAAGACGGTGGTAGCCAATGTCTCCAGCCTCGCGCTGACGGAAATCGAATCGCCGACGTGGGGCGACGAAATCTATGTGCGCTGGAGCGCATCGGCCGGCGTGGTGCTGACGGCATGAAAGCGCTGCTCTTTCTTGCCACGTGGCCCGCGCGGCGCTTGAGGCTGACGGGCGGCAGCGCTGTCGTCGCCGGGCCGTTCATCTGGCTGCTGATGTTCTTCTTCGTGCCGTTCTTGCTGGTTGTGAAGATCAGCTTTGCGGAGCTGCAGCTCGGCATTCCGCCGTACACGGAACTCGTCGCGGTCAAGGACGGTGTCGTTCAGATTTCGCTGAACGTGGCGCATTACGCGTTCTTGCTCACGGATAGCCTGTACTTCGCCACCTACGTCAACTCGGTACTCGTGGCGGCCGTCACGACGTTGCTGTGTTTGCTGCTCGGCTATCCGATGGCGTACTACATCGCACGCTCGAATCCGAACTCGCGCAACATCTTGATGATGGCCGTGATGCTGCCGTTCTGGACGTCGTTCCTGATTCGCGTTTATGCGTGGATCGGCATTCTCAAGAACAATGGGCTGCTCAACAACTTCTTGATGACGATCGGGCTCATCCACACGCCGATCGAGCTCTATCGGACGAATACCGCCGTCTACATCGGCATGGTCTATTCGTATCTGCCGTTTCTCGTCATGCCGCTTTACGCGCACCTCGTGAAGATGGATTTGACGCTGCTCGAGGCGGCCTACGATCTCGGCGCAAAGCCTTGGAAGGCGTTCGTGCAGATCACGCTGCCGCTTTCCAAAAACGGCATCATCGCCGGCTGCCTGCTCGTGTTCATTCCGGCGGTGGGCGAGTACGTGATTCCCGAACTGCTCGGCGGTGCGAACACGCTGATGATCGGGCGCGTCATGTGGAACGAGTTTTTCAACAACGCCGACTGGCCGATGGCATCTGCGGTGACATGTGCGATGGTCTTGCTGCTGCTCGTGCCGATGGCGATGTTCCAGCACTTTCAGGCAAAACAAATCGAAGCGCGGCGATGATCAAACCGAACCGTACATTGCAAGTGACGGCGCTCGGCGTCGGTTTCGCGTTTCTCTATATCCCGATCCTGAGCCTTATCGTCTATTCGTTCAACGAGTCTCAGCTCGTGACGGTCTGGACGCATTTTTCCACGCGCTGGTACGCTGCGCTCGCGCAGGACGACGAGCTCATCACGGCGTTTTGGCTGTCGCTGCGCATCGCGTTGCTGACGGCTTTCGCATCGGTGTTCATCGGCACGTGGGCCGGTTTCGTGCTCGCTCGGATGGGACGGTTTCGCGGGGCTACGCTGTTCAGCGGAATGATCAGCGCGCCCTTGGTCATCCCGGAAGTGATTCAGGGCATCTCTTTGCTACTGCTGTTCATCGAGATGGGCAAGTGGATCGGGTGGCCCGAGCGGCGCGGGTTCTCGACGATTTGGATCGGCCACGTCATGCTCTGCATGTCGTATGTCGCCATCATCGTTCAATCGCGTGTGCGCGAGCTCAATCCGTCGTTGGAGGAGGCCGCACTCGATCTCGGCGCGACGCCGTTCAAGGTGTTCTTCGCGATTACCTTGCCGTTGATCTCACAGGCGTTGATGGCGGGATGGCTGCTCTCGTTCACGCTGTCGATCGACGATCTCGTGCTCTCGGCGTTTTTGTCGGGGCCTGGTTCGACGACGCTGCCGCTCGTCGTATTCTCGCGCGTGCGGCTCGGGTTGAATCCGGAGATGAATGCATTGGCGACGCTGTTCATCGGCGTCGTCACGGTGGGCGTCATCGGCATCAATTACTTTTTGTTGCGGGCGGAGAAGAGGCGGCTGGCGGCTGTGATTTAAGGGTGCGGGGTTGCACGCTAAGCGTCAGGCGAACATCGGGCCTGCACCTGACACGATCCACCTTAAAACGGCCAATCGCACGAATGAGGCAGCCGATGCGGCTTTACACGTTATCTGGCCCGAGGAGATGGAGCGAATCACCGGAGCGCGGCGATGCGTCGCGCCCTGCTGTTTTCGATTCCAAATGACCGGCCAAGGTCGACAGAATCCAGGCGCCCATCCACGCGGCATTGGCCGCATGCGTATAGTTGGCCGCGGTTGTGTGATCGCCGTCGCCGGTCTGGCGGGCTGCCTCGACCGCTAGCGCCGCGTTAGCCACGTATCCCATGCCGCTCAGTCCGTACAGCGCACGAGCGGCGCCGCTTCGGGCTGCACGCATCCCATATAGTCCCGGCATCGCACCGATCGCGGTCAAGCTGGAAGTCAAAAAATGCATGCTCCCCCATTGTGGGACGCGGGGTATAACCGTGTACATCGTAAGCAGTCCGGATGCGACGTTCGCGAGCGAAAAAGCATCGGCGCCATTGCGACGCGGCGCCTCAGCGAATTTTGCAGCTCCAGGGCCGCCATTTAGCAGCAACGCGAGCCCGGACACGCCACTGGCTATGCTGTTCAAGGGCGCAGGAACAAGACCCGATGCGAGCGACGCAACCGCGGCTGCACCCTCGGCTGAGGTCGGAATATGCCCGTCAGCGAGGGCGCTCACGGGTCGAAGGCTGAGACGTGGCCCCCTTGGACCGCGTGGACGCAAACCGATCGAATGCGGAATGTGCGAATAGTGAAGATCGAGCCAATCGAAATTCTTCAATTCCGCCGCCACGGAGGCGCGGCTTGTCGCTGTGTCGGCGCTCCGCGATTTATTACTGAGCGCAGATGCGCGACTGCGCGATTTGTAACGAACTAGGCCCGTGATTGCGCTCCGTTGTACTGGAAAAGGTGACTCCGTTGTCACGCTCGATTTCACGATGGAAATAATAGCCGCCGTGTTCCAATGCTAGTTGCGCAACCGCACGTATTCCTAACCGCCTCTTAGTATTTGCAATGTCTTGCGGGCGCATCTAAAACATCGGACATTTATTTTCACAATTTGAGATTATGGGGCATCCTGCGGCGCTCCCATCGCTTGATACAACACCGCGGTATCGCTGAGTCTACGTCCGGTCGAACGAATTACGCTCAACTGTTCGTTCCAGTACTGCTGCTCGCTGGCCCGTACGGCCGAATCCGCTACCGCGCCGAGCTTGCCGCGCGCCGTCGTTTCCGCGAAAGCCTCCCGCGCCGCGGAAGCAGACATGTGCGCCGCCTGCGCTGCTTGCGCATCGAATTGCAGCGCGGCAAGCGTGTCGGCCACGTTCTGGAATGCCGACAGCACGGTGGCCTTGTACTGATTCACGGCGGCATCGTAGAAGTCGATCGCCGCGCGCCGCTGCGCAAACAAGGCGCCGCCGTGGAACAGCGGCTGCGTCAACGATCCGCCGATACTCCATAGCGCGCCGGCTCCTGAGAGGGCGGTCGGCCAACTGAAGCCGCCTTGGCCCATCGACGCCGTCAGCGACAGGCTCGGGAATAGCTGCGCGGTCGCAACGCCGACCTCGGCCGCTGCGGCTTTGAGCGCCGCCTCGGCTGCGGCGATGTCGGGCCGCGCGTGCAACAACGTGGAAGGGACGACGACCGGCACCTGCGCGGGCAACGTGAGGCTCGCGAGCGATGGCATGTCCGGCACCGCATCGGGCGTTCGGCCGATCAGTACCGCCAACGTGTGGCGGGCGGCCTGGCGCTGCCCAAGCAACGCCGGCAAGCTCGCTTCGAGGTCGGACGCACTTTGTTGCGATGCCAGTGCTTGGGCGTGCGATACGGCGCCGAGCGCATGGCGCCGCGCGTCTTCTTGCGCCGTCTGTCGTGCCAGCGCAATCAGCCGTTGCGTCGCGCCGACCTCGTCGTCGAGCGCCGCGGCATTGATCGCCGTTGTCACGATGTTGGCGGCCAAAGCGCGGCGTGCCGCATCGAGTTCGAACGCCTGCACGTCGACGCGAGCGTGGAGCGCCGCATTGGCATAGCGGACGGCGCCAAACAAGTCGAACGTGTAGTGCGCTTCGATTTGTCCGACGAAGACGTTGTAGCGGACGGTTGGCGGGCCCCCCTGGGGGATGCCGAGGGCACGCTCGCGCGTCGCTTGACCACCGGCGTCGACGGTCGGCAGCAGCGACGAGCCGATCTGCGCACGCAGTTGCTCTCGGGCGCCGGCAAGCGATTTTTCGGTTGCCGCCAGTGTCGGGCTGTTCTTCAAACCTTCTTCGACGAGTGCGTCGAGCTGCGTCGAGCCATAGAGGCGCCACCATTGAGGAACGGGCTGCGCGCCGACATCGAAGCGCTGGGCGACGCCTCCGGCCGTGGCCGTTTGCTCGGGCAGCGCGGTTTGCCCGTAGTGGGCTGGCGAGGGCATGATCGGCGGCTCACCGCTCGGCCCGAGCGAGCAGCCCGCTAATATCAATGTCCATGTCAGCGTCAGCGTCGCGGCAAGCGAGGGGCTGAGCGCGCGCCTTTCGTGGGCGATGTGCAAGAGCTTCATATTCAGTTCCCCGTATGCGCGCTAGCGTCGGGCGGCGGATCGCGTTCATCGAGTCGAACTCTGAACGACATTGCGTAGAGCGCCGGCAAGTAGAACAGCGTCAGCACCGTCGCGCTCGTGATCCCGCCCATCAACGCTGTCGCCATCGGCCCGAAGAAGTTCGAGCGCAGCAGCGGAATCAGGGCGAGCACGGCCGCCGCCGCAGTCAGCGTGATGGGTCTAAAGCGGCGCACGGTGGCCCCGACGATCGCATCGAAACGGCGATGACCGGCCGCGATGTCCTGCTCGATCTGATCGACGAGAATGACCGAGTTGCGCATGATGATGCCGAACATCGCAATCACGCCGAGCATGGCCACGAAGCCGAACGGCTTGCCGAAGACGAGCAGCGTCGCGACAACGCCGATCAGCCCGAGCGGGGCCGTCAATACGACCATCAACACGCGCGCGAAACTTTGCAGTTGAATCATCAAGAGCGTGAGCACAGCGATCGCCATCAGCGGCATCTGCGCATTGATCGAGGCTTGGCCTTTCGCGCTTTCCTCGACGGAGCCGCCTACCTCGATGCGATACCCGAGCGGCAGCGACGCACGCACCGGCGCCAGGGCGCGATCGAGATCGTGCGTGACGTCGATGCCTTGCGCGTTGCCGCGCACGTCGGCTTGCACCGTGATCGTCGGTTGCCGATCGCGCTCCCAGATCACGCCGTATTCGAGCGAGTTGCGCACGTGCCCGAGCGAGCCGAGCGGCACGGGGCCGTTCGGTGTCGGCATGGCGAGGCCCAACAAGCGCGCCGGGTCCACGCGTTCGCGCTTCGGGGCGCGCAGATCGACGCTGATCAGCTTGTCGCGTTCGCGAAACTGCGTGACGGTGTAGCCCGAAAGCGTCATCGCCAGAAAATTCGAGACGTCCTGAGAGGTGACCCCGAGCTGGCGCGCTTTGTTTTGATCGACCTCGAACGCCATGGAGCGTTCGGCCGGTTCGTCCCAGTCGAACTGCACGCCGCGCGTTCGCGTATCGGCACGCATTGTCGCCGCGACCTTTTCGGAGATGGCGCGCACCGTGGCGATATCGTCGCCGCTCACGCGGAACTGAACGGGGTAGCCGACGGGCGGTCCGTTCTCGAGGCGCGAGAGCCGCGTGCGAACGGCCGAGAAGTCGCTTTCGAGCCGCGTGTCGAGCCAGCGCGAGAGCTTGTCCCGCGCTTCGATCGATTTGGCCGTGATGACGAACTGCGCAAAGTTCGGCTGCGGCAATTGCTGATCGAGCGGCAGGTAAAAGCGCGGTGCGCCGGTACCCACGTAGTCGACGAAATGCTCGATCTCCGGACGGCCGTCGAGCGTCTGCTCGAGCCGTTTGGCTTGTCGCAGCGTCGCCTCGAACGAGGCCCCTTCGGGCAGCCGCATATCGACGAGCAGCTCGGGCCGATCCGAACTCGGAAAGAACTGCTGCGGCACGAGCGAGAATGCGGCGAGCGCGGCCACGAACAGCGCGACCGTGATGCCCAGCACGACGAAGCGGCGTTCCACGCACCAGCTGATCCAGCCGGACAGCCGGCGATAGAAGCGGGTGTCGTAGATGTCGTGCTCATGATCATGCGCCTCGCCGTGCGCGCGTTTGCGCTCGGGCAGAAAATGGTAGCCGAGCAGCGGAATCAACACGACGGCCGCGAGCCACGAGGCGATGAGGGCGATGGCCGACACTTCGAAGATCGAACGTGTGTATTCGCCCGTGCTCGATTTGGCCAGCGCGATCGGCAGGAAGCCCGATACGGTGACGAGCGTGCCGGTCAGCATCGGGAACGCCGTGCTCGTATAGGCGAACGCGGCGGCACGCGTGCGCTTCCATCCTTGTTCGAGCTTCACGGCCATCATTTCGACGGCGATGATCGCGTCGTCGACGAGCAGCCCCAGCGCGAGCACGAGCGTGCCGAGCGAGACCTTGTGCAGGCCGATGTCGAACAAGTACATCACGAGCGCCGTCATGGCGAGCACGATCGGGATCGAGATCACGACGACCATCCCTGTTCGAAAGCCGAGCGAAACGAGGCTGACGATCAGTACGATCGCGACGGCCTCGCCAACGGCTTCGAGAAAGTCGTCGACCGAGTGCGAGACGGCATGCGGCATGCTCGAGACCTGTTCGAGCGTGAGGCCGGCCGGTAGATGCGCGCGCAGTTGCGTGGCCGCGGCATCGAGCGCGTTGCCGAGCCGAATGACGTCGCCGCCGGGTTGCATGGTGACGCCGATGCCGAGCACCGCGTGCCCGCGGTTGCGCATCTCGGTGACGCGCGGGTCGTCGTAGCCGCGCTTGATGGTGGCGATATCGCCGAGCCGTACCGTGCGATGGCCGATCGGAATCAGCGTATCGGCCAGCGCGCGAACGTCATCCAATTGGCCGCTCGGCCGGACGAACACGCGATCGTCGAGGGTTGTCACGGTGCCCGAAGAGGCGACGGCGTTCTGCGTGGCGATCGCTTGCGCCAATTGTTGCGGCGAGATGTTCAAGCGCGTGAGCTGCGCGTTCGCGATTTCGACGAAGATATGCTGATCGGGGTCGCCGAAGTAGTCGACCTTGGCCACGCCAGGCACGCGCAGCAGGACCGTGCGCAATTCGTCGGCGTAGTCGTGCAATTGCGCCGGAGAGAACCCGTCGCCTTGGAGCGTGTAGATGTTCGTGTAGACGTCGCCGAATTCGTCGTTGAAGAATGGTCCGACGGTGCCTGTCGGCAGCGTTTGCGCGATATCGCCCACTTTCTTGCGGACCTGATACCACGTTTGCGGCACATCCTGGACGGGCGCCGAATCCTTCATCGAAAAGAAGATCATCGATTCGCCGGGCCGCGAATAGCTGCGCTGAAAATCGATGTGCGGCATCTCCTGCAACTTGCGCTCGATCCGGTCGGTGACCTGATCCTGGACTTGCCGCGCCGTGGCGCCGGGCCACAGCGTGCGGATCACCATCACGCGGAACGTGAACGGCGGATCCTCCGATTGCGCGAGGCGCGTGTAGGCGAGGATGCCCGTGAGCGTCGCCAGCGCGATCAAGAAGACGACGAGCGCTTGATGCCGCAGCGCCCATGCGGACAGATTGAAACGTCCCTCATCGTGCAAGCTTGTTTGCGCCGCGCTAGCTGCGGGCGAAGCGGGGGATTCGGGCGCTGCCGGCGAATCGCGGCGATCGGTGCCGCTCATGATGCGAAGTCCTCCGGATGGAGCGGACGCACCGCGCGCACGTGCTCGCCCGCGCTCACCGCGTGCACACCCTGGTAGACGACGCGGTCGCCGTCTCGCAAGCCTTGCGTCACGGAGAACGTGCGCTCGTCGTAGCGTCCGACGGACACGCGCCGCAGCTCGAGCGTGTCCGTGCCCGCTCGCACGACCCAAACGGCCGGTGAATTCCCGTCATGAAACAGCGAGGTGGCGGGCAGCGTGAACGGATCCCGGCCCGCGAGCAGCGGCGTCGAGGCGAACGCGATCTGCGCCGTCATGCCGAGCCGCACCTGGGCGTCGGGCGCGGCGAGCGTGAGCTTCACGCGGTACGTGCGGCTTTGCGGATCGGCGGCCGGCGAGATTTCACGCACGCGCGCCGCAAAGCGCTTGCCGGGTAAAGCGGACAGCGTGACGTCGGCCGAAGCGCCGACGGTCAGCGCGGCGAGGGCGCTTTCGGGTGCGTCGCAGACGACATCGAGCTCGCCCGACCATGCCAAGCCGTACACCGCTTGACCGGCGCTGACGTTTTGGCCGGTATCGGCTTGCTCGGCGGTAATGACGCCGGCATGGTCGGCCACGAGCGCCGCGTAACCGAGTTGATTGCGCGCGAGCGCGAGTTGCGCTTGCGCGCTATCGCGCTGGGCGGCGGCCGAGGCATATGCATCCTGCGTCTGCTCGAACTGCGCGGGTGCGATCAGTTTTTCGTTAGCCTGTGCGCGGTCGCGATCGAGCTGCTGCTTTGCATAGACGAGCCTGTGCTGCGCGGCGTCGAATTGCGCTTGTGCGTTCGCTAGGCTCCGTTGTAAGTCCGCGGGGTCGAGACGGGCGACGACTTGCCCCGCTTTGACGGTATCGCCGAGCCGCACATCGCGCTCGATGATCTTGCCGGCGACGCGAAACGAAAGCGGGGTGCTGTAGCGCGCTTCGATGTCGCCCGGCAAAGTGGCCTCGGGCGGGATGCCGTCGGGATGCACCGCGACGGCGACAACCGGCCGCGGCGCCGCTGTTTCGGGGGCGCGCTGATGGCAGCCCGCGAGAACGAGTGCCCCGCAGGCAGCGGCGGCTACGCCGAATCGGCGAACCGCTGGACGAGAGACGAACAAGGAAAAGCCATGGAACTGCGCGCGCGCCTTGGAAGGCGCGTCGAGAGCGGGACGAATCACGATGACCCCAGGCAAAAGATCTGTGGCGAGCCGAACAAGCAGATGAGGCTTGCACGGCGAGGTCTGGGGCGCGCCATGATACCGGCGCCCGACCTCATTCTGAATTACCTATGCATTCTAATACATATGTGTATTTGAATGCAGAATCGAATGAAAGTGAACGATGGTGCTAAACTGACGGTATGAAACGCAAACGCTTAACCCGCGAAGAGAGCAAGGAACAAACGCGCCTGCGTTTGCTCGATGCCGCACAAACGATCTTCATGAAGAAGGGCTTCGTCGCCACCAGCGTCGAAGACATCGCGGAAGCCGCCGGTTACACGCGTGGGGCGTTCTACTCGAACTTCCGAAGCAAGGCGGAACTGCTGATGGAGGTTTTGAGGCGCGATCACGAGCGGATGCGCGTAGACCTGCACTCGATCATCGAAGACGGCGTCACGCGCGAAGAGATGGAAGCGCGGGCACGCTCGTTCTACAGCCAGTGCTTTCGACAGAACGATTGTTATGTACTGTGGGCCGAGGCCAAGCTGCTCGCCACGCGCGACACGAAGTTTCGTGCGCGCTTCAATGCGTTCTCCCACGAGAAGCACGAGTTCTTCACCGGTTATTCCCGGCTCTTTTCCGAGCGTGTCGGCACGCCGTTGCAGATGCCAGCCGAAGTCTTGGCGCTCGGCCTCATCAGTCTCTTGGATGGCGTTCAAGCCTTTCGCATCTGCGACCCGCAGCATGTCACCGATGATCTGGCCGAAGCCGTCTTGGCCGGTTTCTTTTCGCAGGTGGTGTGCGGCGCGGGCGGGCAGTGAGGGTCGCTCGCCGCGCCCCCCCGGCTTATTCCGTTAATGCGGTCACAGCCCCAGGCCCGGCCCGTAGTTGCTGCCGATGAGGCGAGTCACGTCGTCGACGCCCGCGTAATCCTGCTCCGGCAGCCCGTCGAGAATCGAGAGCAATTCGTTGCTCGCGCCTGCGTCTTTGGCCGCGTCGACGATGCGATCCTTATTGGCCGGATAGCGAACGGCGTGCAGGACGTCGGCGATCTGCAAATCGATCGCCTCCAACGGGACGGACGACAAATCAGGCGCTGCCGGCGCCTGCGCCGCGTCGGCAGCCGTTTGCGGCCGATGCTTGCTGGGCCCGTTCATGTGCGCGCTCGCCGTTCATGCGCGGCGAAGTGCTTCGCAAGCTCGTGCTGTTTGGGCAGTGCGATGCGCTGCCAATGGCCCTTTGCCGCCGCCGGATCCGAGATCACCCCGGGAGCGGGCGGGGCGACGGGCGGCGCATTCGCACGAGCCACGGCCATCGCGGCGCGCGCCGTGGCGCTGTCAAATTTTCCGGTATGCATAGGTGCCGCAAAGCACGAAGCCGAAAGCAATGCCATAGTTGTCAGTGTCGAGACCTTCATCGCTCGACCTCCTTCTTGAATGGGCATGCCGCCGATCGCTTCGGACGCATCGGCGCTTGCCGATTCACGTCGTCGCACGCCTCGTGCCCGGGCCGCGAATGGCGGCCCTAGCGCAGCACCTCGAAGCGCGTCCACGGCCATGAAGGCCGGTCGCGCATATAACCATTGAGCCAATTCCATTGCGGATGGCGCTTCATGAACGCTTGAGCATCGAACGGCCTGCCGCAGGGATGACCCCACCGAGCCCAAAACGCCAAATCGCTCGCCATTTCGCTATCGACGACTTTGCCGTCGTTCGCCCCCCATGGATTGAACGGACCTTGATCCGAGCCGCCGAACCGCTGATCGTCCAACTCCAAATGCCCGCAGATCGTGCGTGAGCAGGGATTGTCGTCCCGGTCGAGATAGACGTCGTGATGATCCGCGATCATTTGTTTGGCCATTTCCAAATCGATCTTGCCGTGATGCAATTCCGCTAATTGCATGAACCGTAATCGCCGCGCGCCGTTTTTGCGCACGTCCGTGTAATCCTCGCCTTCGCCGACGCATTCTTGATTGCGGATCTTCAGATCGGTCGCCGTGTTGTAGCCGCTGTAAAAGCCGTCCTTCGT
>CAYRLJ010000128.1:0-12058 GCA_964425025.1 uncultured Burkholderia sp. | reverse complement strand
TGCGGATTTCGGTGTACCGCATGGCGGCGGCGTTGTCGCCGTCGATCGAGCCGAAATTGCCCTGACCGTCGACCAGCATGTAGCGCAGCGAAAAATTCTGCGCCATGCGTACGATCGTGTCGTACACCGCGGTATCGCCGTGTGGATGGTACTTACCGATGACGTCGCCGACGATACGCGCCGACTTCTTATAGGCGCGGTTCCAGTCGTTGTTCAGCTCGTGCATCGCGTACAGCACGCGGCGGTGCACCGGCTTCAAGCCATCCCGGACATCGGGCAGCGCGCGCCCCACGATCACGCTCATCGCGTAATCAAGGTACGAGCGGCGCATTTCCTCCTCGAGGGAGATCGGCAGAGTCTCTTTGGCGAATTGATCCATTATCCGTATCTTTTTCGGTCGCGAGCGGAGCGAAACCTTAGCGGACCGCCCACCCCCGCGAGCCCAGCAGGAGGCGCCGGGCATCACGCGATTCTAGCATGGCCGTCATTCGCGCCGAGCCCCGGCCACGTACTCCCCCACGCGCTCACCGGCCGACGGCCCTCCAGCGCCGCCGATTCGCGCACGACCGTAACTGATTGTTACTCTCAGTTACAGATCTCCTCGGTGCCCGTTTGGCATGTAACATGCTGCCCGCGATCGCCCTGAAAGCCCCGTCCAGCCTCGCTGTTGCGGGAGCACCACATTCGAAAGTGCCGACCGGAAACGGTGGGAATTTTTATTCGTAAGAAGGGAACGATATGGCAAAATGCCAACGCACTTGCTTAGACGCTGCTCGAAGTGTCCACAGGGTCACGCACTTTTTTGTGCCGCACCAATGTTATACTCCGAGCAATGTATGACTAGTCTTCGTCAACAATGCTCGCAGTAAACCTGCGGTAATCTCAATTTCGAGAGGAGAAATATGAATAAATTTTCAAAGCTCGCGTTCATTGCAGCTACCGCAGTAATGGCTGCATCCGCATCGGCACAGTCGGTGCCGGCGTCGCGACAAGCTACGAATGACAACTGGGTGAACGGCACCGGCGAATACGTGTGGATGAACGGCACGAACGAGCTTTGCTGGCGCGATGCGTTCTGGACGCCGGCTACGGCCAACGCGAAGTGCGACGGCGCGCTCGTCGCTCAAGCTCCGACGCCGCCGACGCCGGCTGCTCCGGCCGCTCCGGCCATCACGAGCGAGAAGGTGACGTACCAGGCTGACGCGCTGTTCGACTTCGACAAGGCTGTCCTGAAGCCGGCTGGCAAGACCTCCCTCGACGATCTCGCCAGCAAGATCGAAGGCATGAACACCGAAGTCGTCGTTGCAACCGGCTACACGGACCGCATCGGTTCGGACAAGTACAACGATCGTCTGTCGCTGCGCCGCGCGCAAGCTGTCAAGGCTTACCTGGTCAGCAAGGGCGTTCCCGCCAACAAGATCTACACGGAAGGCAAGGGCAAGCGTAACCCGGTTACGACGGGCTGCACGGGCAATAAGCCTACCAAGGCACTGAAGGCTTGCCTGGGACCGGACCGTCGCGTGGTCGTCGAAGTGGTCGGCACCAGCAAGGCCGCTCAGTAAGCACTGCTTCCGCTTCGCAAAAACCCCGCTCCGGCGGGGTTTTTTTCTGCTCGCGGCACTTCTGCCCCAACGCGGGCGGCCCGCTTTTGCCGCAGCGCGCAACCCTCGATATACTCAGCCCTAATCTCGGTCTCCCCTCTTTCGCAACGCTATGACGAATGCCGATCCCCACGAACTACGGAAATTTAGCGAACTCGCACACCGTTGGTGGGATCCGAACGCCGAATTCAAACCGCTGCATGAGCTGAATCCCGTCCGGCTCGGCTGGATCGACGCCCATGCCCATCTGCCCGGCAAGCGCGTGCTCGACATCGGCTGCGGCGGCGGTATCTTGTCCGAATCGATGGCGGGCCTCGGCGCTCAGGTGAAAGGGATCGATCTATCCAACGAGGCGCTTGGCGTAGCCGATCTCCACAGTTTGGAGAGCGGCATCACCGTCGAGTACGAAGAGATCGCGGCGGAAGCGCTCGCCGCGCGCGAGCCCGCGAGCTATGACGTCGTGACGTGCATGGAAATGCTCGAGCACGTGCCCGATCCGGCGGCGATCGTCAAAGCCTGCGCGACACTCGTCAAACCGGGCGGCTGGGTGTTCTTCTCGACGCTGAACCGCAACGCGAAGTCGTACCTGCTCGCCGTCATCGGCGCCGAATACATCGCGCAGATGCTGCCGAAGGGCACGCACGATTACGCGCGCTTCATTCGCCCCTCGGAACTCGCAGGCTTCGCTCGAGCCGCCGGCTTGCGCGCGGTCGAGGTGAAGGGCATCACGTATCGTCCGCTCGGCAAGCACTTCGGGCTGTCCGACGATACGAGCGTCAATTATCTGCTCGCCTGCCGCCTCGACGGTTAGGCTTGCCGTCTCCGATCCTTACGCCAGAGAGCACTTACTTCCCGATTCATGAGTCAACCGACTTCGCTAAGCGCACAACACAACGACGCGCCGCAGATCGCGCAATGCAGCGCTGCCCTATTCGACCTAGACGGCACGCTTGCCGATACGGCGCCCGACCTCGTGGCTGCCGTCAATAAAATGCGGCGCGACCGCGGCCTTGAACTCGTCGCCGTGGAACGACTGCGCCCGCTGGCCTCGGCCGGTGCGCGCGGCTTGATCGGCGGAGCCTTCGACATCGGGCCCGAGGATCGCGATTACGCGCCGATGCGCGAGGAATTTCTGGCAAATTACGAAGCGGATTTGTGCATCGATACGACGCTGTTCCCCGGCATCGCACAGTTGCTCGACGCGCTCGATGAGCGCGGCATCCGCTGGGGTATCGTGACGAACAAGGTCGGCCGGCTCACGATGCCGCTCGTCGAGCAACTCGGGCTCGCGGCGCGCGCGCGCTGCGTGGTGAGCGGCGACACGACGCCGCACTCGAAACCGCATCCCGCGCCGCTGCTGCATGCGGCCGAAGCGCTGGCGCTGCCGCCCGGGAAGATTGTCTATGTCGGCGACGACTTGCGCGACGTCCAAGCGGGCTTTGCGGCCGGAATGGCCACGGTCGCGGCCGCGTACGGCTATTGCGGCACGGACTTGCCACCGGCCATGTGGCACGCGCAGCACATCGTCGACTCGCCCGGGCAGCTCCAGCATTTGCTCGCGGCGCTAGGCTGACAAGGAAACGCATCCCTAGCGCGAGCCACGAAGCGGCTGCGGCCCGCACTGTTGCATCCGATGCCGTAAAAGCGTCCTATTGAATTTAGGCGAAAGCGCGCCATCTTGCTTTCTGTGGGATAATTCTTCCCTACCCTAGGGGCCGACCTGGTTTCGACAAGGGTTATGAAGCAGTCAGGGCATGCCGAGGACCCGTCACCTCGTTAATCAATGGGAAAAACGTAACTGCAAACGACGAAACGTTCGCACTGGCAGCCTAAGGGCCGCCGTCCTCTGCCTAGCTCACTGACGGGCTAGTGTCGCAAGACCGGTAGCAATACCGCCAGAGGTCATATACGTCAGTTAAGCCTGGGTGGCGTCACGACGCCAAGGTCGAAAACTTAGTGAATCGCCGTTGCGCAGCGTGTTCGTCCGCGTCGCTGCGGTTAAATCAAAAGACTGAACTACGCATGTAGAACTGGGTGTGGACTGCTCTTGGACGCGGGTTCGATTCCCGCCGGCTCCACCAATACACAAACCCCAACCGTTCTCGGTTGGGGTTTTTTCTTGCACGCTCGCGCCGGTCCCCGCGTGTTGTTGGGATTGATGAGCAACGACCCGCAACTGACGAGCATCACGCGCGACGACGTACCCGATCGCCCAAGCTCGACGCCCGTTGCGCGCACTGCCGCGCAACGGCAACGCGCATATCGCCTACGGCGCAAACGCGCCGTCATCGATGCGATCGGCGACGAACTCACCGCGTCACGCGTGACGCTGTTGACCTTGCTCGGGCAGGAGTTGGCGGCGCTCGATACGGGCACCGTGCCGCCGCCGCTGATCGAGGCCAAGCGCCAGTCCGCTAAGCGCATCTTGACGGCCATCGTCACGCGTTACGCGATCGACCTCGCCGACTGACGCGCAGATTGACGCGCGGCGCTTGCCAGCGTCAATCAACGTCGGCATCATCAGCGTCACCGCGACATTCTCATCTTGTTTGTCGCGCGTCTCTCATCCAGATCGTCGCGCCATATGGCGACCCAGGATGACGGGCGGCTGTGGGCTTCGGACTGATTCCAGCAGGCTGTCGGACCAGTCGTAGACCAGGACACATCAAACAATGAAAACAGACTTGATCGAAAAGTACACGCCGATTCTTTGTGGGCCGACGCCTCCGGTGGTGCGCGATCCGCGCCTACTAATGGATGCAAGCGGCGACGTGAAGATCTATTACGCGCCGTTTGAGTACATCAACCCCAGTGCGCGGATCGTTCTGGTCGGGATCACACCGGGCCCCACCCAGATGGTCAATGCCAACAACGAGGCGCGGCGCGCGCTTCAGGCGGGCAGCTCCAGCACTGAAGCGATCCAGGCCGCCAAGAGCGTCGGCGCATTCAGTGGCGAGCCGTTGCGGAGCAACCTGATCAACCAGCTCAACCATTGGGGCTTTCACAAGTGGCTCGACCTGGGCGATTCGGCAGACCTGTTCTCCACGTCGCGCCACCTGGTGCAGACCACCTCCCTCCTGCGCTATCCGGTGTTCGTTAAGGACGACGATTACCGTGGCACACCGGACATGACCAAGCACCCCTTGCTGAGGAAGTACCTGCTGGAGAACTTCGCGGCGGAGGTCGAGGAACTGAAGGATGCCGTGTTCGTCGGGCTCGGGCCGCAGGTCCAGAAGTTGCTGGATCGTCTGATCCAGGAGCGGGTCCTGAATCCCGACCGGGTGATTGGCGGCATGCTGCACCCCTCCGGAAACTGCACCTACCGGATCAACTACCTCATCGGCGACAGAAGCGCGCCGGTGCCGCACGCCACCAATCCTGTGCCTTACGACCAGGGCCGCAGAGCGTTTCGGGAGCGGTTCGTCACCGCCTGATCGAAAGTCGGGTGAGTGGATGC
The DNA here is from genome assembly GCA_964425025.1 of uncultured Burkholderia sp. Taxonomy (GTDB): domain Bacteria; phylum Pseudomonadota; class Gammaproteobacteria; order Burkholderiales; family Burkholderiaceae; genus Trinickia. The sequence goes on along the minus strand of CAYRLJ010000128.1, from coordinate 7,000 downwards.
GGACGCGGGTTCAGTTCCGCAAATGGGAATCGAACTGGCGGCTGGTTTCGGGCACATTGCTGATGCCAACCGCAGGTGGGAACTGGTACGATTGCCAGTAACAAGGGCTGGATTTCGCACCTTTCCGCAGGAGTTCGCGGCGGTTCTAAGGCGCTGAGTTACATAGGTTTGGCGCAGGGTTCCACCCCACTCATACCCCGCAGGAGTTCGAATCTTTCCGCACGAACCCGCAGGAACCCTCCACCAGCCCGCACGGCAAGATGCCAGTGCATTGATTTTCAACAAACCGCGTGGTCGGTCCGCGCTTGCGGACTTTCAATCTGGCCCGCGATCGCCGCCGCGAACCGCTGAATGTTGCAAAAGCGTCGGTACTTCTCGATAACTGCCGACGAATCGGAACATCTCAGCTGGCACCGGCCTGGGCCGTCATGGTCTTGGTCGACGTCGCAACGCACGACTCCTCGTAGGCCTCGATGTCGACCTGCCGGTAGAGCACCCGGCCGCAAAGCTTCAGGAACTTGGGCCCGATCCCCTCGCTGCGCCAGCGTTCCAGGGTGGCCTCGCTGATATGCCAGCGTGCGGCCAGTTGTTTCTGGTTGAGGTGAGCGGCTTCCACCTTGGTCTCCTTCCGAATGAGTTGGCAGGAGTCCATGAAGGCGCTGTTCCGTCCGCGAGCCAAGGCGCAGCGCGGCCTGGCGGCGGAATGGGTGTAAATGGGCGTCCTTTTGGTTGCCTGCCCAGCAAGGCCACGCCTGTTTCGGATATTACGAATTTTCGTTTGTTTCGTTTATACTTCCTCCCATGATGCTGTTTGAAGCTTCCAGGAGGCTACCATGACCACACTCTCTCCCACCCATTCGTTGCCGACGACCGAAGAAGTTGCCATCGCCCGCGAGAGCGGCCGGGCGCTGTCCGCCTTCCTGCAGACCCGCGCGGAAACCCAGCAGATCGAGATCTTCGACGACAAGGGCGAGTCCCATCCGGTCCGCGTCCCGGTGTCGGCGCTGCGGCTGCTCGTGGACGTCCTGACCGAAATCGGTGAGGGCAACGCGGTCAGCATCATCCCGATCCACGCCGAACTGACGACCCAGGACGCTGCTGACGTGCTCAACGTCTCGCGGCCTTTCCTCGTACAGTTGCTGGAGCGCGGCGAGATCCCGTTCCACAAGATCGGAACGCACCGTCGCGTCCGCTACCAGGACGTGATCGCGTACAAGGAGCGGATCGACGCTGAGCGCAGCAACGCCCTCGATGCACTGGCCGAGCAAGCCCAGGCGCTCAAGATGGGGTACGAATGAATGAGTTCGAACTTCACCGTCATCTACGACGCGTGCGTGCTCTACCCGGCACCGTTACGCGACCTGCTGATGCGCCTGGCACTGACCGATCTGTACCGGGCGCGTTGGACAGACATGATCCACGACGAGTGGACGCGTAACGTTCTGAAGCAGCGGCCAGACCTGAAGGCCAAAGACCTGGAGCGGACGCGGTCGCTGATGAACGCCCACGTCCGCGACAGCCTGGTTACCGGGTTCGAGCATCTGATCCCGTCCGTCGAGCTCCCGGATGCCGATGACCGGCATGTGGTGGCCGCCGCCATTCACGGCGGCGCCAGCCTGATCGTTACCTTCAACCTGAAGGACTTCCCGCCGGAACGGCTCAAGCCCTACAACCTGACCGCCCAGCACCCGGACGACTTCATCTTTGATCTACTGGATCTGCACGCCGCCCGAGTGTGCGGGGCGGCTGCCAACCATCGCCGATCGCTGAAGAACCCGCCCAAGACAGCCGACGAGTACCTGGATACGCTGCTCAAGCAGGGACTGACACAGACCGTCGGCCAGTTGCGAGAGTGGAAGGTAGCGATCTGACGGACGCGGGTTCGATTCCCGTTTCGGGAATTGAACTGGCTCCGAAAAGCAGACGAGTTTGAGGCCGCACATCGGCCATCAATCAGGGCGAAAAACCTGCTTGATCGTCCACGGCCGATGGGCGTACAGGCAGGCCTTTCGATCGAGTTCGCACTGGTTCGCAGCAGCCCGCAGCGCTTCGATTCTGTACTTTCAATAGTCGTTTGATGCGGGGTACCATCCCACCACCAACAATATTCGGAGGCCAACCGTCTTGCGGTTGGCCTTTTCACTTTCCATCCTCTCATTGCCAGCCCCCATGACACGCATCCTCCAGGCAGCCGCCGTCATGACGATCGTCTCCGCCGCGCTGACGGCATGCGGCTCGGCCCCGCTAGACGCGTCGAACGCCGGGGGCACCGAAGCACCGATGGTGTTCTCTTCGTCGCGCGAGCCGCAATCCATCGCGCAGTGCATGAAAAGCCGCGTCTCGCGCTTGGACGAGCACGCCGGTGCCGGTTACATCGAACTCGGCGTCGGACGTTCCTCCGGGGGGTATGCATGGCTCGTCACGCTGACGCCGTCGGCGGTCGGCTCGAACGTCAGAGTTGAAAAAGCGGTCGAGAACGACTCGGTGTCCGAGCCCGAACTGCGCTACGCCATTGCGCGCTGCACAACGTAGTCGTTAGTCGTCGGGCGGGTCGTCAACAAGTTCATAACCGGTGCTGCGGCCGCCCGCGTCCGACTTTCGCAGTAGGCCTCGCGCCAGCAAATCGTTGATGTCGCGCAAAGCGGTGTCGGGGGAGCACTTGGCAATGACCGCCCACTTGCTGGACGTCAGCTTGCCGTCAAAACCATCCAATAGCCGATTGAGCAGCTTCGACTGGCGCTCGTTCATAGGCGCACTGCCCCACCTGCGCCAAAAGCGCGCCTTAATGAGCACGGTATCGAGCGTGTCATGCGCCTGATCGACCGCGCGATGAAGCGTAGCGAGAACCCAAGCGAGCCACTCGGTGATATCGAGCGAGCCCTTTTGGGTCCGCTCCAAGATCGCGTAATAGGCGTTGCGCTCGCGCTGTATTTGCGCCGATAAGCTATAAAAGCGCCGTGGGCTACGGTCTGCGCGCGCGAGCAACAGATCGCCAATCGCTCTGGCAATGCGCCCGTTGCCGTCATCGAACGGATGCAACGTCACGAACCATAAGTGACCGATGCCCGCCTTGATCAGAGAAGGCTCACGCAAGGGCGCGTCGAGCCAGCGCAATAGCTGCGTCGTCTCGCGCCCCAGCCGATCGGCGGGAGGCGCTTCGAAATGGATGCGCTGCCGCCCAATCGGGCCCGAAACGACCTGCATGGGGCCATGCGCATCGTCACGCCACTTTCCCACGCCGATTGTCGAGAGACCCGAATACCCCGTCGGAAACAACGCCGCATGCCACCCGAACAATCGCTCCCGCATAATCGGCGCGTTGCCAATGCGGCCAATCATCGGCCTGCCAGACGCAGGTGTAATCTCCGCAATTCATGCGGAGGTTATGAGCGCTATTCTCCGCATAACGCAACTCTCCCGCGGCCGCGCCCTCGCTTAAACCCTACTCGGCGTCGTCCGGGCACTGCAGGTTGCAGCCGTTCGGATCGCCGAGATCGCCTTTTTTGCGCATCTTCGAGGTGCGTGTTTGATATTTTCTCGTCGGCGCAGATGCGGCGAATTGCATCTGCGGATGTTCTTGCAGCCTGAACTGGTCCTGCAAGATACCGCCGGGCACTCCGGGCGAGTTTTGCGCGAACGCAAGCGATGCAACGACGCAGAGCGTGCCTGCCGCCGCCACGGCGGCGCAAAGGTTGACAAGCGATTTCATAGCGATTGCCGCGCCGAACGGCGCGTTTCCGAATCTGTCTGACAATGGAACCCCAAGCGTAACGCAGAACGCACCGCGCCTGCAGCCTCGCATATTACCGGCGTAAACAAGCAAGTTGGGCGTTCGCGCTCACAGCCAGCCGTGTCTAACGCGCGGCCGCAAACATTATCCGAAATCGGGGCCGCCGCGCAGGCCCGCCGTCACATCGACGATCTCGCCGCAATGGGCCGGGTCGTAGCCTTCGAGTGTGGCCACGTTGTCGCGAAATTCGTCGCTGCGCAGCACGGCCAGCGCCGAGGCGAGCGGCTGCGCCGATAGCCGCGCGCGATCGCAGGCGAAGTAGTAATCCTCGTCGACGATCGGCACGAAATCGAGCCCGAAATGGTGCGCGGCGGGCGCCACGCCGAAACCGGCATCGGCCATGCCGCTTGCGACGAATGCAGCAATCGCCGTATGCGTGAGTTCGGTCGACGCATAACCGTTAATGCGCTCGGGATCGATGCCGATGCTGTTCAGCGCGAGATCGAGCAGCAGCCGCGTGCCCGAGCCAGGCTGGCGGTTGACGAACCGCACGTCGGGGCGCGCAAGATCCTCGAGGCCGCGCACCCCTTTCGGGTTGCCCTTCGCGAGAAAGAGCCCTTGCTTGCGCGCCGTCAGATAGACGAGCACATGCCGCCGCGGGTCCAACCATCGGCGGTAGATGTCCGCGCACAATTCGCGAAACGCACCGCGCGGCAAGTGAAAGCCGGCTAAATCGCATTCGCCGCGAGCCAGCGCAGCCACGGCTTCGGCACTTTCCCTATATTTGATATCCACCGCTGCGGCGTCGCCCACGTTCATCTTCGTCACGAGCTCCGCCACCGCGTACCCATGCGAGGCGTGGATGCGCGTGATGCCGCTCGCGCCGAGCCGCTGGTTCAACTCCGCGGCAATCTCGCCCGCCAGCTGTTTCAAGGGCCCGTCAAGCCGCTCGGTGCATGTGCGCTGCGCTTGGACCACGGCTCGCCCCAGCGCCGAAAGCGCCGATCCCTTGCCGCGCTCCTTCGAAATGAGCTCGCCGCCCAGCCTTGATTCAAGCACACGCAGTAGGCCCCACACGTGCCGGTACGAGAGCTGCCGCTCCCCCGCCGCTTGCGCAATGCTGCCCGTCTCATCGACGAGTGCAAGCAGAGGCACAATATCCGTGAGGCTCGCCTCACGGCCCGCGCTATCGCGTACGACCAATTGCGCGACGCATTTGATCTCGATCATTTATGAAGCCCGATTTCCTATTGCACAACGAATTTCACGCGCCTATTGTTCGTAAACAACGGCTTGAGCCGAGCATATATGCAGGCTATATGAGTAGCAAGTGCATATTGCAGTGCAAATAGAAGTCAGAGGAGCCCCACCTTGGAACATGCCAACGTCCCGGCACCGGACGAACTCGTCCGCAAACACGCCGCGCCGGGCGCGTCGCTTATCGCGGTGCTGCACGCCATTCAAGACGATGCGGGCTTCGTCCCGCCTGACGTCGTTGCGCCGCTTGCGCGCGCCTTCAATCTCTCACGCGCCGAAGTCCACGGCGTGATCACGTACTACCATCACTTCCGCTCGCAATCGCCCGCGCAAGTGACGGTCGCACTGTGCCGCGCCGAAGCCTGCCGCAGCATGGGCACGGAAGCGCTGGCGGCACATATCGAGGGCCGCACAGGCTGCCGGTTCGATGCGGCGCATGCGGCGGGCGCGAATAGCCATGCCGGCACGAGCGAGGTCGAGGTCGAGCTTGAATCGGTCTACTGCCTGGGCCAATGCGCGTTGTCGCCATCGATGACGATCAACGGCGAGCTGCATGTGAAAGTCACGCCGCAGAAATTCGATGCCCTGTTCGACGAGGCCCGCGCGGGCGCGCGGGCGAGCATCGCCAATCTCAAGGAGCACGCATGACGACGCGCGTTTTCGTTCCTCGCGACTCGTCGGCATTGGCGCTCGGCGCCGATGCGGTTGCCGACGCGATCGTGCAAGAAGCGGCGCGCCGCGGGCTCGCCATCGAACTCGTCCGCAACGGCTCTCGCGGCCTGCTTTGGCTCGAGCCGCTTGTCGAAGTGCAGACGGGCAACGGCCGCGTCGGCTATGGCAACGTCGAAGCACGCGATATCGCATCGCTCTTCGACGCGGGATGGCTGACGGGCGGCACACATGCGCGCTCGGTCGGCATCGTCGACGACATCCCTTATCTGAAGAAGCAGCAGCGCTTGACGTTCGCCCGCTTGGGCCTCACGGATCCGCTTTCGATCGAAGACTACGTCGAACACGGCGGGCTCAAAGGGCTCAACGCCGCGCTTGGCATGAGCGCCGAAGCCGCCTGTGAAACCGTGCTGGAATCCGGTCTGCGCGGCCGCGGCGGCGCGGCGTTCCCGGCCGGCATCAAGTGGCGCACCGTGCGCGAAGCCAAAGCCGCGCAAAAGTACATCGTCTGCAATGCGGATGAAGGCGATTCAGGCACGTTCTCCGATCGTCTCTCCATGGAAGGCGATCCGTTCGCGCTGATCGAAGGCATGATCATCGCCGGTATCGCAACGGGCGCGACCCGCGGCTATATCTACGTGCGCAGCGAATATCCTCACTCGATCGCCACCTTGAACACCGCGATCGAAAAGGCGCGGGCGGCGGGCTGGCTCGGGGAGCGCGTGCTCAACTCGAACCATGCGTTCGAACTCGAAGTCGCCAAAGGTGCGGGCTCGTATGTCTGCGGCGAAGAAACCGCGCTGCTCGAATCGCTCGAAGGCAAGCGCGGCGTCGTTCGCGCGAAGCCGCCCGTGCCGGCGCTGTCCGGCCTCTTCGGTCAGCCCACGGTCGTCAACAACGTCATCACGCTGGCAACCGTGCCGATCATCTTCGCGCGCGGCGCCGCGTTCTATCGCGACTTCGGCATGGGCCGCTCGCGCGGCACGCTGCCGTTTCAGTTGGCCGGCAACATCAAGTACGGCGGCCTCGTTGAGCTGGCGTTCGGCGTGACGCTGCGTGAGCTCGTCGAAACTTACGGCGGCGGCACCGCCAGCGGCCGTCCCGTGCGCGCCGTCCAAGTGGGCGGCCCGCTCGGCACCTACCTGCCCGAAAGCCAGTGGGACATCCCGATGGATTACGAGGCCTACGCGCAAGTGGGCGCCGTCATCGGACACGGCGGGCTCGTCGTGCACGACGACACGTCGAATCTCGCCGAACTCGCGCAGTACGCGATGCACTTTTGCGCAATTGAGTCGTGCGGCAAGTGCACACCGTGCCGGATCGGCTCGACGCGTGGCGTCGAGG
>CAYRLJ010000127.1:0-12201 GCA_964425025.1 uncultured Burkholderia sp. | reverse complement strand
TTGATCGACGATACCGCGCGGCGCATCGCAAGTATTCGCGCGAGCGAAGAAGGGCGGGAAGGCGTGGCCTCGTTCCTCGAAAAACGCGCGCCGACTTGGCGCGATTGATCGCAACCGGTTGCCGCTTCACTGCGAGACTTTCCATGTTCAACAAGATTTTGATTGCGAATCGCGGCGAGATCGCCTGCCGTGTGGCAGCGACGTGCAAGCGGCTCGGGGTGGCGAGCGTCGCCGTCTACTCCGATGCCGACGCAAACGCCAAGCACGTCGCGGCGTGCGACGAAGCGGTGCACATCGGCGGCGCGGCGGCAAGCGAAAGCTATCTGCGTATCGAGCGCATCATCGACGCCGCGGTGCGTACGGGTGCCCAAGCAGTCCATCCGGGCTACGGATTTCTTTCGGAGAACGAAGCGTTCGCGCAAGCGTGCGAGGCAGCGGGGCTCGTCTTCATCGGCCCGCCGGTCTCCGCCATCGCCGCGATGGGCTCGAAGGCCGCCGCGAAAGCGCTCATGCAAGCGGCCGCGGTGCCGCTCGTGCCCGGATATCACGGCGATAATCAGGACCCCGAACTATTGCACCGCGAAGCCGATGCGATCGGCTATCCGGTCTTGCTCAAGGCGAGCGCGGGCGGCGGCGGCAAGGGCATGCGCGTCGTGGAAAAGAGCGCAGACTTCTCCGCGGCGCTGGCTTCATGCAAACGCGAAGCGGCAAGCAGCTTCGGCAACGACCGCGTGTTGATCGAGAAGTATCTGACGCGTCCCCGCCATGTCGAAGTTCAGGTATTCGCCGACCAGCACGGCGAGGCCGTGTATTTGTTCGACCGCGATTGCTCGGTGCAGCGCCGCCATCAGAAGGTGCTCGAAGAGGCGCCGGCCCCCGGTTTGTCCGGCGACGTGCGCCGCGCAATGGGCGAGGCGGCCGTTGCGGCCGCGCGCGCGGTTTCCTATGTCGGTGCCGGGACGGTCGAGTTCATCATGACCGACAGCGCGTTCTACTTCATGGAGATGAACACGCGGCTGCAGGTCGAGCATCCGGTGACGGAGATGATCACGGGGCAGGACCTCGTCGAATGGCAATTGCGCGTGGCCGCCGGCGAGCCGCTGCCGTTGCGTCAGGACGCGCTGCGTATTAACGGCCATGCGATCGAGGCGCGTGTCTACGCCGAGAATCCAGCGCGTGGATTCCTGCCGTCGACGGGCAAGCTCAAGTATCTGCGCATGCCCCAAGGCGTCGAATTCACGATTGGTTCGCCCTCGCGTGCGCCGGTGCGTATCGACAGCGGTGTCCGGGAAGGCGACACGATCACGCCGTTCTACGATCCGATGATCGCGAAGCTGATCGTTCACGGTGCAAGCCGCGAGGAAGCGCTCGCGCGGTTGAGCCGGGCATTGCAAGCATGCGAGGCTGTCGGCCCGCAAACGAACGTGGCATTCCTGCAGCGTATCGTCGAAAGCGAGCCGTTCGCGACGGCCGAACTGGATACGGGCCTGATTGAACGTCACCATGACGAGCTGTTCGCGCCCGCCGAGAGGCCTTTCAAGGAGGCCTTGGCACTGGCCTGCGGCGCATTGATGACGCGCGAGGGCGGTCTCGCCCATGGCGCCTCGCCGTGGGATGCGTTATCGCATTGGCGTTTGAACGGCAGCTATCGGCAAACGATCGAATGGCGCGATCCGGAAAACGAGAGCGCGTTCAAGGTTGTCTATGTGCGCGAGAACGAATCGCGCACGCTCGAGCATGACGGCGCCAGCGAAACGTTCGACTGGTGGCGCGGCAGCGAACCGCATACGTTCGGTGTGCGCCTGGGCGATGCGCGCGTGACGGGGCGCGTGTTTATCGACGGCGATCTTTTCCACGTCTTCTGCCAAGGTTCGGCGCTGACGTTCGAATGGCAGAACCTGCTCGCGCACGCGGCGGATGCCGAGCACGGCGAGGGTCGGCTGACGGCGCCGATGCCGGGCAAGGTCATCGCAGTGCTCGTCGAACCGGGCGCCGTGGTGGAGAAGGGGGCACCGCTGATCGTAATGGAAGCGATGAAGATGGAACATACGATCGGTGCGCCGACGGCGGGCAAGGTAGCCGAAGTGCTCTACGGTGTGGGTGACCAAGTGGCCGATGGCGCGCAGTTGCTCGTCATGGAAGCGCAATAATAAGCAAGGACGGTGTAAGCCGCGCCCTGTGATGCGCGCTGCTTCGTGCACGCTTTACCGCGATCGAAGCAATGCCGCGCTGCGTGGCCTATGCTTGAGGCGTTTGCATCATGTCTTCGGTAAGGAGGGCATCATGCCTCGATGCGATGGCTTCGTCGGCGCGGTCGGCGGTACGCCGCTTATTCGTCTCGCTCGCCTGAGCGAGGAAACCGGGTGCGAGATCTTCGGCAAGGCCGAGTTCATGAACCCGGGTGGCTCCGTCAAGGATCGGGCCGCGCTCTACATCATTCGCGATGCCGAGCGCCGTGGCGTGCTCAAGCCTGGCGGTACCGTCGTGGAGGGCACGGCGGGCAACACGGGCATCGGCCTCGCGCATATTTGTGCGGCACGCGGCTATCGTTGCGTGATCGTGATTCCTGAAACTCAATCGCAAGAGAAGATGGACCTGCTGCGGGTGCTCGGCGCCGAGGTGAGGCCCGTGCCGGCCAAGCCCTATAAAGACCCCGACAATTATCAAAAGATCGCGGGCAGACTCGCCGAACAGACCGAGAACGCGATTTGGGCGAATCAGTTCGACAACGTCGTCAATCGGCAAGCGCACTATGAAACCACCGGCCCCGAAATTTGGCGCGATACAGACGGCAAGCTCGATGCGTTCGTCTGCGCGACGGGCACCGGCGGGACCCTCGCGGGGGTTTCGCGTTATCTGAAAGAGCGTAGCGAACCGATCAAGATCGTATTGGCCGATCCACACGGCAGCGGGTTATACAGCTTCGTCAAGACGGGCGCAATCAAGGCGGAGGGCAACTCCATCACCGAGGGCATCGGTTCCAGTCGCGTCACGGCCAATCTCGAGGGCACGGTGATCGACGATGCGGTGCGTATCGACGACCAAACCTGTGTGACGATGGTCTATCGGCTATTGCGCGAAGAGGGCTTGTACGTGGGCGGTTCGACGGGCATCAACGTCGCGGCGGCTGCGCAGCTCGCGCGCGAGATGGGGCCGGGGCATACGATCGTGACGTTGCTGTGCGACCGAGGCAGTTTGTATTTCGCGCGGCTCTTCAATCAGGAGTGGTTGGCGCAAAGGGGGCTTTCGACCGGGTAAGATCAGAGCATTCCCACGCATGCTCGGCCTCGATTAGCGGCTAGCTACTGCAGCGTGCCCCATCGCTCGACGGCGGGCTCGGCCGACGCCCACTTCCATACCGCGCCTCGCTGGCAAGCACTCGCGGTAAACCAATCCGCCTTTGCATCGGGCTTATCGCCATCGACGACCGAGAACGCGAATTCCTTACAGTTCGCCAACGCCGTATCGAACGAGCGTGTGACTCGAACTTCGCCGTGGCCATTTTCGATCGGCAGCCGGTGCTTGACCCGCCAAGGCTTCGACTCCCCAACCGCCATCGCGCCGACGAGCGCCGCAATGGCATCCTGTTGGTCCCGATGCATATGCTTCATGTATCGGTTCACGGCTTCGTCGGTTGCGGCTTGCACGGCGATGCCCACGCCGATGCCGATCCCCGGGTTCGCGGTGACGGCGCCTGTCGCCACACCCGCGGCCGCGCCGCTTGCCGCGCCGATCGACGCGCATCCGCTCATGGCCGCGCCGGCCCCTGCGCATACGAGTGCCGCCAGTATCATGCGCGCGGTCATTGCAGTGCACCCCAGCGTTCGGTGGCCGGCTCGGCCGAGGCCCATTTCCAGTTGGCGCCGTCGCGGCAGACTGACGCGACGTAAAAGGCGCTCGAAGCCGGCTTCTTCTTCGTTGCGTCTTCGTCGACGGAGAAGACGATTTCCTTGCAGTCGAGTGTCCCGGTGCTGATCGTTCGGCTGACGGTGACGCGGCCGTGCTGGTTGTCCTCGATGGGGACCGTGTGCTTGATGGACCACGGCGCGACGGCACCGACCGCAAGCGGCCCAGCGGCGATCGCGATCACGTCCTGGGTATGCGTGTGTACCACGCGTTCCGTGTATTGCACGCCCGCTTTCGCGGCCGCGACGGCGCCAAGGCCGATGCCGGTCGCGACTGCCGCGTTGCTTGTGACCTTGGACGCCAACGCCGCACCGGCAATACCGGCACCCGCCGAAGCACTTTCCGTATACAACGAACTGCATCCGCTCAGATTGGCGATGGTCGCCGCCGTGAGCGCGGCGAGCGCAAACCGGTGCATGGTGAATTGCATGTTTCCGCCTCTTTGCCTTTGCTTTTTATTCCAGCGTTTAGCATGAAGCGCGCCGCCGCGCGGGCGCGCTCGCGAAGCGCGGCGCTCGCCGGGGCAGCGCGCATTGCGGCGGGCATTTTGAAGTGTCGGCGGCGAGAACGGGATAGGAAAAGTGCAAAAAATTGCAAACGGGCGGGTAAGCCGAGGTGCGCGGGCACCATCGATTACAACGGCGCCGCCGCCTCGCACTGGTGATCGAGCAGCGTTTCTGCGGAGCCCGTCCCGCCATCGGCATCGAGGCTGCTATCCAGCACGAACCAACCCGCGTCCACAGCGGACGGCCCCGCGCCAGTCACTAAGATCGTCTGCTGCGCCATGACGTCCGGGCTCGTGTGCTGGCCCGCCACGATATCGAACGGATTGAAGTCGAACGCGGGACCAGGCACACGCATGATGCGGTAGCGCGTCCCGTCGATCGTATCCCACGTCCACACGCGAGGCGGATCGTTGCGATGTCGAGCAAGCGCGGAAGTCGCACCGGTGCGCATGCAGTCGATATGAATATGCAATTGCTCTTGCGAACGGCGCACGGCGGAGTTGATCTCGAGCCCGAGCCGATCGTCTGGAAGCGGCGCACGGTGCGCCTTCTTCAATGAGGCGTCCACATAACCACGAGCGCTCCATGCATCGGCCCAGTAGTTGGGCGCATCAGGTACCAGCACAAGGGGACTTTCAATGCCCGAGATCCGATCGGTCGGAATCAAAAGATGCTGGGCGACGCCGGCACGATCGCGCAGCAGCACATAGCGCCCCGGCAAATCCACGGTCGAGCAGACGCCGGTTTTGCCCGTCGTGCGCGCAGCGGGCACGCAGTCCAAATTGACGATTTGCCAAAGCGCATTGGGATCGGCCGCGGCGAGCACGGAACACCCAGCCGCCGCGATGGCAACACCCGTTGCGGGGATGAGCGAACGCAGCGAACGTAGAGGCCGCCGACGAACCATCGACTTGAAGAACGGGACGAGCATGTCGCGTGTTGGCAAGAAGCAAGACGCGGCATTCTGTCATGAAACGAAAACGGACGGCGTCGATGGGTGCAGACACCGTCCGCCGCCGCCGTCGCGCGGCGGTGCTTCGGCCTATTTGTCAGACATAAACCAGTTAGAACACCTTAATTGCCGATATGCGCCGTGCGCACGCATTTTTGGACGCGAACCTGTCGTTTCGCGACATCGATCTTGCATGCCAAAATTGCAAACGACGCCCAGGGCCTTATGCTACGGCGCTCGGCAGGGCGAAAGCACGGAAAGCCGGGGGCGCCCGTGTCGCATTTACGCAAGCGTGCGTCGGAATTCATCGCCTGCCACGAGATTTTTCTCGCAACTATGTAGGCAGACTGTGCAGGCGCCGGCCTGCCACAAGGAGATGGAAGAGATGAGTTCACCCAAAGTGGTGGTGCAGGGGTTGTGTAAGGTGTTCGGCACCCACCCCAAGCAAGCGCTCGATATGCTGGCTGGCGGCGCGACGAAGGACGAAATCTTCGCTCGCACAGGGCAAATTGTCGGCGTGCACGATGTTTCGTTCGACGTACGGGAAGGCGAGATCTTCGTCTTGATGGGCCTTTCCGGCTCCGGCAAATCCACCCTGATTCGCTTGATCAACCGGCTCGTCGATGCGACGTCCGGCAAGGTGCTCATCGATGGGCGCGACGTTGTCGCGGCGCGGCGCGGCGAGCTCACCGCCCTGCGCCGAAAAGACATGAGCATGGTGTTCCAATCGTTCGCGCTGATGCCGCAGCGCACCGTGCTCTCCAACGCGGCATTTGGACTCGAAGTGGCCGGCATCTCTCGCAAGGAGCGCGAGGCAAGGGCGATGTCGGTGCTCGAGCAGGTCGGGCTCGCGCCATTTGCACATAAATTGCCCGCCGAGCTGTCGGGCGGCATGCAGCAGCGTGTCGGCCTTGCTCGCGCGCTGACTGTGAACCCTTCGCTGATGATCATGGACGAAGCGTTCTCCGCGCTCGATCCCCTCAAGCGCAAAGAGATGCAAAACGTGCTGCTGCAACTGCAAAAGGAGCAGCGTCGCACGGTCATGTTCGTCTCGCACGATCTCGAAGAGGCGCTGCGGATCGGCAACCGCATCGCGATCATGGAGGGCGGCCGGCTCGTCCAAGTCGGCACGCCCCACGAAATCATCAGCCGTCCCGCCAACGATTACGTGCGCGCGTTCTTCGAAGGCATCGACACGAGCCGTTATTTGACGGCCGGCGATTTGATGCAGACCGACGTCGTTCCGCTCGTGCGCCAGTTCGACGCGGCCGGCGTGGCGGCATCGCTGAACGGCAGTGCCGATTACGCGTTCGTGCTCGATGCCACGCGCAAGATCCGCGGCTTCGTCACCCGTGACGCGCTCGTCGGCGGCACGCCGAGCCTCGGGCAGATCGAGTGCATCGCGCGCAGCACGCCGCTCGAGCAAGTCGTCTCGCGCGTCGTGGCGCATCCGCGCGCGCTACCCGTCGTAGACGACGACGGTTGCTATTGCGGCTCCGTCGATCGCGCCGTCGTTCTGAACGCCATCACCCGTACGCGAGGCTCCCATGTCTGAACTGATTCCGCTCGGCACTTGGGTCGATCGATCCGTCCACTATCTGCTCGATCACGACAGCAGCACGTTCGATGCGATCGGGCGCGGGATCGACATGGTCGCCGGGCTCGTCGAGCACGGCCTGCAAGCGGTGCCGATGTGGGCATTGATGGCGTTCTTCATCGGCATAGGACTATGGCGTCTCGGCTGGCGCTTTGCGCTGTTTACGACGCTGTCCCTGCTACTGATTTACGCAACGGGCTTTTGGGATCAGACGGTGATCACGCTCGGGCTCACGTTCTCGTCGACGCTGATCAGCCTCGTGTTCGGCATTCCGCTCGGCATTTGGACTGCGAAGAACAAACATGTGGCGCTCGTCGTGCGGCCGATCCTCGATTTGATGCAGACGATGCCGGCCTTCGTGTACCTGATTCCGGCTGCGATGTTGTTCGGTCTTGGCCGCGTACCGGGGATTCTCTCGACGGTGATCTTTGCCATGCCGCCCGCCGTGCGCTTGACGAGTCTCGGCATTCGCCATGTCAATCGCGAGATCGTGGAAGCCGGGGAGGCATTCGGCTGTACGCCGTGGCAGCTGCTCTACAAGGTGCAGTTTCCCAATGCATTGCCCTCGATCATGCAGGGTGTGAATCAGACGATCATGATGGCGCTGTCGATGGTGATCATCGCGTCGATGGTCGGGGCCGGTGGCCTGGGCAACGACGTACTCGCCAGTATTCAACGGCTCGACATCGGTCTGGGATTCGAGAGCGGCTTATCCGTGGTGCTGCTCGCGATCATTCTCGATCGCATCACCGAAAGTTTCGGCCGTATGCCTGGAACGGCGCCGGCGCCGCTCTTCAAAGGCTTGCGCAACGTTCTGCGGCTGCGCGCCGGCACCCAACAACCTGTGGCGCAAAGCTGAGCGGCGGGAGGCAAGCATGACGCCGGCCACTGCGATGCAGCCAGCAGAAGTGGAGTCGATGCCCTTGCATTTCGGGTTTCTGACGCTGCCGAATTTCTCGATGATTGCATTCACGAGCGCCGTCGAGGTGCTTAGGATGACGAACTATGTCAGCCGCGCGATGCATTACCGCTGGTCGGTTGTGTCGACCGACGGCGTGCCGGTGCCCGCCAGCAACGGCGTCACCATCACGCCGACGAAATCGCTGGAAGAGGCCGGCACGCCCGACGTACTGATCGTGTGCGGCGGCACGCACATTCGCGCGGCCGTCGATTCGCGCGTGAGCCGTCTATTGGCCGATTTGGGTGCGCGCGGCGTGCCGCTCGGCGCGCTCTGCACCGGCGCGTACGCACTCATGAGCGCGGGCTTGCTCGACGGCTATCGCTGTGCCGTCCATTGGGAGCATATGTCGTCGCTGCATGAACAGTTTCCGCGCGTGAAGTTTCGCGACGAACTGTTCGTCATCGACCGCGACCGCCTGACGTGCACAGGCGGGACAGCGCCGCTCGATCTGATGCTGCATCTCGTGGGCGAGCGGCTAGGCCGCGACCTGGCCGCGCAGGTATCGGCGCAATTCATTCTCGAACGCATTCGCAGCGCCAACGACCATCAGCCGATTCCCGTCGATGCGCGCATCGGGTTTTCGCGGGCAGAACTAGTCGAAGTCGTTCGGCTCATGGAGGCGAACATCGACGAACCGCTTTCGCTCGAAGAGCTTGCGCGGCTTGTCAGGCTGTCGCAACGGCATTTGCAGCGAATGTTCAAGGTGTACCTCGACGTGTCGCCCACGCATTACTACCTCTCATTGCGGCTGCGCCGCGCGCGCGATCTGCTACGCACGACTGACGCATCGATCGCAAATGTCACGTCGGAGTGCGGTTTTCAGTCGCCATGCCACTTCAGCAAAGCCTATCGCGCGCAATTCGGCTATGCGCCGAGCCGCGAGCGCCGGCAAGTGAATTGATTCGAATCTCGCAGCAGAGGTATCGGGTCCTATGCCAATTGACCCTTGTAATTCTCGATGGCCACAAAAGCGGCGATGAGCCGACACAATTGTACGAAGGAGAACAGTCTGATGAAGCAACGCTTGATGAAAGCCGGCTGGGCCCTGGCGGCCGCAGCCCTCGTGACGACGAGCGCCTACGCCTCGGACGCGGCCGTGTGCCGCAACGTGCGCTTTGCCGACGTCGGCTGGACCGACATCGCCGCCACCACGGGGCTCGCCTCCGCCGTTTTCCAAGGGCTCGGCTATAACCCGACGAAGACGATCGCCTCGGTGCCGATCACGTTCGCCGGCATCAAGAGCAAGCAGATCGACGTGTTCCTCGGCTATTGGTCGCCGACGATGGACACGATGATCGAGCCGTTCGTCAAGGCCAAGCAAATCGAAGTGCTGAGCCCGGCTAACTTGACCGGCGCCAAGTACACACTGGCCGTGCCCGACTACGTCTACAACGGCGGCCTCAAAACGTTCGCTGACATTCAGAAATACGCCGATAAGCTTAACGGCCGGATCTATGGCATCGAACCCGGCAACGACGGCAATGCGCTCATCAAGAAGATGATCGACGGCAATCAATTCGGCCTTGGCAAATTCAAGCTCGTCGAGTCGAGCGAAGCCGGCATGCTCGTGCAGGTCAACAAGGCCGTACGCGATAAACAGTGGATCGTGTTCCTCGGCTGGGAGCCCCATCCGATGAACGTGCAGATGAAGATCGACTATCTAAGCGGCGGCGATGCGGTGTTCGGGCCGAACTATGGCGAGGCTAAGGTATTCACCGCTACGCCGCCCGATTATGCGGCGCGTTGTCCGAACGCGGCGAAGCTCGTGTCCAATCTGCACTTCACGACCGACATCGAAAACCGCGTCATGGTGCCGATCATGGACAAGGAAGACCCGAACAAGGCGGCGACCGACTGGCTGAAGAAGAATCCGCAAGTGCTCGACAAGTGGCTGGCCGGCGTGACGACGTTCGACGGTAAGGACGGGCTCGCCGCGGTGAAGTCCTACATGGCGGCGCATTGAAGCATTAAGGCTCGCGAGAGCGGGATGCGGCTGGCGACGAGCGAAGCCCCTAGGCGAGACCGGGGGCTTCGCTCAATGACATGCGCTGCGCTCGTTTTACCGCCGCGAAGCTAAAACGCCGCACTGGACACCGAGACGTACTCTTCGTATTCCTTATCTTCCGATTCACTACCTGTGCGTTGGTCTCGATACGCGACGGGGGGCATTCCGTACTGCTTGCGAAATTCCCGGCCCAAGTGCGAGGCATCGGAAAAGCCGCAGCTCGTGGCGATATCGGCGACGGTTCGATCCGAGCTCGTGAGCAGCCAAGCGGCCGTGCGCAGCCGCACGTGCTTGGCGAACGTCTGCGGTGTCTTGCCCGTTTGCGCCTTGAACAGCCGTTCGAGTTGCCGTGGCGACAAATCGAGCTTGCATGCCAGCTCTTCGAGCGGCAGCGCACGCCCAACATGTTGCTCCATCAGCAAGATCGCGCGCTTGATCTTCGGATGCGTGGCCGGTTCGAGCCCCGGTGGATGCGGTTGCGGGGCATTGCCGTTCTGCATCTCGCCGACGAGTAGAATGCGCAGCGCCTTTTGCACCGTCGCGTGTTCGAAATGCCGCAGCAAGATGGCGGCGGCCACATCGATCGAGGCGCGCCCGCCCGAACAGGTGATGCGGCGACGATCGATGACGAACAGGCGATCGGCCACGAGCATGTCGGCGTTGGCGGACGGAAAGCGCTCGATGAAATCCCAGTAGTGAAACCAACTGACGCAAACGCGGTAACCGTCGAGCACGCCGGCCCGCATCAGCGTGAATACGCCCGTGCAAATGCCGACGACATTCGCGCCTGCGCTCGCGGCGCGGCGGATGAACGCCAGTGTTTCGTCGTCGGCTTGGGGCCCCGAATGCAGCAACCCGCCCACGACGACGACGTAATCGAACGGCTCCGATTCGTCGAACGTCTCCCACGGCGTCACCTGGATGCCGCAACTCGCGCGCACGGGCGCGAACGTTTTGCCGACGACGCTCCACGCGCAGCGCACGGGCTTGCTGAAATCGCTGTCGTCGGCCGAAAGCCGCAGGATGTCGACGAAGCCGGAAAAGGCCGTCAACGTGAAATTCGGCAGCAGCACGATCCCGAAGCGGATGCGCTCTCGTGAAGCGGGGGAAGCGAGCGGTGATGGATCGACGGCGTTCATGCGAGTAAAGAATAGGGCCGGCAGCGCCTTGGCAGCGCACGGCGTTTGTGATTTTTCGTCGCCAATCATCGTCAAAAAGCGCGCATGAGCGCACCGGACGGGCGTTTGGCGACGGCATCCCACAGCGATGCCGTTTTTGTTCTATCGGTTAATTCTACGCTTTGGTGTACTTGCGTCCATAGGTTATTTCACCTTCGAACCCATCGCGAGGCTGCCCCATGAACGTTAGTGTCTTCGATCTGTTCAAGATCGGCATCGGTCCGTCGAGCTCGCACACGGTCGGGCCGATGATCGCCGCCTGCCGCTTCGTTTCACACGTCGAGGACGCGAATCTTCTGGCTTATGTGCGGCGCGTGAAAGTCGAGCTTTACGGTTCGCTCGGCGCTACCGGCAAGGGCCATGGCACCGATAAGGCCGCATTGCTCGGCCTCGAAGGCAATCTTCCCGATTCGATCGATCCGGACGTCATCGAGCCGCGCCTCGCTTCTATCCGCTCGAGCAAGTCGCTGATGCTGTTGGGACGCTCCGAGATCCGCTTCGACGAGAAGGAGGATCTCACGTTCTACCGCAAAATGATGAGCGGCACGAGCGTCGTCCATCCGAACGGCATGCGTTTTCAGGCGTTCGACGAGAACGGGCAACTGCTCGTCGAAAAAGAGTATTACTCGGTCGGCGGCGGCTTCGTCGTCAATCGTGACGGCGATCGCCTCAACGGCGTGCGCGCGGGCGCCGAGGTGCCGCATCCGTTCCGCACGGGTGCCGACCTCATGCGCGCCAGCAACGAGAGCGGCCTGTCGATCGCCCAAGTCGCGTTCGAAAACGAATGCGCCTCGCGCTCGCCGGCGGAGGTTCGGGAAGGCTTGCTGACGGTCTGGCGCACGATGGCGACCTGCGTGGAACGGGGCTGCCGCACCGAGGGCGAACTGCCCGGCCCGATGCGCGTGAAGCGCCGCGCGGCCGAACTCGCCAAGAATTTGCGTGCCCGTTCCGAGGAATCGCTGCGCGATCCGCTGTCGATGCTCGATTGGGTCAATCTATACGCGATGGCCGTCAACGAAGAGAACGCCGCAGGCGGCCGTGTCGTCACGGCGCCGACGAACGGTGCAGCCGGCGTGATTCCCGCAGTGCTTCATTA
>CAYRLJ010000126.1:0-12206 GCA_964425025.1 uncultured Burkholderia sp. | reverse complement strand
ACTTCCCTTCTAGCACCGCCCGTCTTGCGTTGCTGCGTCAGCAGCAGAGAAACGAGATTATGCAGAACCGCTTGCATCGCGTCAACAGTTTTTTTAGCTTCGCTTGAACTTCGCTGCGCTATCGAACCGCTGCCGCAAGCCCCGTGCAAACCCACGCCGCACAAGGCTTTCGCTTCTCTTCGCTCAGTCAGTGACTGCGCGAAAGAGGCTGGATTCTAGGCGTCTTCCGCGAGCCGTGCAAGTGGAAATTTGCGTGAATCGAACCGCGATGCCGGTGGACTGAGCCAAAGCACGGCTCGGCTTACTGTGTGGCGGAAGCGTCTAGAATGGAGGGTTCAACAAATCCCACTCAGTCAACCCTCTCTCTATGCGCTCGCGAATCGCTAAACGCCTTCCCCCCGATGCCGACAAACTCGTCGGCCTGTCCCTCGCCCTGTTCGCGTCCGGCAGCCGCATCGAAGACCGCTTCTGGGAAGCCAAGCTGGACACGTTGCTCGCGAAAATCGTGCGCAACGGCAATCAGACGACACTCGACGCGGCGCTCGATCATCTGCAACAGAATCATCCCGACGCATACGGCGCGCTCGCCGACATGGCCGAGACCCACAGCGAGTCGTTCGTCGTCGAACACGAAGGCACGCCCTATGAGGCGCTGTTGATCGCCGCGCCGGTACTGGCTTGGACCCGCTATATGATTCCGTCGGGGCCGCTCAAAGGCGACGCCGTCGACGCGCTGCGCGCCCATCTGCAAGCGCACGTACTGGCCGACAACACCCGCGTCGCGCTTGCGCCGTTTCTCTACAGCATCGATCAGTTGCCGAGGCATCACGTTGAGACTTACCGCGTCGCGCAACAACTGATCCAAGCCGCGCTGAACGGCACCGCGGCCAAAATGAATTTCGGCGATCTGCCCGAGACGTCGCCCATACTGGCTGACCCGCGCTTTCTACTTGCCGTCGTCGCCGCTCCCGTCGGCGCACCGCTCTTTCGCTGGCAAGAAGAAGAAAACGGCGCGCGCATCGAGCGCGGCCAGTGCCTCGAACAATGGGGCACTCAAGGCGGCGCGAATCTGGCGCTCGTCCTGCCCGGCTGCGAGTTCGAATGCCTGCTGCCCGACGCCTATTACTCGGCCTGCCGCGACGCCGATGAACGCGTGCGGCCGCACACCGTTCGCACGGCCATCCGCTACCTGTTCGACACCATCGGCGCGACGCCGCAGGACCTGCGTGCCGTCGTCGCCGGCTTCGGCGATCGGCGCATCGACGAGTACCGCGTCGGCTTCACGCGCCGCGGCAGCAACGATGTGATCTATGGCGTCGTTTGGCCGCTGTACGGCCGCGAAAACGGCGAACTCGCGATCGACGAGGAAGCCGAAGACACCGGCGGCCCGATCGAGGAAATCATCGCGCTGCTCAAAGAAGCGGGCGTGACCGACATCCGCCGCCACGCGGGCCGCTTCGAGCCCGAATACTGCGACGACTGCGGCGTGCCCCTGTACGCCGATCCGCTCGGCGAAATTGTGCACGCGGAAATGCCCGAAGACGCCGAACCGGCCCAACCGCACTTCCACTGACCCTTCACGCCTGCCGCCCACGCCTTTTCGCCGCTTCGCTCGGCGGGAAGGTGTGTCCTATGCCATTCGGATAGCCGCCTTCCTGTAAGGAATTTGTCATGATGGTGCGACGGCGCATCGTGGCCGCCGGCCCTCTTCCGGCATCTGCACTGCGCTACCCGTACCGACTACAAGGAGGCAAAACATGCGGTTCGCAGTTCTCAGTTCGGAAGCCGAGCGGCGCGATGGGCTCAAGGCATTGCTGCGGCAGATCGATCGGCACGCACGCTTTTGCGAGGCCCGCGATTGGGCCCACTTGAGCCGCACGATGCGGCGCGTGCCGACCGAGCTTATCGTCGTCGATTGGCAAGATCCCATGCGCGTCAGCGCCGTGCGAGCGCTGCTGGCCGAGTATCCGCGGCTGCGCGTGGCCGCGTTTGTCGACGACATCGCGCCAGAGCGCGTGCGCACGCTCATGGACGCAGGCGTACACGGCGTCATTCCACGGGCGACGAACCCGCGGCTGATCGTTCGGTTACTCGAATTGGTGCTTGCCGGGGGCCTGTATGCGCCGTTTCTCGCCGAGACGAACGCCCGGAGCGCCGCGCCTGCCGCCTTGCCCGCGCGCGATCTGGCGCGCGATCTGACCACTGACATCCCGCGACGCAAACGCTTCATGCCGACGCTCTCGCCGCGCCAAGAGCAAATCATGCGCTGCGTTCACATGGGCAGCACGAACAAAATGATCGCGCGCACGCTCGGGATCAGCGAGGGCACGGTGAAAATCCATCTGGCCAGTATTTTCCAACAATTGGGCGCGCCGAACCGCGCGGCAGCGGTTGCGATTTACAACGGCTGGCTGACGCCACAGCTCGAAGTGCTGCGCGCCGACGCCCAAAGCGCGCCCAAGCCGGTGCTCGGGCGCGGCGGCCCCGTACCGCTGCGGCGCGCGGCATCGTTCAAATACCCGCTGTCGCGGCGCGATCGTTCGCTCGATCTGCCGCTCGCCGCCGAGCCCGACGTGCCGTTCGGCGGCAACCCCGGCCCAGGCTGATTAAACGCGGGGTGCGGCGCTTGCTATGGTCATAGTGGAAGGAGAGCGCGCCAACTGCGTGCCAACTCGCGCCTGCCCTCCCCGTTTCGCAGACCAACGAGTAATATGGACTCCATGGGCTTCCTCTATACGCCGCTTCCGCTATGGATTGCCGCCGGTGGCTGGGCCGCCGCCGCAGCGCTGCTTGCGCTCGCGCTCTCGCGGCGGCCGTTCCGGCGGCTGCAGGACGGGACGCTCCAGCATGTCTGGCTCGCGGTCATCGTGGCCATCTCGGTGCTTTGGGCAACCAATGCATGGCTGGACGACGGCCCGGTCATGCACTTGCTGGGCGCCACCTTGCTCGTCACGCTGTTCGACTGGGCGCTCGCGCTCGTCGCGATGGCAGCCGTCTCGGGCATCGCGGCCGTGATCTTCGATGCCGCGTGGCAAGGCGTCGCGCTCACGTTCCTCGTCTACGGCGCGATGCCCGTTCTCGTCTCGGCCCTATTCCAACGCGCTTGCACGGCGTGGCTGCCGCGCAATCTATTCGTATTCATCTGCGCGCAAGGCTTCGTGTCGCCCGCGATCGCCGTCACAGTAGCCGGCATTACGGCCGCCGCGGCCCATGTCGCACTCGCCCACGGCTCGCCATCCGTCGTCCCGGCTGGCTACGCATTCAGCATATTTTTGTTGGCAGCCGGCGAAGCGTGGTTCACGGGGATGTCGACGGCGCTCATCGCCGTCTATAAGCCGACCTGGGTCACAACGAACGATGTGCGCCGCTATCGTCTTGGCGGGCCCCGTACTTAGAGCAAAGCACGCGATCCCGTGAGCGACGGAGCGCAGCGCTATGCATGGGCGGCCTCGCCCTCGGCCCTTCATCAACCACTCGATGCGCTGCTCGTTCCTGCGGCTTCGCGCTCCCGATTCTCAAAAATTATTTACATCGACATTGAACTCCGTCTCCGAGTGGGGCATCTTACGTGCCTGTGTCTCAATAGCGCCTACCGGATGGACAGATCCAAGTTTTCACGCCGCCTGCGACAGCTCGCTGGGCTGTTGGCGATTTCGGCGGTTTGCAGTGTGCCGCTGCTCGCGACCGATCCCGCTCGCGCCGATACCATCGATCAGCGCAACGAACTGATCGCCCACTTCATCAACGATATGCATGCGGATCCGCTTGTCGCCGATTGCGCCGCACATGGCAGTTTCGTCGCGAGCACATCGACCGTGATCGATCATGTCGACTTCCCGCCCGAGGCGTTCGATTCCGCCCACGCATCGGTCACGCCGTGGAATCAACCGTTCAGCGGGGGCAAGCAGCGCACGACGGTCGACAATGTCGTCACCATCGAAGGCCAGGGTATCCCGCGCGAAGCATCGCACGAACCCTACCCGCTGGACTTCCGCTGCGGCTACGTCGGCGCGCAAATGCTTGCTTTCAGTTGGAACGATCCCGTTCCTCCGCTGAAGCCGCGCAACGAACCCTCGTCGAAGAAAAAGGGCAAGCGCCGCCATGGGGGCCATGCTACGGGCCCCACGGGCAACAGCGCGGGCAAACATTCGACGAGGAAGAAATCGTCCGCCAAGTCCAGTGCAAAGCACTGAAACCCGTCGGAGTTCGAGCCGGCAGTCCGCGCTACGCCGCCTGAAGCCGCGGCGCAGGCGGCTGTCGCCCGCTAGGGCAACGTGTGCCTTTCATGAGGCCGGCGAGCGCCGCCCCGTTCGTTCGGGGGCGGCCACGGCCCCGCGCTGCCGCACTTCAGGCGAAGGTCTCCAACTGACGCAGAATCGCTCCGAGCATCGCCGCACCGAGCGCCGCACTGCGCTCGCCGTTCCAGCCGACTCGCTCGTCGGGCAGGTTGGCGTTGTCCTTGAACGGCATTTCCAGCGTCAACGATAAGCACCCGAACGTATGGCCGATGTACTTGGAGGCGAGCTTGAGCGCGTCTTCGCGATACTTCGACGCCTCGTAGCCGTGTTCGTCTTGGAAGTCGGGGCTCGCTTGCTTGAATGCTTCGATAAATGCCTTCTGCTCGCGCGATTGCTGCTCGGTGAAGCTCGGCAGCATCTCGCTGCCCGCCACGAACACGTAGGGCAGCGCTTCGTCACCGTGAATGTCGAAGAACATGTCGCAACCGTTCGCATGAATGGCCTCGCGTACCGCGAAGACCTCGGGGCTGCGCTCGGCGTCGGGTGCCAGCCATTCTCGATTGAGGTTCGCGCCCGCGGCATTCGTGCGCAGGTTGCCGCGTACGCTGCCGTCCGGGTTCATGTTCGGCACGATGTAAAACACGGCGTGCTCGTACAGCTTGCGCGCGACCGGGTCGCCCGCCCAGTCGCCCCAGCCGGCCAAACGCTTGACGAGCCCTTCGACGAACCACTCGGCCATCGTCTCGCCCGGATGTTGACGCGCGACAATCCATACTTTCTTTTTCGCGCGCCCTTCACTCGCCTCCGGCGCGCCGAGCACAAGCAGCGAGATGGGCCGGCCCTCTACCGTGCGGCCGAGCTCGGCGAGCGTCGCGTGCGGCATTTGCTGAACCGCGCCGAGAAATTCGGCGTGCCGCTCCTCGCTGTACGGCTCGAAGTAGGCGTAGTAGATCGAATCGAACTCGGGCGTGTGATCGATCGTCAATGTCTGCCCATCGTACGACGCCGGCA
Source organism: uncultured Burkholderia sp. (assembly GCA_964425025.1). Taxonomy (GTDB): domain Bacteria; phylum Pseudomonadota; class Gammaproteobacteria; order Burkholderiales; family Burkholderiaceae; genus Trinickia. The sequence continues at coordinate 6,957 of CAYRLJ010000126.1, read as the reverse complement.
CGCGAAACCAGTTGACGCGGTCGTAGCTCGCCATCGCGTTATAGCCGTGCCAGCCTTGGGCGAATGCGCACTGCGCGGCGTTGTCGAATGTCATCACGCAACGCTGCCCGCGCGCGCCCGCGAGCCGAAAGTAGAACCATTGCGCAAAATCGGCGTGGCTATCGCGGCGAATGCGTAGGCGAATGTCGTCGGCTTGATTTGCCGACACGACTTCGATCGCGCCCGCGTCGAAGTTGCTGGTGATCGAAAGGCTCATTGGGTTTATTCCGTGATCGGTGTCGATGATCGATGGGATGGACGATGGAACGGCACTTTAGTCCGCGAGGCGACGACGGAATACGAGCGTCGTATCGTTCGACGCTACCGGGTCGAACGCATAACCTTCGGCCGCGAAATCCTTCAACTTCTCGGGCGAATCGATTCGATTCTCGACGGCGAACCGCGCCATTAGCCCGCGCGCCCGCTTCGCATGAAAACTGATGATCTTGTAACGGCCGCCCTTCCAGTCTTCGAACACGGGCGTCACGATGCGCGCGTCGAGCCGCTTGGGCCGCACCGACTTGAAGTATTCGGTCGATGCGCAGTTCACGAGCACGCGCTGAGCACTTTTGCTTCGATGCAGTTGCGCGTTCAGTGCGTCGGTGATGCGCTCGCCCCAGAACGCGTATAGATCCTTGCCGCGCGCGTTGGGCAAACGCGTGCCCATCTCGAGGCGATACGGCTGCAACAGGTCGAGCGGGCGCAGCAGGCCGTAGAGTCCCGACAAGACGCGCACGTGGCGCTGCGCGTAATCGAGGTCGGCGGATGAAAGCGTCTTCGCGTCGAAACCTTCATAGACGTCGCCGTTGAACGCGAGCACGGCCTGCTTGGCGTTATCAAAGCTAAATTGCGGCGACCAATCGGCGTAGCGCTGAAAGTTCAGGCGGGCCAGCGCGTCGGAAATATCCATCAGCGAGGCAATCTGCTGCGGCGAGTGGCGCCGCAATTCGTCGACGAGTTGCGCGGCGTCGTCGACGAAATCGGGAATCGTATGTTTCGAGACGTGCGGGGGGGTGTCGTAGTCCAGCGACTTGGCCGGAGACAAAACAATTATCATAAAGGTCGCCGAAAGGCTCGCCGGCACGCCGTGCCGAGCGGTGAAAACGAAAAACCCGATTGTAGCGAATGCCCCATACCGATGCCGAAGGCCTGAAGCGCGTCCCGCGCGTGGTGCTCGATTCGAACGTCTGGATCGACATTCTCGTGTTCGACGACAACGCGACGCGCCCGATTCACGCCGCCCTTGAACGCGGCGATCTCCATGCCGTCATCGATTCGCGCTGCCTGGCCGAACTCGCGCACGTGCTCGACTACCCGCAGTTCGTCGCCCGTGCCGTTGACAAGGCGGCCGCGCTAGCAGCCGTCGCCCGGCTCGCCACGCTCGCGCAACCCCAAGCCGTGCCCGTAGACGGCGCGGCGTTGCCCAAGTGCAAGGACCGCGACGATCAAAAGTTCCTCGAGCTCGCGCACGCGGTGAGGGCCGATTGGCTCGTCTCGAAGGACCGCGCATTGCTCAAGCTAAACAAGCGCACGACCCGCGATTTCGGGTTCCGGATCGCCGAGCCCGCGCCGTTTTCTTCCGCTACCGCCCTTGTTTGAATTGAACATCGACCCATGAACGCACCGCACGAACCGACTCGCCCACCGTTCGCCCTCGCCTCACGTCTGCCGAAGGTGGGGACAACGATCTTCACCGTCATGAGCGCGCTCGCCACGCAGCACGGCGCCGTCAACCTCGGCCAGGGCTTTCCCGATTTCGACTGCGACGAGCGAATCGTCGAGGCCGTGTCGCGCGCGATGCGCGAAGGCCACAATCAATATCCGCCGATGGCCGGCGTCCCGGGGTTGCGCGAAGCGATCGCGCGCAAGATCGAGACGATCCACGGCCGGGCCTACGATCCGCAAACGGAAATCACCGTCACGGCCGGCGCGACGCAAGCGCTGCTGACGACGATTCTCGCCACCGTCCACCCGGGCGATGAAGTCGTGGTGATCGAACCGACCTACGACAGCTATGTGCCGTCGATCGAACTGGCGGGCGGCAAACCCGTGTTCGTCGCGCTCGAGGCGCCTGAGTACGCGATCGATTTCGACCAACTCGCGCGCGCCATTACGCCGCGCACGCGCCTTATCCTCATCAATACGCCGCACAATCCGACGGGCCGGGTCTGGCATGCCGACGACATGCGGCGTCTCGTGGAGATCGTGCGTAACACGAACGCGCTGATCCTTTCGGACGAAGTCTACGAGCACATGGTCTACGACGGCGCGCCGCATCAAAGCGTCGCCCGCTACCCCGAACTCGCCGAGCGCAGCTTCATCGTCTCGAGTTTCGGCAAGACGTTCCATGTGACGGGCTGGAAAGTGGGCTACGTGGCGGCGCCCGCTGCGTTGATGGCCGAGTTCCGCAAGGTGCATCAGTTCAACGTCTTCACCGTGAACACGCCGATGCAGGTGGGCCTGGCCGAGTACCTCGCCGATCCCGCGCCGTACATGGAACTGCCGGCGTTCTACCAGCGCAAGCGCGATTTTTTCCGTGCGGGGCTCGAGAGCACGCGCCTCAAGCTGCTGCCCTGCGAGGGCACTTACTTCCAATGCGTCGACTATTCGGCGATCAGCGATTTGCCCGAAGAAGACTTTTCGAAGTGGCTGACGACCGAGATCGGCGTGGCAGCGATTCCCGTCTCGGCGTTCTCTCACGAGCCCCATGAATCTGGCGTCGTGCGCTTTTGCTTCGCCAAGCGCGAAGCCACACTCGCGACCGCGCTCGAGCGGCTCGCGCGCCTTTAAGTCATGTCGATGCGCGAGCGTTCCTTGTATCGCTGCGCGCGCCGCGTCTTTATGGGTATGACGCGCATAGCCGCACGCCCCCTGCCGACTCTACGCGCGCAATGCCGCGGCGGAAAGCGCAGCCGTTTCCGCCTTACGATCGGCCACGATACGCTGCGCGGCCGGCCGCTCTTGCTCGATACGTTTGACGTACGACTTCCAATCGATGCCGGCATCGAGCAGCAGGTCGCGGCCGAGCACGTTCTTGGTGGCAAGGCCAATGAGCGGCAGGCTCACGTAGGCGCAGATGTCCGCAAAGGTGAACGCGCCGCCTCGAACATACGGCGCGAACGCCGCAATTCGCTTGAACCCCTCGATGTTGCGCGTCAACGCACGCTCGACTCGCGTCTTTGTCTCATCGCTCGCCATGCGGCCGATCAGCATCTGCGGATACAGCTCGCGCGCGATGAGCTCCATGTTCGGTTCCAGTACGGCCGCGAGCTGACGCACCTTCGCCGCCTCGAACGGATCGGCCGGGAAAATGGCTTTCTCGGGATAGCGCGCGGCCAGGTATTCCGCGATGACTTGCGATTCGCTCAAGTCACCTTCCTCGGTGCGAATGAACGGGATCTTGCCAAGGGGCGAACAGGCGAGCGTGGCCTCGTCCATGATCGGCAACATCGTTCGCACTTCCTCGAATGGGATGCCATGCTCGAGCAGAATGAACTTGACCTTGTTGTAGTAATTCGAAATCGCAATGCCGTGAAGTTGAATCATGCGTCTCTCCAAGCGAGGGTCGATGAGGGCGCGCGGCGTGCAGCATCGTTTGAAAACGAAGCGCCTCAATGTGGACCGTTTTAAATAAAACGACCGTGCTATTCTAATTGTACTCGTGGAGATGGGACATCGACGATGGTTTTAGGTTTCGATTTACCGCGCGGCATCGGCATCGGCATCGGGATAGCATCCACATCGACGAACCACTGAAACCACCGAACCAGGAGACACCATGAGCGCAGAGCTGCTTGCCACGCGAGCTCCCGAAAGCGAATCGACCCTTGTCTTGACGCTATCGAACCCCGGCGCCCGCAATGCGTTGCACCCGGATATGTATGCAGCCGGGATTCAGGCGCTCGAGACGGCGGAACGCGATACGTCCATCCGCGCCATCGTCCTCACCGGCGCAGACGAGTTCTTTTGCGCGGGCGGCAACCTCAACCGCCTGCTCGAGAACCGCGCCAAAGATCCGTCCGTGCAAGCGCAAAGCATCGACCTGCTCGCTCAGTGGATTCTCGCGCTGCGCACGTCGAGCAAGCCCATCGTCGCCGCCGTGGCCGGTGCGGCGGCCGGGGCCGGCTTCTCGCTCGCGCTCGCGTGCGACCTCATCATCGCCGCCGACGACGCCAAGTTCGTCATGTCCTATGCGCGCGTCGGCTTGACGCCCGACGGCGGCGGTTCTTGGTTTCTCGCGCAAGCGCTGCCGCGCGCGCTCGCCACCGAAATTTTGCTCGAAGCGAAGCCCGTGTCGGCCGAGAGGCTGCATGCGCTCGGCGTCGTCAATCGCCTCGTCAAAACGGCGCAACTGCGCGATGCCGCCATCGCTTGGGCCGACGAGCTCGGACGCGGTTCGCCGAACGCGCAGAGCCGCATCAAAACGCTCGTCGCCTCGGCAAGGGAGCGTTCGCTGGCCGAACATCTGGAGGCGGAGCGCGACGACTTCGTCGCTTCGCTGCATCACGCCGATGCGCTCGAAGGCATGACGGCGTTCCTGGAAAAGCGCCCCGCGCGCTACCGCTAAGAGCCCCCCGTGACCGAATTTAAGCTCCCCTCGCGCCGGCGCATCTTCCTGATGCGGCACGGCGACGTGACGTATTTCGACGATTCAGGCCGCGCCATCGATCCCGAAACGGTGCCGCTCAACGCGCGCGGTCTTGCGCAGGCAAGAGCCGCGGGTGAGGCATTCGCGTTGGATGACGTCCGCTTCGACCGCGTCATCGTGAGCGGTCTGCCGCGCACTGTGCAAACCGCGCGGCAGGTGCTGGCCGCGACGGGGCAGCAGGTCGAGATCGAAACATGGCCCGAGTGGCAGGAGATCCGGGCGGGCCGGCTCCCCGATTTGCCGCCCGGCCAGTTCGAAGCCGCGTTTCTCGGCGCATTCGACGGCGTGGTGCCGGAAACGACGCGCTTTCTGGGCGGCGAGACGATCGGTCAATTGCTCGATCGCGTGCTGCCGCCGGTCGAACGCTTGCGCGCGGACGATGCGTGGGACACAGCGCTGCTCGTCTTGCACGGCGGCGTGAACCGCGCCCTGCTCTCGCACGCGATCACGGCCGGCGGCCGTGCGTTCTTCGGCCACCTCGCACAGGCGACAGGCTGCATCAACGCGCTCGACGTCGGTGCGAAACCCGGTGACTGGGTCGTGCGCGCGATGAACTACGCGCCGCCGACGCCGCTCTTTCGCGACATCCGTCATACGACGATGGAAATGCTCTACTCGCAGTACCTGCGTTACCGGCGGCAGTAGCACATCATCGCGCTTGCGTTCTCGCCGCTGCAACTTTGCGTTTTCGTCATCGAACCTCACTCCTTGAAGAGGGAGCCGTCACATGGCAACGAACGAATTGGCAAGACAGCCCGACACGGAACAGGATTACTCGGCGTTCGTCGGTACGCGCCCCGTCTCGGAGCAGCAGCGCTTCGACACCGACACGCTCGCTAAGTGGTTGAGCGAGCACGTCACCGATTTCGCTGGGCCTTTATCCATCGAGCAATTTGCCGGGGGCCAGTCGAACCCCACCTTCAAACTGGTCACCCCGTCGCGCAACTATGTCATGCGCGCGAAGCCCGCTCCGGTGGCCAAGCTGTTGCCGTCGGCTCATGCGATCGAACGCGAGTACCGAGTGATGGACGCGCTCTCGCGCACCGGCGTGCCCGTCGCGAAGATGCTCGCGCTGTGTGAAGACGAAGCGGTGATCGGCCGCGCCTTTTACGTGATGGAGCATGTCGAGGGCCGCGTGCTTTGGGATCCTTCGCTGCCGGGCATGTCCGGCGCCGAGCGGGCCGCGATCTACGATGAAATGAATCGCGTCATCGCGGCGCTGCATTCGGTGGACCCGGCCGCAGCGGGCCTCGCCGATTATGGCAAAGCCGGCCACTACCTCGAACGTCAAATCGCGCGGTGGAGCAAACAGTACGAAGCGTCGGAGACCGAAGCGATCGAAGCCATGCATCGGCTTATCGAGTGGCTGCCCGCGCATGTGCCGTTTGACACGGGCGAGCGCGTGGCCGTCGTGCACGGCGATTATCGGCTCGACAATCTCATCTTTCATCCGTGCGAACCGCGCATTCTCGCGGTACTCGATTGGGAGTTGTCGACGCTTGGCGATCCGATCGTCGACTTCGCTTATCACTGCATGGCCTGGCACGTGGACCCAGTTCAGTTCCGTGGCATCGCGGGCTTGAATTGGGACACGCTCGGCATTCCCGACGAGCAACGCTACGTCGAGCGCTATCGTGAGCGAACGGGCTTTACGATTGCCGGCGACTGGAATTTCTATCTGGCCTTCAATATGTTCCGCATCGCGGCGATCCTGCAAGGGATCATGAAACGGGTGACGGTCGGCACCGCATCGAGTGCGCAAGCGATCGACGCAGGCCGACGCGCGCGGCCGATGGCTGAACTCGCCTGGTCGTATGCGGAGAAAGTGCGGTAGCGGTAGCGGTAGCCGTCACGCTCGTCCAACAGTCGGCATCGGCACGTGTGCGTCACGCACGAGGTCGCCATCATTCGCGAGGATGTCATCATGAATTTCGACTACACCCCGAAGGTTCAAGCGCTGCGCGCGAGGTTGCTCGAGTTTTTCGACGCGCACATCTATCCCAACGAGCGCGCCTTCATCGAAGAAGTCGCGCGCAACCGCGCTGCGGGTAATGCGTGGGTGCCCACCGAGCTTGTCGAAACGCTGAAGGTGCGCGCAAGGGAAGCCGGCCTGTGGAATCTATTTCTGCCCGATTCGACGCGCGGCGCGGGACTGACGAATCTCGAGTACGCACCGCTCGCGGAGATCATGGGACGCGTGCCCTGGGCGCCGGAAGTCTTCAACTGCAACGCGCCCGACACGGGCAACATGGAAACGCTCGAGCGCTACG
>CAYRLJ010000125.1:0-12300 GCA_964425025.1 uncultured Burkholderia sp. | reverse complement strand
CGATCTTGACGATGATGTTCGAGAGGAAGCCCTTGAAGCCCTCGAAGCTCAGTTCCGAGGTGAGGCTTTGGTCGAAGAGGTAAAGCAGGAACGGAAGGAAAATGAAAAGCGCCGCGCCGCTGACGCGATGCAGGATCGACAGTTTCGCCGCCAACGGGAGGCGATATTTCATCGTAATGTCGCCAATCCCGATGTTCCGGAACTCCGGCCTCGGTTTTTTTATGGCTCCTGCCATGTTGTACCCCTTTGTGATATCGAACCCGGTCGACGCTGCCCCCTGCCACGCAGCCATCGAATGCGACGGATGAGACAGATGAGACGAACCACGACCGAGCACGGCGAGGGCGTAGGGGGAGCGTTAGCTAAGCGAGGCGGTAAACGCCCGCAAAATTTGGCGCTATTTTCTTCCTGCGCTGTTATGCTGTCCAATATCTATCGTGTATTCCAGAAATACTTTTAAGCGATATCTAGATGGAACTCAGGCATATTCGCTACTTCCTGGCCGTGGCCGAGGAACGAAACGTCACGCGAGCCGCGGAGAAGCTGGGGATTGGTCAACCTCCGCTCAGCCAGCAGATACATGCGTTGGAAGCCGAACTCGACGTCCGCCTGTTTCGGCGCACGGGGCACGGTGTCGTGCTCACTGAAGCCGGCGAAGCATTCCTGATCGATGCGCGCAGGCTCCTGGATAGCGCCGGTCAAGCCGTTGCCAATGCGCAAAGCGCCGGGCGAGGCGAAACGGGGCAGCTCAATATCGGCTTCACCGGTTCGGCGGCTTTCAACCCGGTCGTGCCGAGAATGATTCGCCAGTTTCGACAGTCCTACCCCGGCGTGACGCTCACGCTGTCGGAAGGGAACACGGCCGAACTATTGACCGATCTCAAGTCCGGCCGCGTCGACGTGGCCTTTGTGCGACTCGGCGCACAGTCTCCCGCTGGCATGACGTTCCATCACATCGCGGCGGAACGCATGCGGTTGGTTTTGCCGGCGACGCATCCATTGGCCCGCAAGCGCCAGATAAAACTCGAGGCCCTGGCGAGCGAACCGTTCGTGCTTCTCCCTCGCGACGCCAGTCCCACACTGCATGACGTCATCGTCGGCGCATGCCGCAACGCGGGCTTCGAGCCGGTTCTCGGTCAGCAGGCGCCGCAGTTATCGTCGGTCGTCAACTTAGTCGCGGCGGAGTTCGGCGTTTCGCTGGTTCCGGCATCGGTCTGCCGTATACAGGTCGAGGGCGTGGTGTACGTAGACGTTGCGGGCGGCACGAATATCACGATCCGTCTTGCGTTGGCTTCGCAGGAGCCGTTCAGAACCTCGAAGGTGGCGAATTTTCTCGCTATCGCACGCGAGCTCACGGCACCGTCCGCGGACTGACAGCGCAGGTGTGGAGTCGAGTGGCAAGTCAGTTGCGCGCCAGGATACGAATTCCTACGATCAGTGGTGGAATGTGGCATTTCGTGGCATATTGACTGTTTTTGTTGCCTGTTTTACAGTGGGTTCGATGCAGTCGTAGACGGACAGACTGAACAGACCCCCGCAAGGACACAGACGATGGCTCGTTCCCCGCATGCAACGCCGGCCGCTTCCGAGACCGGCGATCCGTTGTTGCTTACCCCCGGTCCGCTCACCACATCGCGCACCGTCAAGGCCGCCATGATTCATGACTGGGGTTCGCGCGACGCAAACTTTATAGAAATCAATCGCTCGGTGCTCAAGCGCCTGGCCGCGATCGCCAACGGCCAGGACGGATGGGTGACCGTGCCGATGCAGGGCTCGGGCACGTTTGCCGTGGAGGCGATGCTCACGACGCTCGTGCCGAAGAACGGCGAGGTACTGGTGCTGATCAATGGCGCTTACGGCAAGCGTGCGAAGCGCATTCTCGACATCGCGGGCCGCAGGACGCACGTGCATGAAACGGCCGAGGACATGCCACCGGATCTCGAGAAGATCGACGCGCTGCTGACGGCAACCCCGTCGATCACCCACGTGTTCTCGGTGCACTGCGAGACCACGACGGGCATCCTCAACCCGATCGCGCAGATCGGCGCCATCGCCGCTCGCCACGGCAAGGCGTATCTCGTCGATTCGATGAGCGCGTTCGGTGCGCTGCCGGTCGACGTGCGGGCGATGCACATCGATGCGCTTGCGGCGTCGTCGAACAAATGCATCGAGGGCGTGCCGGGCCTCGGTTTCGTGATCTGCCGACGCGAGGCGCTCGAGCGCTGCTCGGGCAACGCGACGTCGCTCGTGCTCGATTTGCACGATCAATGGACCAACCTCGAAAACACGGGCCAGTACCGTTTCACGCCACCCACGCATGTGATCGTCGCGTTTCATCGGGCGCTGGAGGAGTTCGATGCAGAGGGTGGCGTCGCGGGGCGCGGGGCGCGCTACCGCAACAACTGCCGGATCCTGGTCGATGGCATGCGCGCATTGGGCTTTCAGCCGCTTTTGCCCGACGCGCGGCAGGCGCCCATCATCGTGACGTTCCGCATGCCCGACGATCCACGCTTCGTATTCCAACACTTTTACGACAGCCTGAAGGCGCGCGGCTACGTCATTTATCCGGGCAAGCTCACAATCGCGGAGTCGTTTCGCATCGGCTGCATCGGCCGTATCGGCGAGCCCGAGATGCGCGCAGCGGTCGCGGCGATCGGCGACGTGCTCAATGAAATGGGCATAGCCGACGTAGTCGCCCCGGCCGCTTGAAGGAAGACGCCATGAACACGCCACAAGACACAATCCTGGCCGTGAACGGCCGCCAGTATCGCTTTCCCACGTCTCCCGTCGTGGTGATTTGCCTGGACGGCTCTGAGCCCGCTTATATCGAGGAAGCGGTGGCGGCCGGGTGCGCACCGAATCTCGCCAGGCTATCGCGCACGGGGTCGAGCCGCATCGCGCAGTGCGTGATCCCGAGCTTCACCAACCCGAACAATCTGTCGATCCTGACGGGGCGTCCGCCGAAGGTTCACGGTATCGCGGGCAACTACTTCTACGACCGCGCGAGCGGCGAAGAGGTGATGATGAACGATGCGCGCTTCCTGCGCGCGCCGACGATCTTCGAAGCGTTCCATGACGCGGGCGCGAAGGTGGCCGTCGTCACCGCAAAGGACAAGCTGCGCACGCTGCTTGGCAAGGGGCTCGATTTCGGCAGCGGGCGGGCGATCGCATTCTCGGCCGAGAAGGCCGACCAAGCGACGCGCGAGCACAACGGTTTAGCCGATGTGCTGACGTTCGTCGGCAAGCCGCTGCCCGGCGTGTACTCCGCCGATCTCTCCGAGTTCGTGTTCGCGGCCGGCGTGAAGCTGCTCGCCACGTTCCGCCCTGATCTGATGTACCTGTCGACGACCGACTACGTGCAGCACAAGGCAGCGCCGGGCTCGCCGAAAGCGAACGACTTCTACGCGATGTTCGATCGCTACGTCGGCGCGTTGGACGCAGCCGGCTGCGTGCTGGCGATGACCGCCGACCACGGCATGAACGCGAAGCACCGTGCGGACGGCAGCCCCGATGTGCTGTACTTGCAGGATCTCCTCGACGAGTGGGCCGGCAAGGGGCGCGCGCGCGTCATCCTTCCGATCACCGATCCATACGTCGCGCATCACGGCGCGCTCGGCTCGTTCGCCACCGTTTATTTGCCCGACGGCATGCGCGCGCCGGAGGCGGCCGCGCTGCTCGAGCGGCTGCGCGGCACGGATGGCGTCGAACTGGCGCTCGCGAGCGACGACGCGTGCGAACGCTTCGAGCTGCCGCCCGACCGCGTCGGCGATCTAATAGTGATCGGCACGCGCGGTAAGGTGTTCGGCACGAGCGCCGCGCGCCACGACTTGTCCGGCCTTGCCGAGCCGCTGCGCTCTCACGGCGGGCTCTCCGAGCAGGACGTGCCGCTAATCGTCAACCGTCCGACCGACTGGCCGGCGAAGCAGGCGCTGCGCAACTTCGACATCTTCGACGTCGCACTCAATCACGCGCTGTAGCCCATCGCCGCATGAGGCGCTTGTCCTTTCCGCTCGCGGCGCGTGCATGCCGCCGGTTCACAGAACGAGGTATTCGATGAACGTGATGGCCAAACCCACGATCAGGCAGGAGTCGATGCGCATTGCCGGCCGGCATGTCAGCACCGACGAGGTGATCGAAGTCTTTAATCCTTATACGAATGAAGTGGTCGGCACGGTGCCGGCGGGCCGTCCGGAGCACGTGCGGGAAGCATTCGCGAAAGCCCATGCGGCGCACCCGCAGCTGACTCGCTTCGAGCGCCAGCGCATTTTGCAGACTACGGCCGAGAGCCTGCGCGAGCGCAAGGAAGATTTCGCGCGGCTCATCACGGCCGAGTCGGGGCTGTGCTGGAAGGATTCGTTATACGAAGCGAGCCGCGCCTATGACGTCTGGTCGTTCGCCGCGCAGTTGACGATTCGCGATGACGGCGAGACCTATGCCTGCGACATCAGCCCGAACGGCAAGAACCGCAAGATTTTCACGACACGCACGCCGCTCCTCGGCGTGATTTCGGCGATCACGCCGTTCAATCACCCGCTGAACATGGTGAGCCACAAGCTGGCCCCGGCCATTGCCACCAACAACCGCGTCGTGCTGAAACCGACCGAGCTCACGCCGCTCACGGCGCTTGCGCTTGCCGACGTGCTGTACGAAGCGGGCCTGCCGCCCGACATGCTGAGCGTCGTGACCGGCAATCCGCGCACGATGGGCGACGCGATGATTACGGACCCGCACTGCGATTTGGTCACGTTCACGGGCTCGGTGAGGGTCGGCAAGTACATCGCGCAGAACGCGGGTTATCGCCGCACGGTGCTGGAACTGGGCGGCAACGATCCGCTGATCGTAATGGACGACGCCGATCTCGACCGAGCCGCGCAACTGGCGGTGCTCGGTGCGACGAAGAATTCGGGGCAGCGCTGCACGGCGGTCAAGCGCATTCTCGTCGTCGAAAGCATAGCCGACGAGTTCGTCGAACGCGTGCTCGTGCATGCGAAAAAGCTCAAGTGCGGGGACCCGATGGATCCGTCGGTCGACGTCGGCACCGTCATCAACGAAGCGGCGGCACAACTGTTCGAGCGCCGTGTCGAAGACGCCCAGTCGCGCGGCGCTCGCGTGCTGTATGGCGCGCCGAGAAAGGGGGCGCTGTTCCATCCGTGCGTCGTCGATCACGTGCCGTATGACTGCGAACTCGTGCGTGAAGAGACGTTCGGACCAGTGATCCCGATTATTCGCGTGCCCAGCCGGATAGAGGAGGTAATCCGTATTTCGAACTCGACGGCGTACGGCTTGTCCTCGGGCGTCTGCACGAACCGGCTCGACGACGTGACGCGGTTTATCAAGGGATTGGAGGTGGGTACCGTCAACGTGTGGGAGGTGCCGGGGTATCGCACCGAAATGTCGCCGTTCGGCGGCATCAAGGATTCCGGCAACGGCTATAAAGAGGGCATGGTCGAGGCGATGAAGAGCTTTACGAACGTGAAGACGTGGTCGATGCCGTGGGAGTGACGCGGCCGCGGGAGACGGCGCACTCAAGGCGCTTCCTCCCGTGGGCGGGTCTATCCGTCTATAGTTCAATCGCACGGATGGCGTGGCGCTGACTTTTGCGCCGGTAATCAAATGATCTTGCTGATCCACCCACAAGCATCATGGCCGACAATAACTTTGCGCAGCACGATCTAATCGCGCACGCTCAAGCAAAGTTCGACGCGCTGGCGAATTACGAGGCGACGGTTCGATCGACCTCATCGAAGGGCGATTCGGTCGAAGCGCGCTATCGCTACCTAAAGCCCGGATTCATTCGAATGGATTTCATCAGCCCGCATGGCGGCGCTGTTCTGGCTTACAGCCCGGAGACGGGCAAGGTGACGCTCTGGCCTGTCGGCCTCCATCGCTTTGCTCACCTCGATTTCGCGCCGGACAATCCGATGATTCAAGGCCCGAATGCTCACCGCATCGATCGGTCCGACATCGGGACACTGCTAGGCAATGTCCATGAGCTTTCCCGTCATGGCGACGCACAAGTTGGGGCGCAAGAGGTGGTTGGCGCCCGCCGTGCCACGCATCTGACTGTCACAGGCGCGCGCGGATACGATGTGGGAGGCGTCGGCCAGTACCAGCTCTGGCTCGATTCTACGATGGGACTGCCGATCAAGGTCGTCAGCGCAGACTCGCACGGGAATCCGATCGAAACCGTATTAATGGACGACCTGCGCGTCGATCTGCCGGAAATGGAGCTGTTCTAGTCGCTGCGGGCACGCTTGTTTCGTTTGATCGATCGCGCGGCGTCCGAAGGCGTCAGCCGCCGTACGTTTCTGCTCGCGGGCAGTCTGACGGTTGGCTTTTCCCTCGTTCCATTTGCGCGAGCGCTCGCGCAAACAACGAGTGCGATGCCGCGGAGCGCGCTTTCCGGCCCGCGCAATGGAATGCCTACGGGTCCGGAACGATCTTTGCGACGCGTCGCAGCGAGTGCGGCGCAATGCGCTGCCAGAACCGGCGCTCCGCCCGTGCAAACCGTCACCAGAGAGAGGCTTCGATGCGCATTCTCAACGCGCTATCCGTAATCTTCTGCGGGCTCACCGCTCTTTATCTACTTATCGGCGGTGCATGGCTGCTCGCAATCGGCGGATCGCCTTACTACATTGCAACTGGCATCGTGCTGCTGGCCGTCGCCTGGCTGCTTTGGCGGCGCAATGCAGCCGCGTTTGTGCTCTATGCCATCGTGCTCGTCGGCACGGCTGGATGGGGGCTGTGGGAATCGGGTCCCGACTTTTGGGCGCTCGTGCCGCGCTGCGACGTGCTCGTTGTCTTCGGCATATGGCTGCTGCTCCTCGTTAGCCCCTCGCTCATGCCGCCGCGTGGCGCGGCGGTGGGCCTGCTGCTCGTCTCGCTTCTTATCTGGGGCGGGGTGCTTGCCTATTCGGCTTTCAACGATCCGCAGACGATCAACGGGACATTGAACGCACAGGCATCGGCCCCCGCGCCCGCGAGCGGCGCCGACGCGGCCGATTGGCCCGCCTATGGCCGCACGCAACAGGGTACGCGCTACTCGCAGCTCGCGCAGATCACGCCCGACAACGTCAAGAACTTGAAAGTAGCCTGGACGTTCCGCACGGGCGACAGCAAAGGGCCGAACGATCCCGTCGAGATCACGAATGAAGTGACGCCGCTCAAGATCGGCGACATGCTTTATCTGTGCTCGCCGCATCAGATTTTGTTCGCGCTCGACGCGCAGACGGGCGCGCTCAAGTGGAAGTTCGATCCGAAGCTGAAGGCCGACCCGTCGTTCCAGCACGTCACCTGCCGCGGTGTTGCTTACGCGGACCTTTCCGCGAATGGCGCGGAAGCATCGGCCGCGGCGGCCGGCAGTAGAGCGGCCTCGGCAGAGCAGGGCGCATCGGGTGTCGACGCCGCTGCAACGCCCGGTCTTTGCGCGCGCCGCATATTCCTGCCCGTCAACGACGGCCATTTATACGCGCTCGATGCGCAAACGGGCCAGCGTTGCCCCGACTTCGCAAGCAACGGCGACCTCGATCTCCAACACAACGAGCCTGTGACAACGCCGGGCATGTACGAGCCGACTTCGCCGCCGGTCGTGACGAGTCGAGTCATCGTCATGACCGGGGCGGTGGAGGACAATTTCTCGACGCGCGAGCCGTCGGGCGCGATTCGTGGCTTCGACGTGCGCACCGGCAAGCTGCTCTGGGTGTTCGACCCGGGCGCGCAGGACCCGAATGCGATTCCGGGGCCGGGCCAGCACTACACCTGGAACTCGCCGAACGCGTGGGCACCGGGCGCTTACGATCCGACGCTCGACATGGTCTATCTGCCGATGGGCGTCAAGACACCGGACATCTGGGGCGGCGACCGCACCCCGCTCGAGGAACGCTATGCAAGCGGCATCCTCGCGTTGAATGCATCGACGGGCAAGCTCGCATGGTTTTATGCGAGCACGCACCACGATTTGTGGGACATGGATCAGCCGTCGCAGCCCACGATTGCGGATATCGCGGGTAAGGATGGGAAAACCATCCCGGTCGTCTACGGCCCCGCGAAGACCGGCAATCTCTATGTGCTCGACCGCCGCACCGGCGTGCCCGTCGTGCCCGCGCCCGAGCGGCCCGTGCCGCAGGGCGCGGCGCCCGGCGACCATGTTTCGCCGACGCAGCCGTTCTCCGACCTCACGTTCCGCCCGAACAAGAATCTTTCCGATGCCGACATGTGGGGCGCGACGATGTACGACCAACTCGTTTGCCGCGTCATGTTCCATCGGCTGCGCTACGAGGGCATCTACACGCCGCCTTCCCTGCAGGGCACGCTCGTGTTCCCGGGGAACCTCGGTATGTTCGAGTGGGGCGGCATCGCTGTCGATACCGATCGGCAGATCGCCATCGCCAATCCGATTGCGTTGCCATTCGTCTCGCGGCTCATTGCGCGCGGGCCCGGCAATCCGATCGAGCCAATCGCCGGCGCGAAGGGCAGCGGCACGGAAGTGGGCATTCAGCCGCAATATGGTGTGCCCTATGGCGTGACGTTGAACCCGTTCTTTTCCCCGTTCAACCTGCCGTGCAAGCAGCCTGCGTGGGGCTATATGGCAGCGATCGATCTCAAGACGAACCAGATCGTCTGGAAGAAGCGCATTGGTACCACGCGTGACAGTTCGCCGATTCCGCTTGCGTTCGAGATGGGCATGCCGATGCTGGGCGGACCGATCGTGACGGCGGGCGGCGTGGCGTTCATTGGTGCGACGGCCGACAACTACCTGCGTGCGTTTGACGTCAACAACGGCAAGGAGTTGTGGAGCGGACGCCTGCCTGCCGGTGGCCAAGCAACACCGATGACGTATTCCGTGAATGGTCGCCAGTACGTGGTGATCGCCGCGGGCGGGCATGGATCGTTCGGGACCAAGCTCGGCGATTATGTGATCGCCTATGCGCTCCCGAATCAGTGAGCCGAGCCCGGCGGGCCCCGCTTCGCGCCACGATCATTGCATTCGCATCGTGCCGGCGAAAACGACTCAAATGCAAGAGACTCATTACAGGCAACGTCCAGGACGCATATGCCCACCGCAATGCACGACAAGGCCTGGCGCCGCCGCGCGCTTTTGGGTTGCACGGTTCCTGCAGACGAGGACATCGTGACTGACACCAAACACTTATCTGACAGAGAGGGTACATCATGAGCGTCGAAGTCTTAACAATCTTCAATCCATCGGTACAAGGTTCGACGAACTCGCAAGGTTCGACCAACGATTCGTCGGACAGCTCGTCGCAGCAACAGGTCGACGCACTTCTCGCCAAGATCGTTCGATCGCAACAAGGGCAGAACGCGGGCGGCACGTCCAATGACACGGATGGAAGCGATGCGACGGGTAGCGCGAAGCCACAAGGCACCGGCAATCTTGTCGCAGACGGTCAATCGGCGCTGATGGGCGACGAGGGCAAGGCCATGCAAGAGTTCAATCAAAAAGATCCGGCACGCTTCGCTGCCTTCCAAAACGCGCTCAAGGGTGGCGATGGCAACAAAGCGGCGGGTCTGCTCGCCGATGCGGTGAACTCGGGCAAGCTAAGTAAAGGCGACGGCGCAGCGATTGGCGCACAGCTTCAACAAACCGCGAATATGTACGGTGGGGGCAGGATCAATGACGACGCCCGCAACAAGCTTGCGGATGCAATCGGTGTGGACGTACTGACGCACGGCCAGACAGCAGCGCAAGTCAAAATGCAATCGCTCTTCTCCCCCCTTCACTGAATCGATACACGTTCCATCCTAGTCAGGACCGACTGGTGTTAGCGGGCAGTTCGGAAGACTGCCCGCGTCGGAGGGTGAAGGCGCGGGCTGCGTCGATGAACCCGCTTGTGCTCGGGCCTCGCACTGAACACCCGAATGCGACATCGCGCTCGGCGCGAAGCATCACCAGCGTAGGCGTCGAGGCGCCCGGTATGCTGTGATGAAATCTCCCGCCATATACTCATATGGCACGATGAATGCTTCAACGCCTATTTTCGCGGCAAGCCACTGATGCCCTCTATGCGTGTCTCGAGCGCGTCGTTGCGCGGCCCCATCGCGAAGCCAAATCCGTAAAACGCTGTACGATCAACGCCATCGTTATGTAGCAATCCCTGGAGGGAGCCACGGACATGAGCGGCACCTATAACCCGTTGCTGGTTTTTCTCTCCTTCGTTGTCGCATTCCTTGCTTCCTATACCGCCGTGGAACTGGCCAGCCGAATCTCTTCGTTGCCGCTAGCGCGGCGACGGACAAGCTGGCTACTTGGTGGCGCCATCGCAATGGGGATCGGCATCTGGTCGATGCACTTCATTGGCATGCTGGCTTTCGCGCTACCGATCCCGGTCGGATACGATCTTTCCATCACGGCGGCTTCGCTGCTGATCGCGGTTGGGGTTTCATTTCTGGCGTTGACCTCAGTAACGCGAGGAACGCTCTCCCGTTCCCGCCTCGGTACGGCGGGAACTGTCATGGGGCTGGGGATCGCCGGTATGCACTACACCGGCATGGCGGCGATGCAGATGTCTCCGCCGATTCGCTATACGTTCTGGATCCTGATGGCGTCGGTTGGCATTGCAATAGCAGCGTCGATCGTCGCGCTGTGGATTGCCTTCACGCTGCGCGCGCCCGAGCAAAAAAACCTCGTCGTCAAGCGTCTCGGTTCGGCGATGATCATGGGAGTGGCGATCACCGGTATGCACTATACCGGCATGGACGCGGCCAATTTCGAGGCGGGAAGCCTCTGTCTTGCTGTCGACAAGCTCGATGCGAACTGGCTGGCACTGCTGGTAGCAACGAGTTCGTTCACCGTGCTGTTCGGAACGCTGGTCTTCCTCGGGTTTAACACCAGCAGCCTGACCAGCTCGCTCAGGCGAGCAAACGACGAGTTGCGCCAAAGGGGGGCCGAACTGGAGCGGGCAATCCAGTCGCTACGCGACAGCCAGCAGTTGCTCCAATCGATCGTCGACAACGCCGGCACGATGATCTATGTCAAGCACTTGAGCGGGCGATATCTGCTGGTCAACCGCCGGTACGAAGAACTGTTACATGCGACCGTGGACGACTTGCTCGGCAAGACGGACTACGATCTGTTCACGAAGGATGATGCAGACGCGCTCCGCGCGATCGACGAACGCGTGGCCGCTGGCGAATTCGTTGAGGCGGAGGAGGAAGTTGCGCTCGGCGACGGCGTGCACACGTATATCTCGGTCAAGTTTCCGGTGCGTGACTCGGCGGATCGAATCGTCGCTGTAGCAGGGATCTCCACGGATATCACCGAACGCAAGAAGAGCGAACGAGCCGTGCGCGATAGCGAGGAGCGCACACGCCTGATTGTCGACGGCGCGTTGGACGCGGTGATCACGATGAATCGCGAAGGCGCCATCATCGGATGGAATCCGCAGGCATCGGTCATTTTCGGTTGGGCTCTCGACGACGTGCTTGGGCGTCCGTTGAGCGAGACGATTATTCCGCCGCACCTTCGTGAGGCACATGGACGCGGCCTGCAGCGCTATCTGGCCACCGGCGAGTCGGTATTGTTGCAAAAGCGAGTCGAGCTGAGCGCGATGCGCCGCGATGGGCATGAATTTCCGGTCGAGTTGACCATCACACCGATCGGCATTGGCGAGCACCAGTGCTTCAGCGCCTTTTTGCGCGACATCACCGAGCGCAAGGAGGCAACCGAGGCACTGCGGCGCTCGCGCGAAGAGCTGCGGCGACTCTCCGGTCACGTTCAACACGTGCGCGAAGAAGAAAAAACGCGCATCGCGCGTGAATTGCATGACGAGCTGGGGCAGCAGCTCGTCGCTTCGAAGATGCTGGTGGCGCTGGCGGAGCAGACGCTGGGCGGCGTGGCGCCGCCGCCGCCCGCGCAAGCCTTGCAGGGCGTGTATGGGGCGATCGATCAGATGGTCGAATCGGTGCGGCGGATCGCGGCGGACCTGCGGCCCGTCATGCTTGATGATCTCGGTCTCATTCCAGCCATCGAGTGGTTCGTCAACGAGTTTTCAGGGCGCCACAAGGTGCGCGTCATCACGCATATCGATGTGGGCGGGATCGACTTCAATCGCGAGAGCGCGAACACCGTCTATCGCATCGTTCAAGAGGCAATGACCAATGTGGCTCGCCATTCGGGGGCTACCGTGGTGAAGCTGGACATCGTTCGCGAGGATCCGCATTGCGTCATGCGCATCGCCGACAATGGCCATGGCGTCGCGACCGAAGCACACGTCAGACGCAATTCGCTCGGCCTTATCGGGCTACGCGAGCGGATCGCGCGACTCGGCGGCGACCTCCAGA
>CAYRLJ010000124.1:0-12394 GCA_964425025.1 uncultured Burkholderia sp. | reverse complement strand
TGCAGCTTGCGCAGCAGCTCGGGCTTTCGAACGTGCGGTTCGTCCCGGTCTCGGCGTTGAAGGGCGACAACATCGTGCAGGCGAGCGAGCGTATGCCGTGGTATGCGGGCGAGCCGCTGCTCGACCTGCTCGAGCAACTGCCGGTGACGCAATCGAGCGGCGAAGCGCTGCGCTTCCCGGTGCAGTGGGTCGCGCGTCAGGACGGTGCCAGTGCCGACGACTTCCGTGGCTACATGGGCCGTGTGGAAGCGGGCGAAGTGCGCGTGGGCGATACGATCGTCGTGTTGCCGGCGCAGCGCGAGGCGACGGTGGCGGAAATCATCGCGCCGGTGCCGGGCGGTACGGCGCAAGTCGATCGCGCATTCGCCGGGCAAACGGTGACGATTCGGCTGACGCAAGACGTGGATATCTCGCGCGGCGATACGTTCGTCGCGAAGGAAGAGGCACCGCAGCCGGCGAAGAAGCTCGAAGCGGACCTATGCTGGTTCGATGAGGAGCCGCTCTCGACGCATCGCAAGTATCTGCTCAAGCAGACGACCAATACGGTTTTTGCGCGCATCGGTTCGGTCAAGGAAGTGCTCGATGTGCACACGCTGTTGCACAGCGCCGACGCGCACAACCTGAAGATGAACGACATCGGACGCGTGGCATTGACCTTGCAAAAACCGCTCGTTTGCGATGCTTATGACGCGCTTGCGGCTACGGGCGCGTTCGTATTGATCGACGAAGCGACTCATCATACGGTTGCGGCCGGCATGATTCGTGCATTTTCCGCGTGATTGAGAAACGAGGCGGCGCCACCGGGTGCCGCCCCGCACGCGAGAGGACAAAAGCGCAATGGGCAAGGTGTATTTGATCGGTGCAGGGCCAGGGGCGGCGGATCTCATTACGGTGCGCGGTGCCCGTTTGTTGGGCATGGCAAACGTCGTTCTGCATGACGCGCTCGTTGAACCGGCGATGCTCGAGTATGCGCCGCACGCCCGCAAGATCGCCGTCGGCAAGCGCTGCGGACAGCGCTCGACGGCGCAGCAATTCATCAACAAGCAGATTGTCGATGCCGCGCTCGCGCATGAGGTGGTGGTGCGCCTGAAGGGCGGCGACCCGATGCTGTTCGGCCGGGCCGACGAGGAAATGCGTGCGCTCGAGGAAGCCGGCATCGATTACGAAGTCGTGCCGGGCATCACGGCCGCGCTGGCTGCGGCTGCTTCGGTCAAGCGCTCGTTGACGTTGCGCGGCGTCTCGCGCAGCGTGGCGTTAGCTACCAGGAGCCGCGCGCCCGATAGCGAAGCGATTCGCGAAGTCGTCAATGCCGATTCGCTCGTGTTTTACATGGGCCGCGACAGTGCGCCCGAAATTGCGCAGCAGCTGATCGATGCAGGCCGCCCGGGCGCGACGCCCGTCGCGATTGTCGAGGCATGCAGCACGCCGCGCGAACGCACGCTCACGCTGACGCTCGAAGCGCTGGCGATGGGCGAGGCCCAGGCGTGGCTCGATCCCGCGCAGCCGAGCTTGTTGATGATCGGCCGGGCGTTTGCCGAACGCGCTTCGGCCGCGGATCCTAGCGCTTCGCAACGCGAGGGCAAGGGCCGCGCCGCACACGATTCCTACGCGCACGCGGCCTGATCGACGCTGCGTTGGACGCCGTTTCACGCTTTCACTCACCGGCTATTCTTCGAGCGATGACGGGCGCTGCCCCGTGCGTGCGCGGCGCGCAGGTTGGCGCTTCAGCTGGCTTGGTTTAGCTGGCGCAAGCAATAAGCGGCCAGCGCATCGAGGACGGCATCGTCCTCGCCCACGGCGACGGCGGCGCGAATGTCGACGCCGGGATGCGCCGCGCGGCACGTTTCGATCACGCTCGGCAAATCGCGCCGCACATGTCCCCCTTGACCGAAAAAGACCGGCACGACGGTAATCGATGTGCAGCCCGCGGCCACGTGCGCCGCCACCGCCGTCGGCAGGTCGGGCGTCATCAATTCGAGGAATGCGAGCGAGACGGGCGTCTCGGGCCCGGCCAACGCGCGCAATTTTTCGGCGAGCCGTTCGAACGGCTCGGCCCACCGCGCATCGCGCGCACCATGCGCGAACAGCACGATGCCGCGTGAGGAAGAAGTGGTGTCTGCGTTCATCGGCCCCTGCCTTGCCGGCGTCAGTGCCGGTCGACCCACTTGAGCCCGGCGAGCCCAAGCACGAGATAGATGAGGCCCGGCGTGGCGGCCGTAATCGGCGCGGGCCATGTGTTGAGCATGCCGACGTGCGAGAACAGCGTGTTGATGAGCTGGAAGCTCATCCCGAGCATGATGCCGCCGAACACCTTCACCCCGACGACGCCGGCCCGCGTATGCAGATAGCCGAACGGCAACGACAGCACGAGCATCACGAGCACCGCGAACGGATAAAGCAGCTTCTTCCAAAGCGCGATTTCGTAGCGTTGGGTGTCTTGATGGTTCTCGACCAGGTGTTGGATGTAGCGGAACAAGTTGAACATCGACATCCGATCGGGCGACACGAGCAGCACCGACAGAATCTGCGGCGTCAATTCGGAGCGCAGCGAATACTCGGGCAGCGCGACCTGCGTCGCGCGATAGACGGGATCGAGTGCGTCGGTCGGCAGCTTGTTCCCCTGCTGCGGCAGGCTGGCGAGTTGCGTGTCGGTGACGCCCTTGAGCAGCCAGTGGCCATGGCCCTCGTAGCGGCCCGTCTGCGCCGTTCGCAGGTTCGTCAGCCTGAAGCCCGGATCGAATTCGTAGATGCGCACGTTGCTGATCGTCGCATCGGGCATCAATTCGCCGACGTTGACGAAGCGAGTGACTTGCTGGCCGTCTTCACGCGCGGTCAGTGTGTCCTTGACCCACACACCGGAGGCGAAGTTGCTCGACACAGCCGAGCCGAGCGCTTCGAGCCGCACGCGCTCGGATAGCTGATCGGAATACGGCCCGACGACTTCGCCGATGAAATAGGTGACCGCCACGAGCGGAATGCCGATCTTGAGCAGCGAACGCAGCGCTTGGCTGGTGGACAGGCCCGACACGCGAAAAATCGTGTACTCGGAGTTCGCGGCCATCTGAGCGAAGACGTAGATGGCGCTGATCAGCGCGGCAACGGGGATGATCTCGTAAAAACGCGATGGCGTTTGCAGGGCCACGCGCAGCACGGCATAGCCGAACTTGTAATTGCCTTGGCCGACCGTGTTCAGCTCGTTGATCAGATCGAAGAAGAAGAACAGGGCCGAGAACGCGAACAGAATGAAAATGAACGCGAGGTACACCTGCCGGGCGAAGTATCGTTCGTAGATGCGCATGGCGATCAAGCTCCTCGCGTGGAGGCGAACCACGTGCGCGGGATCAAGGGCCGATTGCGCACGCGTAGCCAGAACACGGCGACGACGAGCAGCGCAGCGACGATATGCACGCCCACGAGGCCGGCGACGAACGAAATCTTGCCTTGCTGGAGCCACGACTGCACGACATTGAGCAGGTTCGAATAAGTCAGGAAAATCAGAACAGCCATCACGAGATTGATCGTGCGCCCGCGCCGCGGGTTTTGATAGGCGAGCGGAATGCCGAGCAGCATCAAGTTGATGGCCATGAGCGGCAGCCCCGTTCGCCACGCGAATTCGGCGAGATTGTCGGCGGTGGGATGACGAAGCAGCGTGGGCGTGGATAGGCCGGTCGTCGAGGGTGCGTTGACGATCGGCTGGTGCGTCATTTTCACGCCGTAGCGCTCGAATTCCATGATGCGGAAGTCGGGCTTGCCCGGCTCGCCGTCATAACGGCGGCCGTTGTCCAAGACGACGAAGTGCGAACCGTCCTTCATCTTTTCGGTATGGCCGTTTTGCGACACCACGACGCTGACCTTGCCGTTCTCGGTGCTCGTGACGAACACGTTTTGCACGCGCGACTGATCGGCCGTCATTTTCTCGATGAAGAAGACGCGGTGCGTGGCCGGCGATTCGCGGAATTGGCCGGGCGCGAGCATCGACACTTCGTCGCGCTGCTGGAAGCGAGCTCGAATGAGCTTGTTCTGCGCGTTGGACCAGGGCCAGCCGACGTAGGCGAAAAACGCGATGAGCAAGATCAACGGCGCGGCGAATTTCCCGATCGGTTTGATGAATTGCGTCAGGCTCACCCCCGAGGCGAACCAGACGACCATCTCGGAATCGCGATACCAGCGCGTGAGCACGAAGAGAATGGAGACGAACATCGTGACGACGAGCATCACGGCGATGTAGCCGATGACGGTCAGACCGATGAGGACGACGACGTCCTTCGGGTCGATTTCGCCCGATGCGGCGAAGCCGACGATGCGGATCATCATCGTCGTGAGAAAGATGGTCAGCAGCACCATGAATACGGCACCGGCCGTGTACGCTAGCTCGCGTTGCAGGGAGCGTTCGAAGATCATCGTCGGGGCGAGAGGGCGGGGGCGTTCGCGCCTACCTAAGCGCGGCGTTCCGTCGCCGAGAAAAAATAGCGGATAATTGCGGCTTCGTTACCATGAGTAACACAAGTAGGCCGATTTTATCCGAGGACAAGCGCGATGGACTTTAGCATAAAAGCCTGTGACTGGACGAAGGGCACGACGGGCGGTTTTCTGACGGGGAAATCCGATTGCATCGTGATCGGTGTGTTTGAAGGACAGTCTCTCTCGGGCGCGGCGCTCGAGATCGATGCGGCGACGAAGGGGCTCATCACGCGCCTCGTCAAGGCAGGCGATATGCAGGGCAAGAGCGGCTCGACGCTGTTCTTGCACGAAGTGGAAGGTATTGGCGCCTCGCGCGTGCTGCTCGTCGGGCTCGGCAAGCAAGACGCGTTCGGACAGAAGGCTTACATGGAAGCGGCGCGGGCCGCGTGGCGCGCGATCCTCGGCACGAAGATCGCGCAGGCCACGTTCACGCTCGCCCAATTGCCCGTCAAGGAACGCACGGCCGAGTGGGCTGCGCGCGCCGCGGTGCTCGCGCTGCGCGGCGAGACATATCAGTTCACCCAGCTCAAGAGCAAGCCCGAGCCGGCCAAGTATGCGCTCAAGCGCATCGTCGTCACCATCGATCCGGCTGACGAAAAGCTTGCGAAGCTCGCCCTCAAGCAAGGGCAGGCCGTCGCCAACGGCATGGACTTCACGCGCGATCTCGGCAATCTGCCCGCGAACGTCTGCACGCCCAGCTACCTAGCCGAAACGGCCAAAAAGCTCGGCAAGGAATTCAAGTTCACGGTCGAAGTGCTCGGCGAGAAGCAACTCGAAGCGCTCAAGATGGGCTCGTTGCTTTCGGTCACGCGCGGCACGGTCGAGCCCGCTCAATTCATCGTCATGCAATATCAGGGCGGCGGGGCCAAGGCCGCGCCGATCGTCCTCGTCGGCAAGGGCGTGACGTTCGACAGCGGCGGCATCTCGCTCAAACCGGGCGAGGGCATGGATGAGATGAAGTACGACATGTGCGGCGCCGCGTCGGTGTTCGGCACGCTGCGCGCCGTGGCCGAGCTCGGGCTGAAGCTGAACGTCGTCGGTATCGTGCCGGCTGTCGAAAACATGCCGAGCGGCCAGGCCACGAAGCCGGGCGACATCGTCACCAGCATGTCGGGTCTCACGATCGAAGTGCTCAACACCGATGCCGAGGGGCGCTTGATCCTGTGCGACGCGCTCTCGTACGCCGCGCGCTTCAAGCCGGCTGCCGTCGTCGACATCGCCACCCTCACCGGCGCGTGCATCATCGCGCTCGGCCATCATAATTCGGCGTTGTTCTCGAAGGACGATGCGCTGGCCGGCGAATTGCTCGATGCGTCGCGCGAGGCGTCGGATCCGACCTGGCGCATGCCGCTCGACGATGAATACCAGGAGCAGTTGAAGTCGAACTTCGCTGATCTTGCGAACATCGGCGGCCGTCCGGCCGGCAGCGTGACGGCGGCGTGCTTCTTGTCGCGTTTCACGGACGCCTATCCCTGGGCGCACCTCGACATCGCCGGCATCGCTTGGAAGAGCGGCACGGCGAAGGGCGCGACGGGGCGTCCCGTGCCGCTGCTCACGCAGTTCCTGATCGATCGCGCGGGGCAGTGATGGTGTTTGGCTGGCTCGCGAGCGGAGTGAAGCAGTGACGCGTATCGACTTTCATACGAACGTTGGCGATGCGTTGCTCTATGCGTGCCGGCTCGCGCGCAAGGCGTATCAGGCCGGCCAGCCGCTTGTCGTGCTGGCCGATCCTGGGCGGCTGCGCGCGTTCGACGAGCGGCTTTGGACGTTCTCGCCGCTCGATTTCCTCCCGCATTGCTTGGCCGATAGCCTACTTGCCATGCGTACGCCGATCGTATTGGCTACCGATCTCGAGCGGGTGCCGCATCATCAAATCTTGTTGAATCTGGCGCCGGCCGTGCCGGCGCAGTTCGCGCGCTTCGAGCGCTTGCTCGAAATCGTCGGCACCAGCGAGGACGAACTTGCGGCCGGGCGCGAGCGGTACCGCTTCTATCGCGATCGCGGCTATCCGCTCAATAATTACAAGCAGGGCGACGCGCAGGGCGCATGAAGCGTCGCCATCGGCGCACTCATTGATTTTATGGAGAGGGTATGGTCGATCCGCACGATCCCAATTCGATTCCGATGCTGACGGACGTCATCGTGCCGGGGCGGCCGCCGATCGCGCGCCCAGGCACGACGCAACCGGAACCCGCGGCCGAGCCGCAATCCGGCGCTAGTGAAAGCGCTGTTCCCGGTGCTTCGACCGCTTCCGCTCCTTCCTCTAACGCTGCTGCTTCCGCTGCTGCTGCTGTCGCTTCCGTACCTAGCGCGCCGCTGCCTGCCGTTGCTTCGCAGGGCGGTCTGGCGGCGGAGCAACTGGGCGCGGCCCCGGATCATCCGGGCGCTTCGTCTGCCGCCGCGTTCGACGCGCGCGACGTCGAATTCATTGCGGAGCGCCTGCGCTTGCGCTTTTCGACGTACATGCGGCAGGACGCGCGCGGCATGATCGAAGCGCGTTGCCGCGAGGCCGTCGAGGAGCACACGAACTGGCTCGTGCGGCAAGTCACGCGAGAAGTCGTCGGCGCGCTCGAGCAAGAGGTCGCGGGCTGGGTCCGCGACGCCGTCAGCGAAGAACTCGCCAGACATACGTCGCGGCGGTAAGCGCTAGCCCGTCACGGCCCCCTTGTCGGCGGAGCGCGCGAGCGCCGCGAATTTTGCGAGCACGCCGTATGTATAGCGTGGCGAGGGCGCCTGCCATGCCGCGCGCCGCTGTTCGAGTTCGGCTTCGTCGACATTCAACTGCAGCAGCAGCCGGTGCGCATCGATCGTGATCGAATCGCCTTCTTGCACTAGTGCGATCGTGCCGCCCACGAACGCTTCCGGCGCAACGTGTCCAACGACCATGCCCCACGTTCCGCCCGAGAAGCGGCCGTCCGTGATGAGACCGACCGATTCGCCGAGCCCTTTGCCGATCAGCGCCGAGGTGGGCGCCAGCATTTCGGGCATGCCTGGGCCGCCTTGCGGGCCGAGGTAACGCAGCACGAGCACGTCGCCCGCGCGGATGCGATCGTCCAGGATCGCCGCGAGCGCGCTCTGTTCGTCTTCGAACACGCGAGCCGGGCCCGTGATGACGGGGTTCTTCAGTCCCGTGATCTTCGCCACCGCGCCGTTCGTGGCGAGGTTGCCCTTCAAGATCGCCAGATGCCCTTCGTTGTACAGCGCCTTGTCGATCGGGAAGATCACCTGCTGATCCGCGCGCGGCACGCTCGGCACGCTCGCCAGTTCCTCGGCCATCGTCCTGCCCGTGATCGTCATGCACTCGCCATGCAGCAGCCCCGCGTCGAGCAGGATTTTCAGCACTTGCGGAATGCCGCCCGCGCGATGCAGGTCCGTCGCGACATACTCGCCCGACGGCTTCAAATTGCAGATGACGGGCACGCGTTTGCGGATGCGTTCGAAGTCGTCGATGGACCACGGCACCTCGGCCGCGTGCGCGATCGCCAAGTAGTGGAGCACCGCGTTGGTCGAGCCGCCTGTCGCCATGATCAGCGCCACGGCGTTTTCGATCGACTCGCGCGTGATGATGTCGCGCGGCTTCAAATCTTTCTTCACGGCTTCGACGAGCACGCGCGCCGATTCAGCGCTCGATGTGACTTTCTCGTCGTCGGGGTTCGCCATCGTCGATGAATAGAGCAGCGACATGCCGAGTGCCTCGAACGACGAACTCATCGTGTTGGCCGTATACATGCCGCCGCATGACCCGGTCGATGGGCAGGCGTTGCGCTCGATGCCGTCGAAGTCTTCCTGCGACATGCGGCCGGCCGTGAATTCGCCGACGGCCTCGAACGACGAGACGATCGTCAAATCCTTGCCCTTCCAATGGCCGGGCCGGATCGTGCCGCCGTAGACATAGATGCCCGGCACGTTCATGCGCGCGAGCGCGATCATTCCACCCGGCATGTTTTTGTCGCAGCCGCCGATCACGACGACGCCGTCCATCCACTGACCTTGCACGCAAGTCTCGATGCAATCGGCGATGACTTCGCGCGAGACCAGCGAATACTTCATCCCTTCGGTGCCCATCGACATGCCGTCCGAGATCGTCGGCGTGCCGAACGTCTGAGAATTCGCACCTGATGCCTTGACGGCCGCAACGGCCGCATCGGCAAGCTTTTGCAAGCCCGCGTTGCAAGGCGTGATCGTCGAGTGGCCGTTCGCGACGCCGATCATGGGCTTGTCGAAGTCGTCCTTCTCATAGCCGAGCGCGTAGAACATCGAGCGGTTCGGGGCGCGTGCGACGCCTTGCGTAATGTGCTGCGAGCGACGGTTGTAGGCCATGAGGAGACTCCGGTGCGTGGATCGGAAGTGGGGGGCGCCTTGCCGGGGCCGGCTAGGGGCCGCTTAGCGAAGCGCCAGGCGAGCGAAGAGGCTAGCAAGGCATGCGCCGCGCATGAGGCTCGGATCAGCATGCCGGGCGCGGTTGCATGTGTCCAATATATGATGCATGCCAAACTAGGTCGAATCGCATATCAACGACATCGCTCGGAGCCGCCTTCATGACCCCCGACCTGCGCCAGTTGCGCTATTTCGTCGCCGTCGCCGAGGAGCGGCATTTCGGGCGCGCCGCCCGCAAGCTGTCGATGACGCAGCCGCCGCTGTCGCAGGCGATTCGCGCGTTGGAAGCGACGCTCGGCGTCGAACTCTTTGCGCGGACCAAGCGCACAGTCGAACTCACGGCAGTCGGCGCCGATTTACTGCCCGAAGTGCGCAAGCTGCTTGCCGCGGCAGACACGCTGCGGCCGCTCGCGCAAAGTCTGGCGCGCGGCGAGGCCGGCGCGCTCTCGCTCGCATTCGTTTCGACGGCCGATTACGGCTTATTGCCGCAACTGCTGCGAGAATTTGCCGTGCGGCATCCGCGCGTGCGATTGAGTCTGGCCGAAGCGACGAGCGACGTGCAGATCGAGGAACTGGTCGCGGGCCGGATCGATGCGGGCCTCATCATTCCGCCGCTGCCGCCGCGCCATGTGGCGACGTTGACCTATCTGCCCGTCATGCGCGAGCCGCTGGTCGCGGCGATGCCGGCATCGAGCGTGCGTCATCGTGGCCGCGGCGAGGCGCCCGACTGGCTCGATGCGCCGGTTTCGCTGGCCGATCTGGATCAATTGCCGCTCGTGATCTTTCCGCGTCGTTTGGCGCCGGGCTTTTATGACATCATTACGGCCTGCTACGGCGCGGCCGGGCTGACGCCCCGCATCGGACAAGAGGCGATTCAAATGCAGACGATCGTCAGCTTGGTATCGGCCGGCATGGGCGTCGCGTTGGTGCCGCAATCGTTGCGCCATCTGCGGCGCACCGGGGTCGTCTACCGGCCGCTTGCGCAGCCCACGCCGTTGGTGGAGACGGGGCTCGTGTGGCGAACGGCCGACGTAAGCCCCGTGCTGGCCGGCTTCATCGACATCGTGCGCGCCCATGCGAAAGTGCACGCGAGCGGCGAGCGCGGTGCGAAGCTAAAGAAGGATGCGCGAGAGCGCGATGCTTAAACGCGGCGCGCGTGCCGCTCGTTCAACGCCTCATTTTTCATGCCGAAAGCCTTACGATGCTGATTCATCCTAATTTCGATCCCGTTGCGATTCATTTCGGTCCGCTTGCAATCCGCTGGTACGGCCTGATGTACCTCGTCGGGTTCATGCTGGCCGTCGTCATCGCCCGGCTGCGGCTGCGCTTGCCGCACGTTAGCGCACAGGGCTGGAGCGTGAAGGACATCGACGACATCTTGTTCTACGGCGTGCTCGGCACGATCCTCGGCGGCCGGCTCGGGTATGTGCTGTTCTACAAGGCCGATTACTACTTCGCGCACCCGCTCGATATCTTCAAAGTGTGGGAGGGCGGTATGTCGTTCCACGGCGGTTTCCTCGGCGTTACGCTGGCGATGATGCTATTCGCGCGTCAGCGCAACCGCACCTGGTTGCAAGTGACCGACTTCGTGGCGCCGATGGTGCCGACGGGGCTCGCGGCGGGCCGCCTCGGCAATTTCATCAACGGCGAGTTGTGGGGGCGCGTGACGAGCCCGGACGCGCCGTGGGCGATGCTGTTTCAAAATTCATCGAACGACGACGCGCTCTGGCTCGTGCAGCATCCGCAATTGGCGGCGAAGTGGCACTTGGGCGAAGTGTTCGCGCAGTACCACATGCTTCCGCGTCATCCGTCCGAACTCTACGAGATCGCGCTCGAAGGCATTGCGCTGTTTCTCGTGCTCTGGTTCTTCACGCGCAAGCCGCGTCCGGTCGGCGCCGCATCGGCCGTCTTTCTGATCGGCTATGGGCTTGCCCGCTTCACGATCGAATTCGCGCGCGAGCCTGACGATTTCCTCGGGCTGCTCGCGCTGGGGCTCTCGATGGGGCAGTGGCTCTCGCTGCCGATGATCGTCGCCGGCATCATCGTGCTCGTCTGGTCGTACCGGCGTGGCCGCGCCGCGCCGGCTGGCGCGGCTTCGAACTAAGTACTGTCGAGCTACTGTCGAGCTACTGTCGAGCTACTGTCGAGCGCGTGCGGGGTTACTTCGTCATCTGCACGGAGCCCGACACGTTGACGGTCACCGTCGATTTCCCGCCTTCGACGGGCAGGGGCGCGGGCGCCGCAGCGGCCGCCATCGCGCGCATCGCGAACATCGGGCGTGGGGGCGGGGATGCATTGGTGCCCCCCACGTCGACTTCACGGATCGTGTAGCCGCCGTATCCGAAAGAGCGCGCCGAGGATTCGGCTTGATCTCTGAATTTTTTGATCGCTTCGGCCGTGAGCTTCTGCGCCGCGGCGCGCTGGGCCTCCGGTGACAGAGAGAACGCGACGCTGCCCACCTGCATTTGCGAATTGATCCGTCCCGCGAGCGTTGAAGCGGCGGCGAAATCACGCGATTCGAGCACGACCTCCGTGCGGCCGCGCCATGCGGAAATATGGCCGTCGCGGTCAGTCATCGGGTAAATCGAAAACGTTCCCGTATGCGCGGTGACGTTCGACACGCGCCGCGCTTGTGCGAGTGCGGCATCGGCATGCTGGTTGAGCGAGTCAGTCAGCGATGCTGCGTCGTTGGCTTCCTTCTCATAGAACAGCGTGATGTCGACGACATCCTGCGGCACTTCTTCACTCGCTTGCGCCGACAGCGACAGAACGCCCGACGGCACGGGCTGCGTCAGCACCGTATCGGCTCTCGAGGGCAGGGCGGCGAGGGCCAGCGGCACGGCGGCCGCGAAAGATATCGCTGCGATTGTTTTTCTCATTCTGGCTCCACTTCGTGACAACAGCGTTGGGACCCGGGCGTTTGCCCCATCCTAGCCGTGCTTTACGTTAGCTGCTTCGTGATGAAGCGCCATTCGTCGTCGGTCACCGGCGTAATCGACAGGCGATTGCCCTTGGCGAGCACACGCATATCGGCAAGCTCGGGATGCGCGCGCAGCTCGGCAAGCGACACAAGCGGCGTCTTCTTCACGAAGCGCACGTCGACGAGCATCCAGCGCGGTGTCTCGCGCGTCGATTTCGCATCGTAGTACGGGCTCTTCGGGTCGAACTGGGTCGGATCGGGGTACGCACCCGACACGACTTCGGCAATGCCGGCGATGCCAGGTTCCGGGCAGCTCGAATGATAAAAGAGCACACCGTCGCCGATTCTCATTATGTCGCGCATGAAATTGCGCGCCTGATAATTGCGCACGCCCGTCCATGGCAGTGTGCGCTCGGGGGCGGCGTTAAGATCGTCGATGCTTGCTTCGTCCGGTTCGGACTTCATGAGCCAGTAGCGCATAGGCGAATCGAATCAGGGTGAGATCGAGCGAATCGAGAAGACGCGGCGCTTGATGAGCCCAGCGCCGCACGCGAGCATCATGCCGGGCTTTAGCCAGCCCTCAAATGAAAACGGCATCGGAAGCACCGATGCCGTTGAATAAAGTCCCCGCCTTAG
>CAYRLJ010000123.1:0-12491 GCA_964425025.1 uncultured Burkholderia sp. | reverse complement strand
CCCCTATGCGCGCGCCATGATCCGCATCTGCAAGGAAGAGTCGTTCCATCAGCGTCAAGGCTTTGACGCGCTGCTCGCGATGATGAAGGGAACCGAGGCGCAGCGCCAACTCGTCCAGCAAGCCGTCGACCGCTGGTGGTGGCCCGTGTTGATGATGTTCGGCCCGAGCGACAAGGATTCGGTCCACAGCAATCAATCGGCGAAGTGGGGCATCAAGCGGATTTCAAACGACGATCTTCGACAAAAATTTGTCGATGCCACCGTCGAGCAGGCCAAGGTGCTCGGCGTGACGCTGCCCGACCCGGACCTCAAATGGAACGAAGCGCGGGGTCACTACGACTACGGTGCGATCGACTGGGAAGAATTTTGGCGCGTGGTGAACGGCGACGGGCCATGCAACAAGGAGCGGCTCGCGACACGCGTGAAGGCGCACGACGATGGCGCCTGGGTGCGCGACGCCGCGCTCGCGCATGCAGAAAAAGTCCGCTCGCGCGCGCAGCAACAAGCGGCGTGATGTGCCGCTCGCGCGTGTCCGAGACCAAGACCCAATTCAATCATCAGCTATCAGCAAGCATTGCCAAGCATCCAGGAGTGATTCATGAACAAGGAATGGCCGATTTGGGAAGTGTTCGTGCGCAGCAAGCAAGGGCTCGACCATAAGCATTGCGGCAGCTTGCACGCCGCCGATGCTTCGATGGCGCTGCGCATGGCGCGCGACGTCTACACGCGCCGCCAAGAGGGCGTCAGCATTTGGGTCGTGCCTGCCGCCGCAATCACGGCGTCCGATCCGAACGACAAGGCGGACCTGTTCGAGCCGGCCGGCGACAAGATCTATCGCCATCCGACGTTCTACACGCTGCCCGACGCAGTCAACCATATGTAACCGTGTCATGACGATCACGCCTGAACAACTCTCTTACGTGCTGCGTCTCGCGGACAACGCGCTGATCCTTGGGCAGCGCAACGCCGAATGGTGCGGTCACGGCCCCGTGCTCGAAGAGGACATCGCGCTTGCAAACATGAGCCTCGATCTCATCGGCCAGGCCCGCATGCTTTACTCGCACGCGGCGACGCTCGAGCAAGCGCTGACTGGCGCAACGAAGACCGAAGACGATTACGCCTACTTTCGCGCCGAGCGGGAGTTCGCGAACTACACGCTCGTGGAACTGCCGCATTGCGGACCGCTTGCCAGCACGGCACGCGCCGATCGCGATTACGCGGTGACGATCGTTCGCAACTACCTTTATACGGCGTTGATGGCGCATCTGTGGACGGCGCTGGAAAGCTCGAAGGACACGCAGCTCGCGGCGATCGCCTCGAAATCGATCAAGGAGACGCGCTACCAACTCGAGCACGCGCGCGATTGGCTCGTGCGCCTCGGCGACGGCACGGACGAGTCTCATCGGCGCACGCAAGCTGCTCTCGACTTTCTGATGCCCTATATGCACGAGTGTTTCGCCACGGACGCGCTCGAAGATGCCATGGCAGCTTCAGGCATCGGCGTGCGCGCTGCCGATTTCGAATCTGCCTGGCGGCAGGACGTGCAGGCCGCGCTCGACGAGGCCACGCTAAATGCGCCCGCTCCCGTTAATCACGTGACGACGGGCAAGCACGGCGAGCACTCCGAACACATGGGCTTTTTGCTCGCTGAGATGCAGAGCCTCGCGCGTCAGCATCCGGGCGCAACGTGGTGACTTGGTCACGCCTGCCGCCGGCTGTACCCTGCTCCTCAGCTTTAGGTCCGCGATATGTCGAACACCGTTAACTTTGCGCAAAACAGCACCGCGCCCGCACGAGCGAACGACGAAGCACTTGCGCAGGCATGGGCGGTGCTCGAATCGGTGCCCGATCCGGAGATCCCGGTCGTATCGATACGAGAACTCGGTATCTTGCGCGCTGTCGAGCGAGCCCAGGACGGCGCGCTCGAAGTCGTGATCACCCCGACTTACTCGGGATGCCCGGCGATGGCGCATATCGCCGAGGATGTCGCGCACGCGCTCGAGCAGGCGGGCTTGACGCCGCATCGGATCAAGACGGTTTTGGCGCCGGCGTGGACCACCGACTGGATCACCGACGAAGCGCGCGAAAAGCTGCGCGTGTACGGCATCGCCCCGCCAGGCGGCCGCTGTGCAAGCACGCCCGCCAGCCATGGGGCGCAGACGATCCGCTTCGTGCCGCGCGCCGGCGCCGCTCCTGCGTGCCCCCACTGTGGATCGGTGCACACGGAGCGCTTGTCCCAATTCGGCTCCACGGCTTGCAAGGCGCTCTATCGGTGCCTCGATTGCCGCGAGCCCTTCGACTACTTCAAACCCTACTGAACATGGCGACCCCGCAATTTCATTCGCTGCGCATCCGCGAGGTGCGGCCCGAGACCGCCGATGCGGTTTCCGTTTCGTTCGAAGTGCCGCCCGAGCTGCGCGATGCGTACCGCTTCACGCAAGGACAGTTCGTGACGCTCAAGGCGCACTTCGACGGCGAGGAAACTCGGCGCTCCTATTCCATCTGCGTCGGCGTCACCGATTACGATCGCGACGGCGAGTTGCGCATCGGCATCAAGCGCGTGCGCGGCGGACGCTTTTCGAACTTCGCGTTCGATACGCTGCAGGCCGGCCACGCGATCGATGTGATGACGCCCGACGGCCGCTTTTTCACGCATCTGAACGCCGAGCAGGGCAAACAATACGTGGCCTTCTCCGGCGGCTCAGGCATCACGCCCGTGCTAGCCATCGTCAAGACGACGCTCGACATGGAGCCGCGCAGCACATTCACGCTGATCTACGGCAATCGCAGCGTCGACGCGATCATGTTCGCCGAAGAACTAGAGGACCTGAAGAACCGCTACATGAACCGCTTCATCCTGTACAACGTGCTGTCGGACGATATGCAGGACGTGGATCTGTTCAACGGCGTGCTCGATCAATCGAAGTGCGCCGCGTTTCTCGAGACGCTGATTCCGGCCGAGTCGATCGACGAAGCGTTCATCTGTGGCCCCGCGCCGATGATGGATGCGGCGGAGGCAGCGCTCAAAGCAGCCGGCGTCGCCGAATCGAAGGTGCACGTCGAACGCTTCGGCACACCGCTGCCGCAAGCGGGCGCTCCGGTGGTCGAGATCACCGAGCAAACGCCGGCCGCCGACCTCGAAATCATCATCGACGGCAATCGACGCAAGATGCGGCTGCCGTACGAAGGTGCGAGCCTGCTCGACGTCGGCTTGCATGCGGGGCTCGCCCTGCCGTACGCCTGCAAAGGCGGCGTATGTTGCACGTGCCGAGCCAAGGTCCTCGAAGGCGAGGTCAAGATGGACAAGAACTACACGCTCGAGGCACAGGAAATCCGCGACGGCTTCGTGTTGACGTGCCAATGCCATCCCGTCAGCGAACGCGTCGTCGTCAGCTACGACGAGCGTTGACGTTGAACAAGCGCTGACGGCCGGGGGTCCCGTTTCGCTTAAACTAGCGACGCGGCGGCCATAGCACGCAGCGGGCGGACCTTCCGCCACACGCACGAGGGCGAGTGATCTCAGCGATCCAACGATTGCAGCGATCGCTTGCGCCCCGGCCGGCCGAAAACGACGACGACATCATGGCCCGTACCCGAGCACCCGATCACGAAACCCAACGCGAGCAAATTCTCGACCTCGCCGCTAGCGCGTTCGCGCAAACCAGCTATCCGAGCACGTCGATGGCGGAATTGGCCGCGGCCAGCGGCACCTCGAAGGCACGCCTTTATCACTATTACGAGAGCAAGGAAGCGATCCTATTCGACCTGCTCGATCGCTATACCAAGCGGCTCATGCTGATCATCGCCGAAGTCGAGGGTTCGAGCCAACGGCGCGGCCTGACCGAGCGCGAGACGTTCGCCGAACTCGTTCGCGCCTTTCTGGCCGAGTACGAAACCTCGCACAGCCGGCACGTGGCGCTGCTCAACGACGTGAAGTATCTAGTCGAAATTCAGCGCGAAGTGATACTCGATCGCCAGCGCGACATCGTCGCGGCCTTTGCTCGCCAGTTGGCGCGCGCCTATCCGGAGCGCGTCTCGAAGGATGATCAGACGGCCGTCACCATGATGGTGTTCGGGATGATCAACTGGACCTTCACTTGGCTCAAGCCCGGCGGGCGGCTTGGCTACCGCGAGTTCGCGGACCGAGTGATCGGCGTTCTCGAGAACGGCCTCGTGACTTGACGGCCCGATCCGGGCGTGGCCGATATGCCGCATCGCAATAGAAACCGGCAGGCGTCTCATCGGCCGATTTGACCTGGCGCGCATACGCAACAGCCACTTTATCCCAATAAAATCAGTGGCTTAAGCGAATATTTACTTAAAATAGAGGCGATCCTCGGAGGATAATACGGGTTTTCCCTAGTGTGGTTAATGCTCATCGGGTAGAATTCGTACTGCGTTGCAGCATGAGCGCGCAGACGAATAGGAGAACCACGATGAACCCGTCACCCACTACCCGCGCCAACGCGTCGATCGAGCTTCACGAGCGTGCCTCGCAGGCGGCTCATCGCATTCCCGTCCTCGTGCGTGAGCTGACGGCGGCCGATCACAACGCGCTGCTAACCCATTTTCTCGCGCTCGGCGAGGACGATCGCCTGTTACGCTTCGGCCAAGCGGCGCCCGACCACGTAATCGAAAACTACGTGCGGTCGATCGACTTCGTGCGCGACACCGTGTTCGGCGTCTACGACCATCGGCTCAGTCTGGTCGGTGTCAGCCATCTGGCCTATCTGCCCGCCGACGGCAATCAGTGCACGGCCGAATTCGGCGTATCGGTGCTCGAAAGCTCGCGCGGCATGGGCGTCGGCTCGCAACTATTTGAGCGCGCCGCGATCCGCAGCCGTAACACGCGAGTGACGATGCTCTATATGTATTGTCTGTCGCGCAACACGACGATGATGCACATCGCCAAGAAGGCCGGCATGAAGATCGAATACGCGTACGGCAGCGCGGATGCTTACTTGACGCTGCCGCCCGCCGATCAAACGAGCATTCTTACCGAGATGCTGCAAGAGCAAGCCGCGGCGTTCGACTACGCGATCAAGCGCCAAGCCCGCGATACGGCACGCCTGTTCGAAGCGATGATGCCCGCCGAGGACGACGTCGAGGCGCTCGCCTGAGCCACACCTTCTTCCCCCTCGCGTGCCGCCCTCCCCTGTACGGCACTTACAGGATCGGCAGCGCGGTCGTCTCTTTGAACGATTCGAGCGCAAAACTCGTCTTGACGTCGATGACGGACGGATGATGCAGCAATTGGTTCTGCACGAAGTGCGAGAAATGCACCATATCCTTCACCTGTACGCGCAGCAAGTAATCCATCTCCCCCGTCATTGCATGGCAGGCCACCACCTCGGGCCACGACTGCACCGCGGCACGAAATAGTTCGGCATGGGTCGTACTGGCGTGCCCCGTCGCGCCGCCGCGCTTTTCCAAGCGAACGTTGACGTAGGCAAGCAGCCCCAGGCCCAACTTTTGCGGATCGAGCAGCGCGACGTAGCCGCGGATGATGCCGGCTTCCTCGAGCCGCCGGATGCGCCGCAAACACGGGCTCGGCGACAGGTTCACCCGCTCCGCGATGTCCTGGTTCGACGCGCGCCCGTTCTCCTGCAAAAACGCGAGGATGCGCCTGTCGACTGCATCGAGTTCTATATCGGCCATTTTTCGACTCCGCACGCTTTACATGAGATATAAAGTTGCGCAATCGTAGCGTTCACCGTCAAGAATCGCAAATT
Organism: uncultured Burkholderia sp.; assembly: GCA_964425025.1. Lineage (GTDB taxonomy): Bacteria > Pseudomonadota > Gammaproteobacteria > Burkholderiales > Burkholderiaceae > Trinickia. Next base: position 6,759 of record CAYRLJ010000123.1, on the reverse strand, counting down.
TTCGCCTAGACACCCGCTATACACTTGCGTCTATTAGTGGAATGCGGCGCCCCGCCGCGATAGATCGGGAGACAGGCATGCAAGTTCAAACGTGGGACAACCCCGTCGGCACTGACGGCTTCGAATTCATCGAGTACACAGCACCCGATCCGAAGGCGCTAGGCAAGCTGTTCGAACAGATGGGCTTCACGGCAATCGCCCGCCACCGTCACAAGGACGTGACGCTCTACCGTCAGGGCGAAATCAACTTCATCGTCAACGGCGAACCCGATTCGTTTGCACAGCGCTTTACGCGCCTGCACGGCCCGTCCATCTGCGCGATCGCGTTCCGCGTTCAAGACGCGGCGAAGGCCTACAAGCATGCGCTCGAACTTGGTGCTTGGGGCTTCGACAACAAGACCGGCCCGATGGAGCTGAACATTCCGGCCATCAAGGGCATTGGCGACTCGCTGATCTATTTCGTCGACCGTTGGCGCGGCAAGAACGGCGCGCAACCCGGTAGCGTCGGCGACATCGACATCTACGACGTCGACTTCGAACCGATCCCGGGCGCCGATCCGCACCCGGCCGGCCACGGCCTCACTTATATCGACCATCTGACGCACAATGTTCACCGCGGCCGCATGCAGGAATGGGCAGCGTTCTACGAGCGTCTGTTCAACTTCCGCGAGATCCGGTACTTCAATATCGAAGGCAAGGTGACGGGCGTCAAATCGAAGGCGATGACTTCGCCCTGCGGCAAAATCCGCATTCCGATCAACGAGGAAGGCTCGGAAACAGCCGGTCAGATCCAGGAATATCTCGACGCCTATCACGGCGAAGGCATCCAACACATCGCGCTCGGCTCGAGCGATATCTACCGCACCGTGGACGGCTTGCGCGGAGCCGGCGTCAAGCTGCTCGACACGATCGATACGTATTACGAACTCGTCGACCGCCGTATCCCGGGGCACACCGAACCGCTCGACGAACTCAAGAAGCGCAAGATTTTGATCGACGGCGCGAAGGACGATCTGCTGTTGCAGATCTTCACCGAGAACCAAATCGGTCCGATCTTCTTCGAGATCATCCAGCGTAAGGGCAATCAGGGTTTCGGCGAGGGTAACTTCAAGGCGCTGTTCGAATCGATCGAACTCGATCAGATTCGACGCGGGGTCGTGCAGGACAAGGCTTAACGTAAGGGCGGACTGGCGCGCGGCCGCAAGTGGCCGCCATGAAGGGCATTGATGGACCGACAAACCGATGCCAAGGCCGGCGCGGCCAAAATGGCCGCGCCGCGCTTGAAAAATTACAACAACGAAAATGGTTGGGTGTTCGCGATGTCGAGTGCATCACCGCCATGCTCGGCTGACGCCCTCTCGATCTTCGATAAATGCGTGCGGCTGGCCTTGGCGATCGGCGTGTGCCGCGCCGAGGTGCCGGCCATCGACGCTGCCAGAATTTCAGCCGGCGCTGCGCCAATGCCCGCCTTGGCGATCGTGCGGGAAACCGCCGCCGATATGACGCCCGCCTGCGCCTGACGCGCAGGCATGCTCATCGCGAAAAATACCGCGGAAACCGTTAAAAACGTTTGAACGTGTCGCTTTTCCAAAGCTGTATTCCTTTTATCAAGCGCGCTTGGCGCGCGCCTCACGCTCCCTGAAACGCCAGTGTGGCGCCGATGTCGCGTGCCCGCCTCAACCGAACGGGTTGACCCATTAGACCAGGACGTTTCCGGCCGTTCCAGCCTTAACACAACACGTTACGGCGGTTACAGACGGATACCTTCCCCACTTCGCACGCGCTTTAGGAGATAGCGCACTGCCCCGGAAGTCTTAGCAGGTAAGCGATGGCACTGTTTTTGATAGCTGCGGCGGGTTTCCACCAGTGCTACCATCAGCGAAAAACCGTCAATATGGCGGCCCCGGCCGAAGCATCCACAAGATGCCGGCGCTGAGACGTTTTGGTGATCCCAAACAGGGTTGAGGAGTCAATACAATGAATGCCCCGCTGGACGCAGGTCAGCGAGCCTCGCTCGAAGCTGCGCTATCTCAAGTCACGCTCGACGACAAATACACACTTGAGCGCGGCCGCGCTTATATGAGCGGCATTCAGGCGCTGGTGCGCCTGCCGATGCTGCAACATGCGCGCGATCTTGCCGCTGGGCTCAATACCGCCGGATTTATCTCCGGTTATCGCGGCTCCCCCCTCGGCGGGCTCGACCTCGCCCTCTGGAAAGCGAAAAAACATCTCGCCTCGAATCAAGTCGTGTTTCAACCCGGGATCAATGAAGATCTCGCCGCGACGGCCGTCTGGGGCACGCAGCAAGTCAATCTCTATCCCGGCGCCAAGTACGACGGCGTGTTTTCGATGTGGTACGGCAAGGGCCCCGGCGTCGATCGCTCGGGCGACGTGCTCAAGCACGGCAACTCGGCCGGCTCATCGCAGCACGGCGGTGTGCTGGTGCTCGCCGGCGACGACCACGCCTGCAAATCGTCGACGCTCGCGCATCAATCGGAACACGTCTTCAAGGCCTGCGGCCTGCCCGTGCTGTTTCCGTCGAACGTCCAGGAATACCTCGACTTCGGCCTGCACGGCTGGGCAATGAGCCGCTACTCCGGCTTGTGGGTCGCCATGAAGTGCGTGACGGATGTCGTCGAATCGTCAGCCTCCGTCGACATCGATCCGCATCGCACGCAAATCATTTTGCCGAGCGATTTCGCCATGCCCGATGGCGGCTTGAACATCCGCTGGCCCGATCCGCCGCTCGTTCAGGAAGCGCGCCTGCTTGATTACAAGTGGTACGCAGCGCTCGCCTACGTGCGCGCCAACAAGCTCGACCGCGTCGAAATCGAGTCGCCGCATGCGCGCTTCGGCATCATCACGGGCGGCAAGGCCTACCTCGACGTGCGCCAGGCGCTCGTCGACTTGGGTCTCGACGATGAAACCTGCTCGCGCATCGGCATTCGACTCTATAAGGTTGGCTGCGTCTGGCCGCTCGAAGCGCAAGGTGCACAGGCGTTCGCGCGCGGGCTCGACGAAATTCTCGTCGTCGAGGAAAAGCGGCAGATCCTCGAATACGCGATCAAGGAAGAGCTTTACAACTGGCCCGATGGCCAACGTCCGCGCGTGTTCGGCAAGTTCGACGAAAAGGATGGCGCGGGCGGCGAATGGTCGGTGCCGATGGGCAACTGGCTACTGCCCGCGCATTACGAACTCTCTCCGGCGCTGATCGCAAAAGCGATCGCGACGCGGCTCGAGAAATTCGAGCTGCCGTCCGACGTTCGGGAGCGTATTGCCGCGCGCCTGGGCGTCATCGACGCGAAGGAAAAGGCGCTGGCGAAACCGCGCGTCACCGCGGAGCGCAAGCCCTGGTTCTGCTCGGGCTGCCCGCACAACACCTCGACGAACGTGCCCGACGGCTCGCGCGCGATGGCCGGCATTGGCTGCCACTACATGACGGTTTGGATGGACCGCAGCACGAGTACGTTCAGCCAAATGGGCGGCGAAGGCGTCGCATGGACGGGCCAGGCGCCGTTCACGAACGAGAAGCATGTGTTCGCGAACCTGGGCGACGGCACCTACTTCCACTCGGGGTTGCTCGCGATTCGCGCGGCAATCGCAGCCAAGGCGAACATCACCTACAAGATCCTTTATAACGATGCCGTTGCCATGACGGGCGGCCAGCCCGTCGACGGCGTGCTGACCGTGCCGCAGATCACGCATCAGCTCGCGGCCGAGGGCGCGAAGAAAATCGTCATCGTCACCGACGAGCCGCAGAAATACAGCGGCACGACGCTGCTCGCCCCGGGCGTGACGATCCATCATCGCGACGAACTCGATGCCGTGCAACGCGACCTCCGAGAGATCGAGGGAACGACGATCCTCATCTACGACCAGACTTGCGCGACGGAGAAGCGGCGCCGCCGCAAGAAAGGCGAGTTTCCCGATCCGGCGCGGCGCGTCGTCATCAACGAGGCAGTCTGCGAAGGCTGCGGCGATTGCTCGGTGCAGTCGAACTGTCTGTCGGTGGAGCCGCTCGAAACCGAACTCGGCACCAAGCGCCAAATCAACCAATCGAGCTGCAACAAGGACTTCTCGTGCTTGAAGGGCTTCTGCCCGAGCTTCGTGACGGTCGAAGGCGGTCAGTTGCGTAAGCCGAAGCCGGCCGGTGCAAAGACGAGCGAAGGGCTGCCCGCCGTGCCCGAACCAGCGCTGCCCGCGATCACCCGTCCGTACGGTGTGCTCGTCACGGGCGTGGGCGGCACGGGTGTCGTGACGATCGGCGCGCTGCTCGGCATGGCCGCGCACCTCGAGCAAAAGGGCGTGACCGTGCTCGACGTGACGGGCCTCGCGCAAAAGGGCGGCGCCGTGATGAGCCACGTGCAGATCGCCAATGCGCCGACCGATATCCACGCAACGCGCATCGCGATGGGCGAAGCGAACCTCGTGATCGGCTGCGACGCGATCGTCACGGCCGGCGACGAATGCACGTCGCGGATGAAGTTCGGGCAGACGCGTGTGGTCGTCAACAGCGCGAAGACGCCGACCGCCGACTTCATCAAGAACCCGAATTGGACGTTCCCGGGCATGAGCACGGAGCAAGACGTGCGTGCGGCGGCAGGGGAACATGTCGATGTCGTCGATGCGAACCGCTTCGCCGTCGCACTGCTCGGCGATGCCATCTACACGAACCCGTTCGTGCTCGGCTACGCGTGGCAATACGGATGGCTGCCGCTCGAGTATCGCTCGCTCGTGCGGGCGATCGAGCTGAACGGCGTGCAAGTCGAGAAAAACCTCGCCGCTTTTGAATGGGGCCGGCGTGCCGCGCATGATTTGGCCAGCGTCGAGCGTGCGGTCAAACCTGCCGCCGCGATGCACGACACCAGTGCGACCGTGATCTCGCTGCATACGAAAAAGTCCGTCGATGGGCTGATCGCCAAGCGCGTCGAGCTGTTGACCGCCTATCAGGATGCGGCCTACGCCAAGCGCTATGAAACCCTTGTTGCCCAGGTACGCTCGGCCGAGCGTGCACTTGCCGACGGCAGCACCGTCAGCGAGCCGCTCACGGAAGCCGTCGCGCGCAATCTGTACAAGCTGATGGCGTACAAGGACGAGTACGAAGTCGCGCGGCTGCAGACGGATCCGGCGTTCTTGGCGAAGCTAAAGGAACAGTTCGAGGGTGACTGGAAGCTGAACTACCACCTCGCGCCGCCGCTTCTTGCGAAGAAAGATGCGAAGGGTCATCTCGTGAAAAAGCAGTATGGCCCGTGGATGCTGTCGGCGTTCAGACTGGTCGCGAAGATGAAGTTCCTGCGGGGATCAGCGTTCGATGTGTTCGGCAAGACCGAGGAGCGTCGTACGGAGCGTGCGTTGATCGGCGAGTACGAAGGGCTCGTGCGTGAAGTGCTTGCGGGCCTGAAGGCGGATAACTTGCCGCTGGCCATCGAGCTGGCGAATCTGCCTGATGGGATTCGCGGCTACGGGCACGTGAAGGAAAACAACCTGAAGGCCGTGCGCGTGAAGTGGAACGACTTGATGGCGAAATGGCGTTCGTCGGGTGGGGTGGCGCGGCACGCGGCGTAGGGCACTTTATCGCTGCCCTCGCTAGGAGGGCAGCGCAAGCGTCCGGTCAGCGTCCGCGCGTTATTCCGCGCGCACGTTCGCCGCAGCGACAGCCGTCATGTTGATGATCCGACGCACCGTCGCCGCCGGCGTCAAGATGTGCACCGGCTTAGCCGCACCCAGCAAGAACGGCCCGACCGTCACACCTTCACCGCCCACCATCTTCAGCAGGTTGTACGTGATGTTCGCGGCCTCGACGTTCGGCATCAAGAGCAGGTTCGCTTCGCCCGTGAGCGTCGTGCCGGGGAACGCCTGCTTGCGCACGACTTCGGAAAGCGCCGCATCGCCGTGCATTTCGCCGTCGACTTCGAGCTGAGGCGCCCGCTCGGCAATCATCTTGCGCGCGGCCGACATCCGTTGCGACGACGACGAAGGCGCGCTACCGAAGTTCGAATTCGACAGCAGCGCAATCTTCGGCACGATGCCGAAACGCTCGATCTCGCTCGAGGCCAAGATCGCCATATCCGCCAGTTGCTCCGCACTCGGCACTTCGTTCACATACGTATCGCAGATGAACAGGTTGCGCCCCGGCAGCATCAAGAGGTTCATCGCCGCGAAATACTCCGCTTCCTGCGAGCGGCCAAGCACCTGCTCGATGTACTTCAGGTGGCTATGGTACGTGTCGATCATCCCGCAGATCATGCCGTCGGCATGACCCAAGCGAATCAGAATCGCGCCGATCAGCGTATTGAACTTGCGCATCGCCGCCTTCGCGATCTCGGGCGTCACACCATCGCGCGCGCCGATCTCGTGATAAAGCTGCCAGCTTTGCGTGAAGCGCGGATCGTCCTCGGGATCGACGATGTCGAAATCGGCGCCGACCTTCAGCTTCGAACCCATCTTCTTCAAACGCATTTCGACCACCGACGGACGCCCGACGATGATCGGCTTGGCGATTCTCTCCATCAGCACGAACTGCGCGGCGCGCAGCACGCGTTCGTCTTCGCCCTCGGCGAAGACGATGCGCGCGGCCTTTTGCTTGGCCGCGGCGAACACGGGGCGCATCACCATGCCCGTGCGATAGACGGTGGCGCCAAGCTGCTCGCGATAGGCGTCCATGTCTTGGATCGGGCGCGTCGCGACGCCGGAGTCCATCGCCGCTTGCGCGACGGCCGGCGCGATCTTGATGATCAGGCGCGGATCGAACGGCTTCGG
>CAYRLJ010000122.1:9209-12504 GCA_964425025.1 uncultured Burkholderia sp. | reverse complement strand
TTCGAAAAGCTCGCGCAGAACCTGTTCATCTGTGCGTCGGCACTCGCCCAGCATGCCGCCCTCGCCTGCTTCGAGCCGGAAACGATCGAGATCTACGAAGGCCGACGGCTCGAATTCAAGCGCCGGCGCGATTTCATCGTCCCCGCGCTCGAACGGCTCGGCTTTAAGGTGCCCGTCACGCCGGACGGCGCGTTCTACGTCTATGCCGATTGCCGCGGCGTGCCTCACCCGGCGGCCGGGGACAGCGCCGCACTGACAAAAGCGATGCTTCACGACGCGGGCGTCGTCTTGGTGCCCGGGCTCGATTTCGGTCAGCACGCGCCGCGCGATTACATCCGATTGTCGTATGCGACGGCCTATACGTCGCTCGAAGAAGCCGTCGAACGCTTGGCACGATTGTTCGGACATTGATCGAGCCGTCCGCGAACCGGTGCGCGGTGCGGCCCGTGTGCCCCGGGTGCCGGCTCGATGGGCAACGGGGCAACGGACAACAAAAAAAGCACCCTAAGGTGCTTTTTTTTCGTTTTTTGTTCTGCTTAGTCGAAAGCGCTACTGAAGCTCACGCGCCGAGTTCCGCTTGCGCGCCGCCGTGGTGCGCCGCGCTCGCGCCCGCCGTATTGTCCTCGGACGAGGCCGGCGCCGCCGAAGCCGAATCGCCGTCGCTCTCAGTCGTCTTCGCCTGGGCCACAGCGGGGTGGTTGCTGTTGAGGGCAACCTGAACGCGCTTGGCCGATGCCACCACTTGCTTTTGCGGCGCCTGCGGCGCATTGATGGGCACCTGTCGGCCGCGCGCCACGTCGCGCAAGCGGCCACGCTCGGCCAGCACCTTCGCGCCATAACCGCCGTCGTCCGGCGAGGTGGAACCGACATACAGACGCAAGCCATCGGTCAGCGAACCGCCGCGCGCGATGCAATCTTTCAGCACGACGGCGCCGACCGTAATGTTGGCCAGCGGATCAAGCGCCGCGCCGGTGCCGCCGAAGAAGCGGAATTTGTCCGAGTGAACCTTCGACATGACCTGCATGAGCCCCTGCGCGCCCACGCCGCTTTCCGCGTAGGGATTAAAGCCCGATTCGATCGCCATGACCGCGAGCAACAAAAGCGGATCGAGGCCGACTTGACGGCCCGTATCGAACGCGGCCTGGACCAATTCGCCGACGGGCCCCTGCGCCACGTGATAACGGCGCGCCAAGTACGACGTGACGAGCGCTTGCTCGCGCGCCGATACGACCACGCGATCGCCGCGCGCGTCGGCCGCCACGGGCTGCGACGAGATCATCTTTGCCAGCAGGTAAAGGTTCGACGGCGTCATGCTCGTCGATAAGCGCATATCGGCCGCGGGGGCCGCGGGGCCGTTGACCAAAGCCAAGCCGCTTGCGCCGCTGCCGTCGAACGCGCCGTCATAGCGGGCGTTGTCGAGCGCGGGCGCTTCGTCCGCGGCGTCCGGCGCCGGTGCGCCGAATACCGGCAGCGGGTGACCGCTCAAGAGCCGCGCCGGGCCAGCCTGGACCGCGGCTTCGATGAACGGCATCATGCGCGCGGCCAACGTATTGCGCACATTGGGCAACAGCCAGAGCGCGAGGCCGACCAGCACGGCGCACGCGCCGACGATGCTGAAAAGGTGGTGACTGACACGCGTCCCGCGTCGCAGTGCGGTTCGGAGCGCTGCGCCGAAACTACTGTCGGGATGCCGCGATAACCAAGTATTCATTCAGTTCTCCCATTGAGCATGGCTCGGCTCGACGTAGAACAACAGCGCGCGAAGCGCCTATCGAGCAAGAGGGTGCCACGGGCCTTGGTCGGACCTCGGGGACACCGGGATAACGGCACCCTACCGCGCGCGGCGGCAGTGGGCCGGGTGGAGGGCCACATCGGAGCAAAAGGACCGGCGGCGCACCTATGGGCACGCGCACAGTGGCGCTCACGCAAAGCCGGCGTCTAGCGCCGGCGCGATGACAACTAATAAGACCGTAAGAATCGCCGTGCAGGGCGGCGTACGGGTAACGCGACACTTCGCGTTGTGGCTGGAACGGAGCAGTGAACTCAAAACTACTTGGCCCTGCAGCCAATCTGGGTCGGATTCTAGCAGGCTTTTATAGATCGTCAATGCTATAAAAACTCCAAATCATAACTAAATGTAATTAAGGAAAGGCGCGGTGCGGCCGATATCCATACCCCGCGCGCGTTTCGGCTATTTTTTGGCCTTGTCCCGGAGGAACCTTCTTGCCGTGCGCAGGTAAAATCGTCGCCTGCTTAGCGCGGGCCACCATCAGGGTGCCGCCAGCCATTCGACAGATTCTATGAAATATAAAGATTTGCGGGACTTCATCGGCCGCCTCGAGACCCTTGGCGAGCTGCGGCGTGTACCGGAAAGCGTGTCGCCCGTGCTCGAGATGACGGAGCTTTGCGATCGCGTGCTGCGCGCCGGCGGTCCGGCGTTACTGTTCAATGCACCGGCGGGCCATGCGTTTCCGGTCCTCGGCAACCTATTCGGTACCACGCGCCGGATCGCGCTCGGCATGGGCATCGACGAGACGGCGGCCGCCGAGGAAGGCGCGGCGCTACGCTCGCTGCGCGATGTCGGGAGGCTGCTGTCGGCGCTCAAGGAACCGGATCCGCCCAAGGGCCTCAAGGACGCCGGCAAACTGCTGACGCTCGCCAAGGCGGTCTGGGACATGGCGCCCAAGACGGTCAGCGCGCCGCCCTGCCAAGAGATCGTTTGGGAGGGCAACGACGTCGACCTATCCCGGCTCCCGATTCAGACTTGCTGGCCCGGCGACGCGGCCCCTCTCGTCACGTGGGGGCTAACCGTCACGCGGGGTCCCAACAAACCCCGGCAAAACCTTGGTATCTACCGGCAGCAGCTGATCGGCCGGAACAAGCTCATCATGCGCTGGCTCGCGCACCGCGGCGGCGCGCTCGATTTCCGCGAGTTCGCGCTAGCGAATCCGGGCAAGCCTTATCCCGTTGCCGTCGTGCTCGGCTGCGATCCCGCGACGATTCTCGGAGCCGTCACGCCCGTGCCCGACACCCTCTCGGAATATCAGTTCGCCGGGCTACTGCGCGGCGCGCGCACGGAACTCGCGCGGTGCCTGACACCGGGCCTCGAGGCGCTGCAAGTGCCGGCGCGCGCCGAAATCGTCCTCGAAGGTTTCCTCTATCCGCAGGAGGACGAGCCCGGCGCCATCCCGGCCGGCGCGCCGCCCCGGCCATCGCACGGGGCGACGGCCCGTTACGAGCATGCGCTCGAAGGGCCGTACGGCGATCACACCGGCTACTACAACGAGCAGGAGTG
>CAYRLJ010000122.1:0-9199 GCA_964425025.1 uncultured Burkholderia sp. | reverse complement strand
GCAGGAGTGGTTCCCCGTCTTCACGGTCGAGCGCATCACGATGCGGCGCGATGCGATCTATCACTCCACCTATACAGGCAAGCCGCCCGACGAACCGGCCATGCTCGGCGTCGCGCTCAATGAAGTGTTCGTGCCGCTCCTGCAGAAGCAGTTTCCCGAGATCACCGATTTTTATCTGCCGCCCGAAGGTTGCAGCTATCGGATGGCGATCGTGCAAATCAAGAAGAGCTATGCCGGGCACGCGAAACGCGTGATGTTCGGCGTCTGGAGCTTCTTGCGGCAATTCATGTATACGAAGTTCATCGTCGTCGTCGATGAAGACGTCGATGTGCGCGACTGGAAGGAAGTGATCTGGGCGATCACGACACGCGTCGATCCCGTGCGCGACACCGTGCTCGTCGAGCGCACGCCGATCGACTACCTCGACTTCGCATCGCCCGTCGCGGGCCTCGGCTCGAAGATGGGGCTCGATGCCACCAACAAGTGGCCCGGAGAAACCGATCGCGAATGGGGGCGGCCGATCGCGATGGACGCCGCCGTGAAAACGCGCATCGACGCTTTGTACGAACGCCTGGGGCTCGCGCGCTAGAGCGCGTCGCCCGCTCATTCCTCATTCGATTCTCACGTGGACATCGCCACCATGAATGCTGCTGGATCCATCCCAACCGCCGTCACGACCTATCGGGGCCCCGCCGTGGAGAATCGGCATCAGGCGCATGTCGCCGTTGTCGATGCGGCCGGCCGCCTACTGTATGCGTTCGGCGATCCTCATCGCGCCACGTTGCCGCGCTCGGCCGTGAAGCCCGCGCAGGCGCTGGCGATCCTTGAAACCGGCGCGCTCGAGCGCTTCGGCTTCGACGAGGCCGATCTGGCCCTGATGTGCGCGTCGCACAACAGCGAAGACCGGCATATCGCCCGCGCCCGCGCCATGCTTGCCAAAGCGCATGTCACAGAAGACGACATGCGCTGCGGGGGTCATCCGGCGATCTCGGAGGCGGTCCAGCGCGCATGGATCAAGCACGACTTCACACCGACGCCGGTCTGCAGCAATTGCTCAGGCAAACACGCCGGCATGCTCGCCGCGGCGCTTTCAATGGGGCAGCAAACGAAGGACTACGAACGCCCCGAGCATCCGCTGCAGCAAAGCGTGAAGCGCACACTCGCCGAACTCGTCGACCTCGACGAAGCCGACATCGCTTGGGGCATCGATGGCTGTAACCTGCCGACACCGAGCTTCGCGCTCGACCGTCTCGCGCGCTTATTCGTGAAGCTGGCTAGCGCCGCCGATCGGGCCGCTCAGCGCGGGGCCGCCGCGCCGGTGTCGCCGCGCGAAGCCGCGCTAGCGCGCATCTTCCGGGCGATGACGACGCACCCGGAGATGGTGGCGGGCGATGGACGGTTTTGCACGGCATTGATGAGCGCATTCGGCGGAAACGTCGTTGGCAAGGTCGGCGCCGAAGGCAGCTACGGGCTAGGCGTGCGTGCCGGCGCGCATGGCATCGATGGCGTCGACGGCCCGATCGGGCTGGCCGTGAAAGTCGAAGACGGCAACGGCGCGATTTTGACCGCCGTCGTCACTGAGCTCGTTCATCAGCTCCGCATCGGCGCGCCCACGCAACGTGCGCATCTCGACGCGTTCCGCGCGCCGACGATCAAGAACACGGTCGGGCTCGAAGTCGGACGCATGGAAGTCAGCGTCCCGCTCGCGCGCCTCGTGGTCTAGCGTAGTGCTCTAGCGGTCTAGTGGTCTAGTGGTCTCGGGGCTCAAGCCTTCCCTTCTCCGACCACACGTTGCGCCTTGATGCGCATGCACCGCACGCCGCAAAAGCCGACGGCGCAATGCGGCGAAAGCCGGCATTGCGCCGTCGAAATTCGCAAAGCGCCGCCCGGCGACTGTCCGCTCGGCGGCGCGTGCTTACCACCCTCGGTAATAACGTCGGTGATAGTACCCATCGCCATAGTAGGCACCCGGCGGCGGCCCGTAATAGACGGGCGGCGGCGCGTACATGGGCGGCGGCGCGTACAAGGGCGGCGAGTAGACGACGGGCGGCGGCGGTGGTACGTAGTACATCGGCGGTGGCGGAGCGTACACGGGGTAAGCCGGCGCGAGCGGAACGCCGATGCCGATGCCGATCGACACGTGTGCCTGAGCCGTTGCGGCGAACGCCGCGGTCAGAGCCGCGACGGCGATCAACGCAGCAAGCTGTTTCATTACCTTCCTCTAACGAATATGCGGGCGCGTCGCCAAAACACCGAGCGGCACACTCCCAAAAATACACTTTAAATGTATAGAAAAACCATCGGTAGAGGGCGCGGCATTTGTTGCAAAATGCTATCGGGGTGCGGCTAGCCGGCCGCGTCGGCCGACGCTGACTGGGCGTGATGAGGTGCAATGGGAAAGATTTTACCGCTTTTCGGCTGAACGGTCTGACGCCGTCGGTAATATTTATTTACAAATTCGTTGCAAGCTGGGCGCGCGGCGCGCCCGAGGACGCCACGGTTTTGGGGGCGCCGCCCCGCCATCGTCCCGGCGTGAACGATGGCGGGTGATCGCAATCAAGCTGTCCGGCCGCCCATCCAAACGTGACGGTAGCAGTCATCCGACTTTCACGTAGGTGAATTCGCGCGTGATGCTGGGCGGCACATACGCCTCCCCGATTTTGATTCGCGGCGTCAGTCGTTTCTTTTGATCCCACCAGAGCCGCCGCTGCGTACGGCTGAGAAACCGCAAATGTTTTCGGTATGCAAAGACGTTCATCATCGTGATCTCCCGTGTGTGGCTTCAACACAATAACCAAGAAAATAAACGAAGAATGCTTGCTCATCGCAATACAACGCCCGAAACATATCGCCGAAAAATCAGCACGAACCCCCGTTGTCAAACGGCACGCCGCACGGTATGCGAAATGGGTCGTGAGCGGGCGACGCGCCGATGCGCGATACTGGCGGCTTCGCCGTCTGGGCCTACCCGCGGGCCAGGCGCATTTGCTCCTGTGTGACCCATGTCGCTTCCCGCTCTTCCACGTCTCGGTTTCATTGGCGCCGGCCGCTTGGCACGTTGCTTGGCCACGGGCTTCGCCCGCGCGGGCTATCCCGTCGCCGCAGTCGCCGCACGCTCTCTCGGTTCCGCCGCGCAACTCGCTCGCACCCTGCCGCTGTGCCGAGCCGTTGCCGATGCCCAAGCCGTCGTCGATTCTGCAGACGTTGTTTTTTTAGCTGTTCCAGATGACAGTATCAGTACGGTCGCAAATACGCTGACGTTCGGCACGAGCCCTGGGCGCTCGGCCGCGCTCGTGCATTGCAGCGGCGCGACGAGCGTCGAGGTACTCACGCCCGCGCGCACGCAAGGCGTCTCGATCGGCGGCTTTCACCCGCTGTATTTATTTGGCGGAGATGAAGCGGACCTCGAGCGCATCGCCGGCTGCTCGATCACGATTGAAGCGCAAGGCGAACTCGCCACGCTGCTCGGCGCCCTTGCGCGTTCTCTCGGTTGTGAAGTCCTGACGCTCGGAAACGCGCAACGCATGCTGTACCACGGCGCGGCGCATTACGCGGCGAGTTTCGCGCTTGCCGCCCTCGCCGAGGCCGTGGACGTGTGGCGCACGCTCGGCTTCGACGAGAGTCAATCGCTGCGCGCGCTACTGCCGATGTTGGCGGGCACAGTCGAAACCGCGCGCACGAAAGGCTTGTCGGGCGCGCTGGCCGGACCCGTCTCGCGCGGCGACGCCGCGGTGCTCGAGCGGCAGCTCGCGGCGTTTGAGGCTCAAGGTGCCGATCACGCGATGCTTTACGCGCTGCTCACGCGCCGCGCGCTTTCGCTTGCGCGCTCGCGCGTCCATCCCCCAGCATCGATCGATGCGATGACCGATTTGGTAGACGCGGCGCTCGCACGCTCCTGTCTAGAAGTGCAGGCGCAACCTAAGCCGTGATATGGTACGACCCGTCGACGGCCGAGTTCATGCCGCCTTCATGCCTTGGGTGTCGCCCAGTAACCTGACGAGAACGCAATAATGATCAAAGTCAGCATCCTCTATCCGTATCGAGAAAACGGCCGGTTCGACTTCGACTACTATTGCGGCAAGCATATGCCGCTCGCCGCGAAACATTTCGGAGCGGCGCTGAAGGGGTGGTCCGTCGATAAAGGCATCAGCGGCGGAGAACCGAATTCGGCCGCGAGCTTCGTGGCCGCCGGACATTTCCTGTTCGATTCGGTGGAGGCGTTTCAAAACGCGTTCGCCCTGGTGGCGGCTGAACTCATCGCCGATATCCCGAATTACACCGACAGCGAGCCGCAAATTGTGATCAGCGAAGTGATCGTCACCGTTTGATGCTCGCCGCCTCGTAGATCGGACAGAGGCGCCGCACCCCCGGCGTGGGCGTAAGGCGTGCGGCACGCAAGACACTTAAAGAAGGATCGAAGATGTTCGGGGAAATTGCCCGCTTTCTGCTCAATACCATTTTCACGTTGTTCGGCGCCGCGCTGATTCTGCGCGCCTGGATGCAGGTCGTGCGCCTGCCGCCGTTCAATCCCGTGTCCAACGCCATCTTCCAGGCGACGAACTGGCTAGTCCTGCCGCTCAGACGCGCGTTGCCGAAGGCCAAGCGTGTCGATATCGCGAGCATCGTCGCAGCGCTCTTGGCCGCGATCGTCTTCGTGGGGGCGATGGTGGCGATCAGCGGCGTCGATCCGCTCCAGTTCGCCCCGGTTCTCGCGCTGGTCGCGCTCCTCACACTGATCAAATGGGCGCTGAACCTCGTCATCTGGCTGACGATTCTGATGGCGCTGCTGTCATGGCTCAATCCGAACTCGCCGGCGATGCCGATCCTCTATCAGCTGACCGCACCGTTCCTCAATCCGCTGCGGCGCGTGATCCCGAATCTCGGCGGCATCGACCTCTCGCCGATCCTGCTGTTCGTCATCGTGCAGGTGCTGCTGATGGTGATCACGCGGATCGCGGTATCGCTGACGCTGTTCGGCGTCTAACATGATTCGCCGCCGGCCGGCGCAGTGCGCCGGTCACGCGTCGGGGCCAACGACACCGAACGTGACCGGAGTCATCGTGTAGATGGCGCGCACCTTCTCCTGCGAGACGAGGTGTACAAGTTGGCGTGCGTCGGCCTCCGTGGCGACGAACTCCACTTCCACGGTCAACGAACCCTGCAGTTCGAAGAAGCGGTCTTCATGCAGGACGCGATGCGCGCCGAAGCCGGCCATGGCTCGAAACGCCGAGCCGCCCATGACGCCTAGCTCCTTGGCGCAACCGAGCAGCCATTCCCATAAGAGCTTGCCGCGCAACCGGTGATTCTCGTGGACGTAGAACCGCAACAACACGTATTGCTCGGCTTGCATAAGGCCTCCTCGCGCTCACACGGTTACTACACGCGGGAGCGACGATTGTGCCTGGTGCATCGCTTGGCCACAACGATGGCGCTGTCCCCTCCGTGGCCCCCCCGTCCATATCGCGCCGGATAATTCTCTGCGCGCAGTAGGCCGTCCTTCCTTGCTCGTCAGACGTTCACGGGTTCACGAGCCATACCCGCGCAGTCCACATTCCGAGCGCCGTCAAAGCGAACGAGCCGAACAGATGCAGACATGCCTCGGCGAGCGCCCAGCCGAGCTGGCTCTGCGCCAGCGACGTGACGACTTCAGCGGAGAACGTCGAGAACGTCGTCAAACCACCCATGAAACCCGTGATGACGAAGAGCCGCCATTCCGGCGGCAGGCCAGCCTTGACCGTAAAGACAACGGCCGCGATGCCGATCAAATAACCGCCGATTAGGTTCGACGCGAGGGTGCCAAGCGGAATCGCGGGAAAGATGGCATTGAGGCCGAGGCTCAATGTCCAGCGCAACAAGGCGCCGAGGCCTGCGCCGATGAAGATGGAGATAATCGAGTAAATCAACGTGTGATCCTGGTTCGAGTCATGTTATCGATCGAACCGGAATGCGGCAGCGCCAAACGAGCGAACGACCACCGATTCCGGCTGGGGAATGGTATCTCGAACGCGCGCACGCTACGAACATGCGGTTGCCCGATAAAGCGCCTTTCCGATCGCGTCGCTGGCCACGCGCAGATCGTCGCTCACTGGTCAGCGGCGGGAAATTGTTTGGGTGTTGGGTGTCGTTCATTGCGACGACTATCCCGGCTATGCCGCAATCGTAACAACGAGGGCATCCCGCTCGACGAAGCGGCGGTATGACGCCCGGCGGCGGGGCTGACTGACGCGCTCGCACGGAGAGCAGCGCAGGTCTGTCGATTGACGCGCATCGTCCCACAGCCGCCCTGCCATTCAGCAACGCCTCTATGGCAGTCACCTGGTCAAAGCCACCGGTTGACCGTCCGCACGAGGGCAAGGTTGATTGACGTGGGGCCGGCAACAGTCGGCAGATGAGCGACGGCCGCAAGAGCGCCGACGTCGGCCATCGCTGACCGGTAGGACCCGTGCCGGGGATGGCCATGTTGATCCAGAGCCGGCCGTGGTCGCCCCGAACGGACATACATCATTGCGATAGCTCGCTCAGCCGAGAACGAATGAGTGGTTTATAGTACGATCTATCAAAATATAGCTAACTTAGGATATACTGCTGTATAGTTTTGTATATAGGGGCACGTCATGGATCCAGTTCGAAATCCCTTTGCGCCGGGTGCAGGCAGCAAGCCACCTGAGCTCGCCGGCCGCGAAGCAATAATTGAGGACGCTCGCATTTCAATTGAGCGCGCCTTGCTGTGCAAGCCCAGTCGTTCACAGATGTTTCTTGGATTGCGCGGTGTAGGCAAGACCGTCTTGCTCAACGCGGTCGAAGCGCTTGCTACGGAGCGTGGGCACGTGACGTCAATGATCGAGGCCCCTGAGAACAAGTCGCTGGGTGAGCAACTGCTACCCCGCATTCATCAAGCGCTCCGAAAGTTGTCTGTGACGGCCAATGCAAAGGCGAAGGCATTTGACGCGCTGCGAGCCCTCAAGTCCTTTGCCTCCGCATTCAAGCTTGAATACGGCGATCTTTCTATCTCAGTGGATGCCGAAGAAGGTGTAGCGGACAGCGGAGATCTTGAAAATGATCTTCCCGAGTTGTTCGTGCGGATCGGCGAGGCTGCCAAGGCTGCAGGTAAAGCTTGGACCCTACTAATTGACGAAGTTCAATACCTCAACGGACAAGACCTAGCGGCTCTCATAGTAGCGTTGCACAAGGTAAACCAGAAAGGCTTGCCTGTACTGTTTTTTGGCGCCGGCTTGCCCCAAGTCGCCGCCTTGTCAGGAGAGGCCAAGTCGTACGCCGAGCGACTGTTTCACTACCCGGAAGTAGGCGCGTTGCCAGAACAAGACGCGAAAGCAGCGATCCGTCAACCAGTGAATGACGAGGGCGCGTTCGTGGATGACGCAGCCTTAAGCGAGATTTTTGCGAAAACGAAGGGGTACCCTTGCTTCCTGCAGGAGTGGGGCCATCAATGTTGGAATCTTGCAACTGGCGATACTATATCTGTCATCGATGCACAGCGAGCCGAGACAACAACCCTCAAGCGTTTGGACGAGGGCTTTTTCAAGGTACGCTTTGATCGGCTAACGCCTAAAGAACGTGAGTACGTCATTGCGATGGCGAAATTGGGAAATGGCCCCTATCGTTCCTCCGATGTTGCCGACGCGCTCGGCGAGACCCCACAGAGCCTCGGGCCCCGCCGCGCGCAGATCATCAGCAAAGGCATGATTTACAGTCCATCACATGGAGACATTGCGTTTACTGTGCCGATGTTCAATGACTACCTGATTCGTAATTTCACTAGCCTGACTTAGGCTCGACACGTATATCTTGTCCGCAATATGAACCGCCCCGGATTTGATGGAGGCTCCAACTCTTGAGAAAATGGTGAAGTTGACCCGCAAAAACGGACACCTTGTATCTTGAAGTACGGCTTTGAAACCTCTCTTTATTATTCATAGTTGGAGGCTGTGGAGCTTGTGGGCGAAGGAGAGCGCGGTGGGCAACGCGCAGCGTTGTCCACGGTAAGCTTTCCGGTGCGCCGCGGGCGCATCGTCCACAAATTCACAGCCTTGGTTTTGTGTCGGTTTGGCAAGGCTCGTGCAGCCTGATGACACCTTGGGTTTGCAGCCCGCAGGATAGCGAATGGCGCACGAGCTGAGCCGCTCATCAACAGCCCGAACAGTTGTTTGAAAAAAGTTCGCATGTACAAGGAGGGGTAGTGACGAGCTTGCCAGATCCGAAACCGATTACCGTCGGCATTGACGTTTCCGAAGCTACGCTGGATGTGGCGATTGGCGTCAAGGCAACGCCGCTGAGTGTCTCCAACACGACGGATGGTCGCTCTCTACAACATCTGCGTCCTCGCCGAAACCTTGAACGTCGAGCCGAGCGAGATGCTCGCGTTCACCTCCACGCTGGCGAAACGACACCGTCAGAAGTAGCTGCTCACGGACGATGGGCATACTCGGCCCACGCCGCCGCGATCAAAGCCATCGCGTTTTCGCCGGACTCGTATCCCGGTACGTCTTCGAGGAACATCAACAGTTTGTCGGCGAATGATTCCCGCGAGAGGTTGGCGCCGAAGACTTCGCGAATCGCAGCGGCTAGTTCGCAAATCTGCTCGATAGTCAGCGGCGGGAAACTAGCGGGATGTTGGGTGTCGTCCATGCCGCGACTATCCATCGCTACGTCGGAGTCGGCAACGCTAGCTCATCCGCTTCACGAATCACGAGGCCCCGGGATCTGACGATGGCTACGTTTCACGCATGGCGATATGACGTCCCATACCCGTCGCCGTCCGATTCCCCAGACGGAGCGAACACCGCCCCAGCTTTTTGATACGATCCACCCTACAAACAGGCAGCGTTTCGTCGGCTGTTCGTAGGCTTGTATCCGAGCCAAGCAAAAAACAAACATGAGGGCCGCATGAACAACACGTATAACTACGGATCTCACAAAGATCTGGAGCCAACCGAGCTTTTCTTATTCATCGCTGTTGAGCAGACCTGCGAGCAGCTCGGGATCGATGACGTGGAATACGTCATCTTGATTTTTTCCGGTCTGCCGATTTTGCCAACCCGCGCCAAGCCATTAGGAGCAACGAAGGGAACGTCTATCGCCTCCGTTATGTCTCGTTCGCTGTTCCGTTACGAGCTAAAGAAGAAGGTCTTGCCGACCTTCACGCTGAACAGCATAAAGCGGCTTCGTTGGATCTTGACTC
>CAYRLJ010000121.1:0-12624 GCA_964425025.1 uncultured Burkholderia sp. | reverse complement strand
TGATCGTCTGTGCGCGCACGACGCGGCCGCCGAACGCTTCGCCGATCGCTTGATGCCCGAGACAGACGCCGAGGATCGGCAGCTTGCCTGCGAATTGGCGCAGCACGTCGAGCGTGATGCCGGCGTTTTGCGGATTGCTCGGGCCCGGCGACAGGCAGATGTGATCGGGCTTCATTGCCGCGATTTCATCGAGCGTGGTTTCGTCGTTGCGGTACGTGTGCACGTCCTCGCCGAGTTCGCCGAAATACTGCACGAGGTTGTACGTGAACGAATCGTAGTTATCGATCATCAGCAACATGATGTTTCTCCGCTCAGAAATCGCTGTCGAGGCCGTCTTGCACTTGTTCGGCGGCGCGCAGTACGGCGCGCGCCTTGTTCTCGGTTTCCTGCCATTCGGATTCGGGCACCGAGTCGGCAACGACGCCCGCCGCCGCCTGCACATACAGATTGCCGTTGTGAATGAGCCCGGTGCGGATCGCGATGGCTAGGTCCATTTCACCCGTGAACGACAAATACCCCACCGCGCCGCCGTACAGGCCGCGCTTGACGGGTTCGAGTTCGTCGATCAACTCCATCGCGCGCACCTTGGGCGCGCCCGACAGCGTGCCGGCAGGAAACGTCGCGCGCAGCACGTCGAAGTTCGTCATGCCGGGCTTGAGCTTACCTTCGACCGAGCTGACGATGTGCTGCACGTGCGAGTATTTTTCGATGACCATTTTGTCCGTGACGGCGACGGAGCCCGTCTGCGCGATGCGGCCGACGTCATTGCGCGCGAGGTCGATCAGCATCACGTGCTCGGCGATTTCCTTCGGATCGTTCAGCAGCTCCGTTGCCAGTTCGGCGTCGCGCTCGGGCGTGTTGCCGCGCGGACGCGTGCCGGCAAGCGGCCGAATCGTGACGATGCGATCTTCGCCGCGCTTTTCCTGGCGCACGAGAATCTCCGGCGATGCGCCCACCACATGGAATTCGCCGAAGTTGTAGTAATACATGTACGGCGACGGGTTGAGCGAGCGCAGCGCCCGATAAAGCGAAAGCGGGTTGTCGCGGTAGGGCTTGATCAAGCGCTGGCCCACTTGCACTTGCATGAGTTCGCCCGCGGCGATGTATTCCTTCGCGCGTCGCACGGCATTGAGGTAGTCGTCGCGAGCGAATTCGCGATAAATCTCCGTGCGAACGCTGGGTGAGGTCACCGGCGGCTGTACCGTTGCGCGCAAACGCTGGCGCAACTCGCGCAGCCGCTGCTTGGCGCGCGCATAGGCTTCCGGCGCGGTCGGATCGGCGTAGATGACGAGATAAAGCTTGCCGGCGAGATTGTCGATGACGGCGACTTCTTCGGTCAGCAACAACTGGATGTCGGGCAAGCCGAGATCGTCGGCCGGCGCGCTATGCGCGAGCTTCTTCTCGATATAGCGGACGGCGTCGTAGCCGAAGTAGCCGGCCAGGCCGCCGGCGAAGCGCGGCAGTCCCGCGCGCTGAGCAACCTTGAAGCGCGCCTGGAACTGCTGGATGAACGCGAACGGATCGCCTTCGTGCGTCTCGACCGCTTTGCCGTCGCGTACGACCTCATTGACGCCGTTTTTCGTGCGGATGAGTGTGCGTGCGGGCAGGCCGATGAACGAATAGCGGCCGAACCGCTCGCCGCCGACCACCGATTCGAGCAGGAACGAGTTGGCCCCGCCACGCTCCGGTTGCGCGAGCTTCAGGTAGAGGGAAAGGGGGGTCTCGAGATCGGCGAGCGCTTCGGCGATCAGCGGAATCCGGTTGTAACCCTCGTTGGCGAGGGACTGAAACTCGAGTTCGGTCATGTTCCGATCCTGTTCGAATAGCCGACGCATGCGTTGCTCGTAGACGGGCGAAGCGAAGCGTGCGGCGAGCCGTGAGCGCACGGGCGCAGCGACGACCAAAAACGCGCGGGTGCGATCGTTGGGGCGTTACGACGTATATTGCGCGAATGCGCGGCGAAATCAAAAAACGGCGCTGAAGACGAACCTCAGCGTACCTCGAAAGAGGTTAGCGCGACGAGCGGCGCCAGGGCCAGGCTCCCCGGTCGATGCTGCTCGGACACCGTTTTTTGTTCAGAAACATGAGTTGAATGACTTTAAGTTGACTTTAAGTCGTCAGCGATTGAACTGTTGCGCCGGAGCCGGACGGGTTCGCGATGAACTGTGCGGCCTCGAGCAACGAGGCGACTATACCATCCGAATTTATCGTTTGTATAGCTTTGCCATGGTTGTAGCCATACGGGACGGTCAGCGTGGCCATGCCCGCCGCGCGGCCCGCCAGCGCATCATTCTCGGAATCGCCGATTGCCACCGCGTCGCCGGGCGCGACGCCCATTGCGTCGCAGGCCGCGAACATAGGCTGCGGATCCGGTTTTTTTCGCGCGACGCTATCGCCGCCGAGAATCACTGAGAAATAACGCGCGAGCCCGTATTTTTCGAGAAGCGCCACGGCGAAGCGATGTGGCTTGTTCGTCACGCACGCGAGCTTCACGCCGGCCTGCGCGAGCGCGGCGAGCCCTGGCTCCACGTCGTCGTAAAGCCGCGTGTGCTGGCCGTTGACGTCGGCGTAGTGGGCTTGATAGCGATCGAGCGCGTCGGCGAAACGCGCGTCGGTTTCCTCTGCCGAAAATCGCGCCGACAGCACGCTGCGAATCAGATGCTCGGAGCCTTTGCCGACATAGCCGACGACTTCCTCGCGCGAGACAAGCCGCGCGCCGAGTTCGGCGAGCATGCCGTTCAGGCTTGCCGTGAAATCGTCGGCCGTATCGACCATCGTGCCGTCCAGGTCGATTACGGCGGCTTTTATCTTCAGGCGCCGCGCCGCCGTTCGGGCGGCGACGTTCCGGTCGCTCTCGCTGTTCGTGCTCATGCGCGCGCACCGCCCGCGGCGGCGAGCTCGCGGCGCATGTCGTCGACGACGGCGCGGTAGTCCGGCTTGCCGAAGATGGCCGAACCAGCGACGAACGTATCAGCGCCCGCCGCGGCGATTTGAGCGATGTTCTCCACCTTCACGCCGCCATCGACCTCGAGATGGATCTCGCGGCCCGTGCGCGCTTGATACGCATCGATTCGCGCGCGCGCCTCGCGCAGCTTATTGAGCGCCTCGGGGATAAACGACTGGCCTCCAAAACCCGGATTGACCGACATAATCAATACCAAATCGACGCGGTCCATCACGTGGTCGAGATAGTTAAGCGGCGTGCCGGGGTTGAAGACGAGGCCCGCCTTGCAGCCGTGATCGCGGATCAGCGACAGCGTGCGATCGATATGGTCCGACCCTTCCGGATGAAAACTGATGATGTTCGCTCCGGCCTTGGCGAAATCGGGCACGATTCGATCGACCGGACGCACCATCAGGTGAACGTCGATCGGTGCCTGGACGTGCGGACGGATCGCCTCGCACACGAGCGGGCCGATGGTGAGGTTCGGGACGTAATGATTGTCCATCACGTCGAAGTGAATCCAATCGGCGCCGGCGTCGATGACGTTGCGGACTTCCTCGCCGAGCCGTGCGAAATCGGCGGAGAGAATGCTGGGAGCGATGCGAAATTGCGTCATGGCGTCAGAAGCGAGAGGGCGGGGAAAAGGCCGAGAGGGCCGTGAAGCGGAAAATGCGTATTTTACCTTGGCGCGCTCACTCGGCGTGCTTGGCCGAGGCTGGCGGTTGCGGCCGGGGGCTGCATCGATCAGAATGCGAACCGGGACACCCGCGCCGCCGCGATTCTTCAGAGAACGACATCACGATGAGTCAGTATCAATTCAGCGTATCGGTGCAGACGCGCTATCTGCCCGAACAGTCCAATCCCGAGCACCGGCAGTTCGCATTCGCCTATACGCTGACGATCCGCAACACGGGGCAGGTCGCCGCGCAATTGATCGCGCGCCATTGGATCATCACCGACAGCGAGAACCGCGTGCAGGAAGTGAAGGGCCTCGGCGTGGTCGGGCATCAGCCGCTCTTGCAGCCGGGCGAACAGTTCGAATACACGAGCTGGGCCGTAATTGAAACACCGGTCGGCACCATGCGTGGTGCTTACTTTTGCGTAGCCGACGACGGCGAGCGCTTCGACGCGCCGGTGCCGGAATTTGCGCTGCAGATGCCGCGTACGCTGCATTGAGACGCCGCCTACGCGGTGAAATCGGCGCGATAACGCAAGAAGACGTCCGTTCGCGATTCAGCGACGCGCCTCGCGATCGCGCTCATCTCCGTTTGCTCGTCCGTCTCGCTTTCTGCCCGACGTCGTCCAAATGACGATGATCATGAGCAATGCCAGGGCTGCGAGCGCCTCGAGGGCGAAAATCAGCATCGGGTATTCGTCAAATAGAGCGGACATGGCGATTTCCATCAAGACCGAACATTGTATGCGCATTCCTTCGTCTATCCTCGGCCGGGCGGCCGCTCTCTTGGCGGCAGTGCTGCTCGCTGCTTGCGGCGGTGGTGCGATCGTGCGCCCCGCAGCGCCTCCGCCGGGCGGCATGCCCGCCGTCACGGGCGTGTTGTCCCCGGCTCGCTTGACGGCCGTCGCGTGGCAGCAGTTACCCGGCTGGGGAGACGACTCCCTGATAGGCGCGGCTGCCGCGCTGCGCGAGAACTGCCTGCGCATGAGCCAGCAGGCCAACTGGCGTCGAGCCTGCGCGGCCGCGGCGCAACTCGACGATCTCGACGCCACCGCCACACGTTCGTTCTTCGAAAGCTATTTCACGCCGTTCCAACTCGCCAACAACGACGGGTCCGTGGACGGCCTGGTGACGGGCTATTACGAACCGCTGCTGCACGGCGCGCGCGTTCGAAGCGGCCCGTATCAATACCCGCTTTATCGTTGGCCGTCCGGCTATCGCGCCGGCACGGCGCTGCCGGCGCGTGCCGAACTCGAACGCTCGGGCGTGCTTCAGGGCAACGAACTGGTCTGGGTCGACGATCCGATCGAAGCGTTCTTTTTGCAGGTGCAGGGTTCGGGCCGAATCGTGCTTGACGACGGCGGCATGATGCGCGTTGGTTTCGGCGGCACGAACAACCAGCCGTACCGGTCGATCGGCCGGTGGTTGCTCGATCGCCGCGAAATCACGCCGGCGCAGGCGACGATGCAAGGGATCAAAGCGTGGGCGCGCGCGAACCCCGCGCGTGTGACGAGCTTGCTCGATACGAACCCGCGATTCGTTTTCTTCCGCGACATGCCGTCGACGCCGGCGGTGTCGGCCGGCGGAGACGGCCCCATCGGCGCGTTGGGGGTACCGCTCACGCCCGAGCGTTCCATTGCCGTCGATCCCGCATCCATTCCGCTCGGCACGCCCGTGTTCTTGGAAACGACGCGGCCTTTCACGAACACGCCGATGAACCGGCTCGTGTTCGCGCAAGATACCGGTAGCGCGATTCGCGGCGGCGTGCGCGCCGATTATTTTTGGGGCCTCGGCGACGACGCCGGCGATTTGGCCGGCAAGATGAAGCAAGCGGGGCGGATGTGGTTGTTGCTGCCAAATTCGTGAACATCCGAACGTTCGCGAATGCTCGGCAGTCGACGCGGTTCCCGTTTTGCGGTTCCCGGTCAGTAGAGAATCGACGAGCGGCGGGCCAGTCGTAGCCGGCCGCGTCGCTGTTCGTCAGTGCTTTCGCCGGTGCGCGGCAACTCAATCAAGCCGAACGTTTGTCGATGACGCGCTTGGCCTTGCCGACCGATCGCTCGATGCCATTCACGGGTAGGACATTCACGACTGCCGTCACGCCGATCAGCGCTTTGATGTCGTACGCGAGCGCGGCTTTCGCGGTTGCGAGCGTCGTTTCCGCGGCCCGTGTATCCGGACACGGCTCGACATTGAGCGTCATCACGTCGAGCGGCCCTTCCTTCGTGAGCACGATTTGATAGTGCGGCGCCAGCGAAGGCTGCTTGAGCAGCAACTCCTCGATTTGCGTCGGGAACACATTGACGCCGCGCACGATCATCATGTCGTCCGAGCGTCCTGTGATTTTCTCCATTCGACGCATCGTGCGCGCGGTTCCGGGCAGCAGGCGCGTCAGATCGCGCGTGCGGTAGCGGACGATCGGCAGCGCCTCTTTCGTCAGCGAGGTGAAGACGAGTTCTCCGAATTCGCCGTCAGGTAGCACTTCTCCGGTGAGCGGATCGATGATCTCGGGATAGAAGTGATCTTCCCAGATCGTCGGGCCGTCTTTCGTTTCGACGCATTCGGAGGCGACGCCCGGGCCCATGACTTCGGAGAGGCCGTAGATGTCGACTGCATCGATGCCCATGCGTGCCTCGATCGCGCGGCGCATATCGTTCGTCCACGGCTCGGCGCCGAAGATGCCGAGCCGCAGCGAGCAGTGTGTCGGGTCGATGCCTTGCCGTTCGAGTTCGTCCGCGATCGACAGCATGTAGCTCGGCGTGACCATGATGATATCGGGCTTGAAATCCCGAATCAGTTGGACTTGCTTTTCCGTCTGGCCGCCGCCGAACGGAATGACCGTCAAGCCGGCGCGTTCCGCGCCGTAGTGCGCGCCTAGCCCGCCCGTGAACAGCCCGTAGCCGTAGCTGATGTGTACCTTATCGCCACGCCGGGCGCCGGCCGCGCGGATCGAGCGCGCGACGAGATTGGCCCACGTGTCGATGTCGCGTGCCGTATAGCCGACGACGGTGGGCTTGCCCGTGGTGCCCGAGGACGCATGGATGCGGGAGACCTTCTCCTGCGGTACGGCGAACATCCCGAACGGATAGTTGTCGCGTAAATCGCTTTTCGTTGTAAACGGGAAACGCGAGAGGCCGGCTAGCGTCGTGAGCTCTTCCGGGCGCACGCCCGCCTCGTCGAACTTGCGCCGATAGACGACGGAGTTCTCGTAGGCGTGGCTGAGCGACCATTTGAGCCGTTCGAGCTGCAGGGCGGCGAGCTCGTCTCGGCTCGCTTTCTCGATCGGATCGAGCGGCAGCGCGGTATTCATCGCATGTCTCCTGTTGTTTCATTGAAAAATAGCTGTCGGCGGGTATGCGCGAAGCGGCCCGTCGGTTACCGCATAGGGCGATTCTCACGAGCGGCCGCCGATTGCGCCCGCGACGTGACGCCGGGGCGCTGGTTGGGCGGCCGCCGCCTCACGTGGGTGGAATCACGTGCCCTTTGATATGTGCGGATTTGCCGCGAAACATTGCGACCGTTTCCCCTGCGCCGTTTGCGACGCGAATGTCGTATATGCCGGTGCGCCCACTGACGGTTTGTTCGACAGCCTCGGCCGTCAGGACATCGCCGCCATGCGCGGGCCGCAAGAATTCGATCGAGCAGCCCGACGCGACTGTATTGACGTTGTACGAGTTGCAGGCGAAGGCGAATGTCGAGTCGGCGAGCGTGAAAATGAGCCCGCCGTGGCAAATGCCATGGCCGTTAAGAAAATCCGGGCGGATGGTGGCACGCATGCGCGCGTAGCCTGCGCGAACTTCGGCGAGTTCAAAGCCGAGCGCGCGGCTGCAGACGTCCGCCTCGTACATGGCATGTCCGACCGCGCGGGCCAATTCGTCCGGCGATAGGGGCGACGAGACGGCGTGCTCGCGCGTGGCTTGTAAGTCCGGTGCCGACATTTCAACGCCCCTCGAAGCGCGGTGCGCGCTTCTGAACGAACGCTTGTACGCCTTCTGCGTAATCGTACGAATTGCCGAGTTCGCGCTGCAGGTCGCGCTCGAGATCGAGTTGCTGATCGAGCGTGTTCGTCGTGCTTGCGCGCATCGCGCGCTTGATGGCGGCAATGGCGCGAGTGGGCTGCTGTGCTAATTGTGCGGCAAGCCTATTGGCGCAGGCTAAAAGTTCCGTGTCGTCGACGACTTGCCAGATTAGCCCCCAGCGCTCGGCCTGTTCGGCACCGATCTTCTCACCGGTGATGGCGAGACCCAGTGCGCGCGCCATTCCGGCGCGCTGCGGTAGGAACGCCGTGCCGCCCGAATCGGGCACGAGTCCGATCTTGACGAACGATTGGGCGAAGCTGCTCGAGCGCGCCGCGATCGCGATATCGCAGGCGAGGGCGAGATTGGCGCCCGCGCCTGCCGCAATGCCGTTCACGGCCGCGATGACGGGCAGCGGCAGTGTTTGAAGCCGACGCACGAGTGGATTGAAGTGTTCGTCGATCAGCGCGCCGAGGTCGGTCGAGGCGCCTGGTTCGAAGTTCAAATCCGCTAGGTCTTGCCCCGCGCAAAATCCACGTCCCGCGCCTGTCAAGACGAGTGCGCGCACGCCTGCCTCGAGCGCTCCGTCGAGCGCAGCGCTCAATTCCTTATGCATCGCACGCGTGAAGCTGTTCAGCTTCTCGGGACGGTTCAGCGTCACCGTGGCGACGTGCGCGGCCGCGTCGATCTCGACGCGAATCGATTCATATTGCATCGATTGTCTCCTCGTTTGCTCCCTTGCGACGCCGACATCGAATCCGTCGGCTGTCCAAAGTCGATTACACGCGCTCGATGGCGAGCGCGATGCCTTGGCCCACGCCGATACACATCGTGCACAGTGCGTAGCGGCCGCCCGTGCGTTCGAGCTGATAAAGCGCGGTCGTGATGAGCCGTGCGCCGGAAGCGCCAAGCGGATGGCCGAGTGCGATCGCACCGCCGTTCGGATTGACGCGCGGATCGTCGTCGGCCACGCCGAGCGTGCGCAGCACCGCAAGGCCCTGCGAGGCGAATGCCTCGTTCAGTTCGATAACATCGAATTGCGAGAGCGACATCTCGAGCCGCCGCAGCAGCTTTTGAGTGGCGGGCGCAGGCCCAATGCCCATGATGCGTGGCTCGACCCCCGCCGTCGCCATCCCAAGCACGCGCGCACGACGGCGCAGCCCGTACTGAGACGCGGCTTCTTCGTTGGCAAGCAACAATGCGCAAGCGCCGTCGTTGACGCCTGACGCATTGCCGGCCGTGACAGTCCCGTCGGGACGCACGACGCCCTTCAGTTTGGCCAGCGCTTCGAGCGATGTGTCGCGCGGATGCTCGTCGCGCGTCACGATCAATGGCTCGCCTTTTTTCTGGGCAATCTCCACAGCAACGATCTCTTGTGCCAGCGTGCCGTCTTGCTGGGCGCGAGCGGCCTTCTGCTGGCTGCGAAGCGCGAACGCGTCCTGATCCTCGCGGCTCACCGAAAACTGCGTCGCAACGTTTTCGCCGGTTTCCGGCATCGAATCGATGCCGTATAGCGCCTTCAGGCGGGCGCTGACGAAACGCCAGCCGATCGTCGTGTCGAAGATATCGGCTTGCCGCGAAAAGGCACTCGCTGCTTTGCCCATGACGAACGGTGCGCGCGTCATGCTTTCCGCGCCCCCCGCGATCATCAAGCGCGCTTCGCCGGCTTTGAGCGCACGGGCGGCCGAACCCACGGCGTCCATGCCCGAGCCGCACAGCCGGTTGATCGTGGCGCCGGGCGCATCGGTCGGCAAGCCGGCCAGGAGCGCGGCCATGCGCGCGACGTTGCGATTGTCTTCACCGGCTTGGTTCGCACATCCGTAGATGATGTCGTCCAGCGCGCGCCAGTCGACGCCCGCATTGCGCTCCATGAGTGCCTTGATAGGCACGGCCGCTAGATCGTCGGCGCGAACGTCTTTCAGTGCTCCGCCGTAGCGGCCGATCGGGGTGCGAATGGCATCGCAAATGTAGGCATCGGTCATTGGATAGCTTCCAGTGAGCAGGGCCCCGTCACGGCGACGGGACCGATCGACTTCATATTAATAGGAGCCGGCGTACCGGCTCTATTCGTTCGAACGGACTATGCCGTTCGGCCGGCTTCAAGCGGATTGCTCGAGCGGCGCAACATGGATCCGGCTTTGAACCACGCGGAAGCGGCTCGCGACAAAGGCCGAATCGGTCAAGGCGGCATTGGCCGCGGGATTGGCGCCCGTGCCGTGGAAGTCCGAAAACGCGGCCGACTGATTCACGAATACACCGCCGGTCAGATTGATCGACAGCGCGACGCCGCCGTTGATCGCCGCTTCGTGTGCCGCTTCGATCGTTGCTTCGTCGGTGCTGTAGACGGATAGCGTGAGGGCTCCATGCTCGGCCGCGAGCGATCCGGCCAATTCGAGCGATTGCTGCGTCGAATCGGTGGCGATCACGAATGAGATCGGCCCAAACCATTCCCCGCTGAACTTCTCGCGATCGTTGGCGGCGTCGAGTTGCAGCACGAGGGGCGTGCGCACGCGTGCACGTGGGAAGGCGGGGTGTTCCAGCGTTTGGCTGTCCGCCAGCACGCGGCCCAGCGAGCGCGCTTCGTCGATCCGGTGCGCAACGCCTTCATTTTGAATTGCGCCGGTCAGTTCCACCGCGCGCGCCGGGTCGGCCACGAGCTTTTGCACGGCGCCGGCGAGCGCTTGGGCCACTTCGTCGAAGCTTGCGTGGCCTTCGGCGGTACGGATTCCGTCGCGAGGAACATAGATGTTTTGCGGAGCCGTGCACATCTGGCCGGAGTACAGCGCGAGCGAAAAGGCGATGTTACGTACGGCGGCTTTCAGATCGTCCACCGAATCGACGACGATTTGGTTGACACCGGCCTTTTCGGTGAACACTTGCGCTTGGTGTGCGTTGCGTTCGAGCCAAGTGCCGTTTTGCGTGCTGCCGGTGAAGTCGATCAGCTTGATCTCGGGGCGCACTGCAAGCGCTTGTACGACCGCGCCGTCGGCCGGTTCAGTGGCTAGCAGCGTCACGACGTTCGGATCGAATCCGGCTTCGCGCAATACGTCGCGCGCAATCCGCACGGTGATGGCGAGCGGCAGAATCGCGCCGGGGTGCGGCTTGACGATGACTGCGTTGCCTGTTGCCAGATCAGCAAACATCCCCGGGTACCCGTTCCACGTGGGGAACGTGCAGCAGCCCAGCACTAAGCCGATGCCCCGGGGCACGAGCATGTAACGCTTACGCATGGCCAACGGCGGATTCTTGCCTTGAGGCTTTTCCCAATGTGCGTCGGCCGGCACGCGGCGCAGCTCGTCCCACGCATAGGCGACGGCTTCGAGCGCGCGATCCTGCGCGTGTGGCCCGCCGGCCTGGAAGGCCATCATGAATGCTTGGCCGGTGGTGTGCATGACGCTATAGGCGATCTCGAAGCTTGCGCGATTCAACCGCTGCAAGATTTCAAGGCTTACGCCGACCCATGCCTCGGGGCCAGCTTTGCGCCAGGTGCACTCGGCGGCGGAAGCGGCGGCGATGAGCGCCTCGACATCGGCTTTGGGATAGCGAACGCCGAGCGAGAAGCCGAATGGCGATTGCTCGGCTCCGACCCATTCGCCGGTGCTCGGTTGATCGAGCGAGAACTCATGGTCGAGATGCGCCTTGAAGGCCGCTTCTCCGTCCGTGTTGCCGGTTTCCCCGTACACTTTGGGGCTCGGCATCTCAGCGAAAGGGCTCCAGTAACCGCGCGAACCGATAGCTTCGAGGGCGTTCTTCAGCGTGTCTTCGTGCGTCGCAAATAGAGGATGGGTCATAGCGAGACAGGGCAGGCCAGGTGTTGATGGGAGCAGGCCGGTAATCTAAATTGCGTCGTATCAATTAACCGACCGACCGGTTGGTTGGCGAATGTTAGCATTGTTTCCGAGCGGGCGCGAAAGCTTTTCTCGCGCGCCCTCATACCTAAGGAGGATGGATGAACTACGAAAATATTCTGGTCGAAACGCGTGGGCGCGTCGGCCTCGTGACGTTGAACCGGCCGAAGGCGTTGAACGCGCTCAACGATGCGCTCATGGACGAATTCGGCGCGGCGCTGCAAGCGTTCGACGCCGACGAGAACATCGGCGCGATCGTCGTGACGGGCAGCGAAAAAGCGTTCGCGGCGGGGGCGGACATCGGCATGATGGCTACCTATACGTATATGGACGTATACAAAGGTGATTACATCACGCGCAATTGGGAGACGGTGCGTACGATCCGCAAGCCGATCATCGCAGCCGTCGGCGGTTTTGCGCTCGGCGGCGGCTGTGAGTTGGCCATGATGTGCGACATCGTCATCGCGGCTGATACGGCGAAATTTGGGCAACCGGAAATCAAGCTGGGCGTGATGCCGGGCGCGGGTGGCACGCAGCGGCTGCCGCGAGCTGTATCGAAAGCTAAGGCGATGGATATGTGTTTGACGGCGCGCTTCATGGATGCGGCCGAGGCGGAGCGGGCGGGCTTGGTCTCGCGCATCGTGCCAGCGGCTTCCTTGCTCGACGAAGCGCTGGCGGCTGCCGCGACGATTGCCGAATTCCCTCTGCCTGCCGTCATGATGGTGAAGGAGTCTGTGAACAGCGCATATGAAACCACGCTCGCCGAGGGCATCCGATTCGAGCGCCGTCTGTTCCATTCCTTGTTCGCGACAGAGGATCAAAAAGAAGGGATGGCTGCCTTTCTCGAAAAGCGTAAGCCGGTGTTCACAAACCGCTAGCAAGATGGCTTGAAAAATCGCTTGCACGGCTCGCGGAAGGGGCCTAGAATCCAGCCTCTTTCGCGCAGTCACTGACTGAGCGAAGAGAAGCGAAAGCCTTGTGCGGCGTGGGTTTGCACGGGGCTTGCGGCAGCGGTTCGATAGCGCAGCGAAGTTCAAGCGAAGCTAAAAAAACTGTTGACGCGATGCGAAAGGTTCTGCATAATTTCGTTTCTCTGCTGCTGACGCAGCAACGCAAGACGGGCGGTGCTAGAAGGGAAGT
>CAYRLJ010000120.1:0-12638 GCA_964425025.1 uncultured Burkholderia sp. | reverse complement strand
TGGGTAATAGAGCGGCCATGGATTCGCGATCGAACAGTTGGGACGCTGTATCCCAGGTGTATCGGCAGAAAAGAGTTGCGTGACGAGGCTCCGAATCCGCTTCTTTCCTGCTCGACCTACGTAATCACTCCAATCTGCCAAGGCACGAACTCGTTCTGCCCGTACCCATGCAGTTCACTCTTCGACGCATTCCCTGACGCGGTGCTCAGCATCAGCTCGAAGATTTCCTGACCAACCTGCTCGATCGTCTTCTCTCCATCAAGGATCGACCCGCAGTTCAGATCGATATCTTCCTGCTGCCGTTGCCACAGCGCCGTATTCGTGCCGAGCTTGACCGACGGTGCCGGCGCGCAGCCGTAGGCCGAGCCGCGTCCCGTCGTGAAACAGATGAGATTCGCACCTCCAGCCACTTGCCCTGTCGCCGAGACCGGGTCGTAGCCGGGGGTATCCATAAAAACGAGTCCATGCGCCGTCACCGGTTGCGCATAGCCGTACACGTCGACGAGATTCGTCGTGCCGCCTTTGGCAACGGCGCCGAGCGACTTTTCGAGAATCGTGGTCAATCCACCCGCCTTATTGCCGGCAGAAGGATTGTTGTCGAGGCTCGCGTTCGAGCGCGCGCAGTAAGCCTCCCACCAGCGAATGCGCTCGATCAACTTTGCGCCCACCTCTTTCGACGCCGCGCGCCGCGTCAACAAATGCTCGGCGCCATATATTTCGGGCGTCTCCGACAGAATCGCCGTACCGCCGTGCGCCACGAGCCGATCGACGGCCGCTCCAAGCGCCGGATTTGCCGTGATACCCGAATAGCCGTCGGAACCGCCGCATTGCAATCCAATGACCAGATGCGCGGCGTCTACCGGTACGCGACGAACCTCGTTCGCTTGAACAAGCATCGACTTGACCGCATCAATGCCTGCAGCGACTGTGCGAGCCGTACCGCCGGTCGCCTGAATCGTCATCGTCCTTAAAGTCGCACCGGCCGACAGCTGTTCACGCTCCATCAACGTATCGATTTGATTGGTCTCGCAGCCCAACCCAACCATCAGCACCGCCGCGAAGTTCGGATGACGCGCATAGCCGGCCAGCGTACGGCGTAGCAAGTCGATGCCCTCGCCCTGCGAGTCGATGGCGCAACCTTGCTGGTGTGTCAGCGCGACCACACCGTCGACATTTGGAAACGCCGCCAGCGCATCGGCATGAATATCGCGACGAAAATAATCGGCAATCGCCCGCGCCGCTGTCGCCGAGCAATTGACGGACGTCAGGATTCCTATGTAATTGCGCGTAGCGACACGCCCGTTTGCCCGAATGATGCCCATGAACGTCGCATTCGACGGCGCGCGGGGGCGGTCCTTTGCATCGGCACAGAACGCATAGTCGCGATCGAACACGCCGATCGACAGGTTATGCGTGTGAACGTGCTCGCCCGCCCCGATCTCGCGCGTGGCGAAACCGATGATTTGGCCGTAACGCCGCACTGGCGCACCGGCTGCAACGTCACGCAAGGCAATCTTGTGGCCCGCCGGAACCAAGCCGCGAGCGACGAGCCCAGCGCCCATCGGCTCGCCGGACATGAGCTGACGTCGAGCGATCGCGACATCGTCCCGCACATGCAAGCGAACCACCGCCTCCGACAACTCATGATCCTCGATCCGCGTGCCAAGGCCTTGTATAGAGGGCTCGCCCTTCGATGTCCCGCTCATGTTTTCCACCTCCGGTGAAATATCCGTTTGGCACGCGCTCTAGTCGCGCGCGTGCGCTAAACGAGCGCGGCATGCGCGTCCACAAGCGGCCATCGGCGCGCCGCCCGCGAACACAGTCGTCATCGATCGTCGATTCAGTTGTAAAGAACGGCCTTGATCTTCGGATCGTCGATATTGGTCTTGTCGTACCAATAGAATCCCGTATCGATGACCTTCGGCAGCTTGTCGCCCTTGAGCGCCTTCACGGCCGCTTGCACCGTGTCATAGCCGATGCCCACCGGATTCTGCGTGATCGCCCCGGCTTCAAGGCCATCGCGGATCGCATCGATTTGTTTCTTGCCCGAATCGAATCCGACGATCTTGACCTTGCAGTTCATTTCCCGGCACCCATTGATGACGCCGATCGCCGAGCCCTCGTTCGTGCCGAAGATGCCCTTCAAGTTCGGATGGGACGTCAGGATCGCTTTAGTGACATCCGTCGACTTCAATTGATCGCCGCCGCCATACTGCACCGTGACGATCTTGATCTTCGGGTGCTTCGCTTTGATTTCGTCGACGAATCCGTCGCGTCGATCGATCCCGGTCCGGCTCGTTTGATCGTGGGCGACGACGGCCACTTCTCCCTCATCGCCGATCAGCGCGGCCATTTTGTCTGCTGCTTGAGCGGCGGCGGCCTTGTTGTCGGTAGCGGCCGTCGTAAGGGGAATGGTGCTATCGACGCCCGAGTCGAAGGCAATTACGGGGATGTGCTGGGCCTGCGCTTTCTTCAACAACGGAATCGCCGCCTGGCTATCGAGTGCCGCGAAGCCCAGTGCGCTGGGCTTTCTCGCGAGCGCGGCCGACAGCATGTCGATCTGCTTGTCCACCATCGCCTCGGTCTCGGGTCCTTCGAACGTCACCCGCACGTGGTACTCCTGCCCGGCTTTCTCGGCGCCGGCTTTCACCGCTTGCCAGAACTGATGTTGAAATCCCTTTGAAACCAGCGCAACGTACGGCTCTTGCGCTGTCTGTGCGTAGGCCGCGCCCGTCAGCGCGAATGCGGCTGCGAGCCCGAGTGTCATGCGGGCCAAGGTTTGTTTGTTCATTCCCGTCTCCTCTCTTCTCTGGTTAAACCCGCGTCGCCCCACCTGGGCACGCGGCGTTCGAATACGGCCTCGCGCACGCCTTTCATCGCCGCGCCGAGACCGAAATCGTTAGGGCCGGCCACTTCGCCTTTTAGCGCTGTTTGCTTCGCCGCAAAATGTCCATATAAACGGCGGCGATGATGATGAAGCCCGTCACGACGATCTGCCACTCTTGATCGACCGACATCACACGCAGCCCGTTGACGAGCACGCTCATGATGAACGCGCCGATCATCGTGCCGGTAATCGTGCCCGTCCCGCCCGACAGTGATGTACCACCGATCACGACGGCGGCGATGGCATCGAGCTCATAGCCCTGCCCCAATGCCGGTTGCGCCGAATTCAAGCGCGATGCGATCAGGAGCCCGGCGATACCGCAAATCGCACCGCCCACCGTATAGACGGCAATCTTCCACAAGTCGACGTTGACACCCGAAAGCCTGATGGCTTCTTCGTTGCTGCCGAGCGCGAACGTATAGCGGCCGAACAACGTCTTGTTCAATGCAACGGCGGCGAGCACCGCGAGCACAAAGAGAATCAGCACCGAGTTGGGAATCGGCAAGGCCGGAATCAACGATCCGATCAGCGAATCCTGCGAAATGCTCGTGAATCCGGGCGTGTTATTGAAGTAGATGGGGCGCGTGCCCGAAATGACGAGCGCCAAACCTTTGAGCAGCATCATCATGCCGAGCGTCGCGATGAACGGCGGAATACGCAGCTTAGCGACGAGAAAGCCCGAGATCGACCCCGACAGCGCGCCGAACACGACGGCCGCGAGCACACCGACGAACAGCGGCATCCCCCAATTCGTCAGGAACACACCGCTCATCACGGCACAGAAGGTCATCAGCGTGCCGACCGACAGATCGATACCGCCCGTGATGATGATGAACGTCGAGGCAATCGCAAGCACGCCATTGACGGCCGTCGCCTGAAGAATGCTCACGATGTTCTCGATCTGCAGGAACTCGGGCGACGCAAATCCGAAAAACGCGACGAGCACGATCAGGCTCGCGAATGCCAGCAGTTTTTGTCTTGCACCGGCGTCAAAGAGCCGCGCGCGCATGGCGGCGAGTCCCTTCTTGCCGCCCAACATGGGCATCTGCGATTCGGCTTCGGGTATGGGATTGGGCGTATTTGACATAGTTATTTCCGTTGATTCATGCGATCGTTGCCGGCTCGCGCTGTGTCGCGAGCCGCATGATTGCCTCTTGCGAAGCCTGCGCGCCGGGCAGTTCGCCCGTGACGCGTCCCTCGCACATGACGAGCACGCGGTGACTCATGCGCAATACCTCGGGCAGTTCCGACGAGATCATGACGATCGCTTTGCCCTGTGCCGCGAGCGCATCGAGCAGCTTGTAGATCTCTGTCTTCGCGCCGATATCGATACCGCGCGTCGGTTCGTCAAAAAATAGAATGTCGCAATCGCGCAGCAACCATTTCGCGATGACGATCTTTTGTTGATTGCCGCCCGATAGCAGCCGTACCTGTTGATGGATCGACGGTGTCTTGATGCGCAACTGGCTGACGTACCGGCGCGCCGCCTCGTCGATCTTTCGGCTATCCAAGAACATGCCCGACGACATGAAATTGCGCATGCTCGGCATCACGACATTCGATGCGACGTCCATGCCCGTCGCCAAACCGAATTGCTTGCGGTCCTCCGAAAGATAGCCGATGCCATGACGCACGGCATCCTTCGGCGAGCGGATCGCCACCGCGCGCCCGTGAACCCGAATCTCGCCGGAATCAAGCGGGTCCGCGCCGAACACTGCGCGCGCCACCTCGGTCCGGCCCGCGCCCATCAAGCCCGCGAATCCCACGATTTCTCCCTTGCGCACCGTGAAACTGACGTCCCTGATCGTCTTGCCGCGCGTCAGTCCCTTCGCCTCGAGCACGATCTCGCCCGCTGTCGCCTCGCCGGTTCGACGCTGCGTCATGTCGAGCTCGCGGCCTACCATCATCGCGATGATCGTTTCGATTGGCGTCGTGGCCGTCGGCACCGTGCCGACGTACTGACCGTCGCGCATTACAGTGACGCGGCTAGAGATTTCACGCAGCTCATCCATCTTGTGCGAGATATAGACGATGCCCACGCCGTGCGACTGAAGCTGACGAATGATCCGGAACAACTCCTCGATTTCGGCGTCGTTCAGCGCAGCGGTTGGCTCGTCCATGATCAGCACGCGCGAGTCGAACGAAAGCGCCTTGGCGATTTCGACCATCTGCTGCTTGGCGACAGTCAGTTGTCCAACGGGCGTGCGCGGATCGAGTTTCAACCGCATGCGCTCGAAGATTTCGGCTGTGCGCCGATTGAGTTCTTTTTCATCGATGAACATGCCCATCGCGCGTCGCGGCTCTCGCCCGATAAAGATGTTTTGCGCCGCGGTCAAGTGATTCATCAAGTTCAACTCTTGATGAACGATGCCGATACCGAGCGCGCGTGCGGCGCGAGGATCGGGAATGTCCACAAGCCGGCCGTCGATGCGGATCTCGCCGGCATCCTTTTGATAAACGCCGGACAGCACCTTCATCAGCGTCGATTTTCCGGCGCCGTTCTCGCCCATCAGCGCGTGCACCTCACCCGCAAGCAACTCGAACTGGCAACGATCGAGCGCGCGCACGCCGGGAAACGACTTACATAGATCGCGAATCGATACGAGCTCCTGCTCCGAGCGCTCGCTGGGATGCTTCACTGTCTCACTCATGTCCGCCTTATTTGCATGATCGCCGTACGCTCGACGGCGCGCGGCTTGTGGCCGGGATGGGCTCCCCCGTCTGATCCACCGAAACGTTTCGCTAAACGTTTCGCCGAGAGACTAGAACCACACACATCCTATGTCAACAGGCCATCCACGCTCGATAGGGTTAACGATATTGGGGCATCTAGCGAAACGTTTCGCTAAACGTTTTGTTTTGCCAAATGTCACGGGGTGAGGCTATCATTCGAGCGCGCAAACTACTGAATTGGATGAGAACGTGGCAGCAACGATGAAAGATGTGGCGCGCCTCGCCGGGGTTAGCCTCGCCACTGTCTCGGCGGTCCTGTCGGGGTCGTCATACGTCAGCCCCGACCTGACGCACCGAGTGCAAAAGGCCGTGCAGACGCTCGGCTATGCGCCGAACTCGGTTGCTCGCAGCCTGAAGAAAGGCACGACTAAACTCATCGGGCTCGTCGTGCCCGATATCACGAACCCGTTTTTTACGGGGTTCGTGCACGCCGTGCAAAAGCGTGCGCGCGTGCTCGGCTACTCGGTCATGCTGTGCGACAGCGAACGCGACATCGAGCAAGAGCGCTCATACCTGAAGATGCTGCGCGAGCACCTTGCCATCGGCACGATCCTTTGCCCGAGCGGCCCCGAAGAAGCGTACAAGCGCCTGCAAGACGACATCGGCATCATGCCGATCGTGTGCGTCGATCACATCGTGCGCCCCGACGACTACGACTCCGTCGTGCTCGACAACGTGGCCGCGGCGCGCATCGCGATGCAACACGTCATCGATAATGGGCACGCGCGCGTGGCCATCGTCGCGGGCCCACAGCATCTCGTGCCCGGTCGCGATCGTCTCATCGGATTTGCCGAGGCGTTGCGCGGCGCGGGGCTCGATGTGATTCCCGAGTACGTACGCCAAGGCGAGTTCGGAGAATCGGGCGCGTTCGATGCCGTGCAAGCGCTGTTGCAGCTTCCCGTTCGGCCGTCGGCGATCTTCGTGACGAACAATCAGATGCTCGTCGGTGCGATGCGGGCGTTGGCCGAGAGCGGATTGTCGTGTCCGCGCGACATGTCGGTCGTGGCCATTGACGATTTTCCGTGGGCAGCGGCCTTTTCGCCAGCCTTGACGACGGTGCGCCAGCCCGTGGACGCTATGGCCGAAGCTGCGCTAGCCATGCTCGTCGACCGCGTGCAAGGCATAAGCGGCACGCCGAGGCATCTCGTGTTTACGCCGGAACTCGTGGTTCGCCGCTCCTGCAACCCGCCGTCCGATTCCGTGCCGCACAAGACGCAACGCCACCGAAGCAAAGGTGCACGAGACATCAAGTCTTTCGGCGCGCTGAAGGCCGAGCATTCCAATGCTTAGGACAACCCAACATCGCTAGCGCTTACCGGCCCTCGCGTTACCAATGCGGCGGGTGGGAAGGGGCTTACTACGACAATAAAGCGAGACAAACACCGTGAACGACACGCAGAGTCTGCCATCTCCAACCGTCATGCAGGCGGCGGACGCGCTGGGATTCGGCGCCGCGCCGCTCGGCAACTTGTACACGAGAGTGACCGATGCGCAGGCCGAGCAGACGCTCGCCGCCGCGTGGGACGTAGGTATTCGATACTTCGATACCGCGCCTTTCTATGGCACCGGCCTTTCCGAGCAGCGTGTCGGCCGAGCGCTCTCGCGCTACCCGCGCGATGAGTTCATGCTTTCGACGAAAGTGGGACGCCTGCTCGTGCACGATACTGCCGTACCGGAAGTACAAAACGGATACGTGGGCGGCTTGCCGTTTCGCATCGAATACGACTACTCAGCCGATGGCGCGCGGCGCTCCATCGAAGCCAGCCTCTCGCGGCTGGGCCTTGATCGCATCGACATCGTGTATATCCACGACGTCGCGCAAGATGCGCACGGCGAGGACTGGCTGCGCCAATACGCGAGCGCGGCGAACGGCGCCATGCGTGCGCTATCCGACCTGCGCGGCGAAGGCGTGATCCGGGCTTGGGGATTAGGCGTCAATCGCGTCGAGCCTTGCCTGATGGCATTGCGCGATGCAGATCCCGACGTGTTTCTCCTCGCCGGCCGCTATACGTTGCTCGATACATCCGCGCTCGGCGAGTTGATTCCCGCATGCGAAGCGAAAGGCGTGCGCCTCGTCATCGGCGGTCCCTATAACTCGGGGTTGCTGGCCGGCGGCACGACGTACGAATACGCGCAGGCGAGCGCGGACATGCTCGAGAAAACACGCCAGCTGACTGAGCAATGCGAGCGCTACGGCATACCGCTCAAGGCGGCCGCTCTGCAATTTTGCAAGGCGCCGCCGCCCGTGGCTTACGTCATTGCGGGCAGCCGCAGTGCGAGCGAGCTTCGCGAGAACTGGGCGCTCATGCACACGCCGATTCCGCAGGAATTCTGGGCCGAGTTAAAGCGCCGCGGGCTGATACCGAACGAGGCACGCGTGCCGGCACCGACAACGAACGCACTGGCCTCGTCCTAACGCTGAACGCTTCGGCTCGCGCATGTTCACCTTCATCGAAACAGCAACATGTACATCGATAGCCACTTCCACATTTGGTCGCTGTCGCGCGGCGACTACGGTTGGCTCACCCCCGAACGCCCATCGATCTATCGCGATTTCGGCGTAGTCGATTGGCAAAATCAATTCGGTGCGAATGGCGTAGGCGGGGGAATTCTCGTACAAGCGGCGCCCACCGAAGCAGAGACTACCTTTCTTTTGGATCAAGCTCGGCAGCATCGAGATGTCGTCTTGGGCGTCGTGGGCTGGACGGATTTCGAGCGAGACGATGCCGCTTCGCGCGTGCTCGCGCTAGCGGGAAGCGAGGCGCTCGTCGGCTTGCGGCCGATGTTGCAAGACCTGTCTGATCCCGCCTGGATTGCGCGCGCTTCGGTGCAGCCTGCGTTGCAGGCCATGGCGAACGCGAAGCTGGCGTTCGATGCGCTCGTGCACCCGATTCATTTGCCGTATATCGATGAGTTGGCCCAGCGCTATCGCGATCTCACGATCATCGTCGATCACGCCGCCAAGCCGTCCATCGCCTCAGGACGCAACCGCGAGGCATGGACGCGAGGGTTAGCCGCGCTGGCGCGGCATCCGTCGGTCTACTGCAAGCTCTCAGGGCTATGGACTGAAGCCGCGCAGGGCGCGCCCGTCTCGAGCGTCGAGCCGTGGGCCGAAGCCGCGATCGATCTGTTTGGCGTCGATCGCATGCTGTGGGGCAGCGATTGGCCCGTCGTGCGCTGTGCGGGAGAAGCCGTCGAGTGGTTCGAGTGCGCGATGTCAACGGCGAGGTCGTACGGGGAAAAGGCCGTGCAGAAGATATTCGGTGACAATGCTCGGCGCGCCTATCGGCTGCCGAGCGCATAAAGCACGCCGACGATGCGTAGCGATCGGACCCTCGGGGCGTGGGCTCCCTTCAAGAGCCACATGATTGCACGTATGCGCATGGCGCAACCCGACCGTCTATTATCAAGTCCATAGGCAGTGGATTGTCGCGCGGCCCAAACCGGGTCGAATACCGCGCGCCATAGTGCCCACGACATAATTCACGTTCAGCGAGTTCGGTGTCTGCCAACGGAGGCAGCCATGAAGCGTCGCAAAGTCTCAACGCTGCTCGGCCGGGTCTGGAGCATCAGTTGCTTGGCGTCGGCCGCTACGTTGCTTGTCTGCGATGCGGCCAACGCTCAGCAATACTTGAGGGGAGACAGGCCCACGGGACCTTCGGGCCCTCCAGGCGTGCCGTCGTTGCACTTCCTGCCTCCCATCCTCCTTCCTTTTCCTCCCCGCGATTCCGGGCCGCCGCCGGCAGACAGCGGCACACTGCCGGCTTCCTCCCCCCCACCGACTTACGAAGGACTGCTAAAAGACGGGCCGCTGTTCCCCACGACCTCGAGCGTCGGGTCGTTCGATGTCGTGGGGTTTGCGCGAAGCGGTTGGCCTTACGTCATCGATTTTGAGCCTCGACCAGATAGCTGCACGTGGGTTCAAGTCGACTCCGCCGAAGCAGCGCCATGGAGAGCCATCTTGGATGAGGACGGCCGCGCCGGCCGGCACATTGTCAGAGTGGCGCTGCCCGAGCAAGTCGGGAAAGAACCGCGCCCTGCACACTACGTTGTTTATTCAGTAAACAAACCCTGCGCGGTCGCTGACGCCAAGCGGGATTTT
Source organism: uncultured Burkholderia sp. (assembly GCA_964425025.1). Classification (GTDB taxonomy): domain Bacteria; phylum Pseudomonadota; class Gammaproteobacteria; order Burkholderiales; family Burkholderiaceae; genus Trinickia. The sequence continues at coordinate 2,916 of CAYRLJ010000120.1, read as the reverse complement.
TCGCCTATTGACGTGTATGCCATGGGTGCCGGCCCGCGTGCGGTCGGCTCGATGGCGATCAATAACCTAAAATTCGGGCCATCGGTGCCTCGCTTTCCGCAGGAAGTCGCAAACTTCACCTACGTTGCCGAGAATGACTTCGGGCGCATCTCGCAGGAAATTCTCGACTTTCGCGAGAACGGTCCGGGCCGGTGGACGGTGGTCCCTGTTCGCACGACTGAACTCTTCGCGTCGCAGAGGGGCCCGCATAACGGAATCTGGGATGGCACGCGGCAGACCGGCAAGCGGGCGCCGGGCGTCTATCGCTTGCAGGTTCGCGCCTGGAACACATTGAATGATGAAAAGAGCTGGGTCGGTGCGATTTCGCAAGACTCGGTGCACATTTCGCCGCCATGACGCGCCGAACCAAACCGCGCAGCAAACCGAGAGCGAAGGTTGTCACCCCGGGAGCGCGGACGATCATCGTCGGCGCCTGCTACGCACTAGTCGCCTTGCTGATACTGGCTGCGCTGGCCTGGTATGTGACGAGTCGCCCGATCGGAAGCGAAGTCCCACCAAAGCCTTGGAACATTTCGACGGACGACCGGCTCGTTCTCTACCTTCCAGGACCCGCATCGCTGCTCACGATCCTGGGTGCCGACAAGGAAGGGATCGACGTGCGCTTTGATAGTGCGCGCCTCGACGAAGCGACAGTTCGATCTTTGCGCGATGACTTCAAATTGGCGCTTCCCGAATCAAGCGGCCGCATCGCTTGGACCACTGCCGCTGTCGGAAGCGGGCACACCATGATCGACATCGAACTGCAAGCGAGCAATGGCACAGCAGAGGTGGACATTGCCCGTACGCAAGAGGGGCTCAATCCGGAATTGAATGTTCGCTCGCGTGGCGCGAAGATGATCGTTCATCTCAGCGCCTTACTCGGGAGCAGCAGCGGCACGACGCCTGTCAACGTCGAACAGAAGGCTTTGCGGATTGCCAATCGCGAGCCCGTTATTCTTCCGGGCCCTGTTCCGCTAACGATCGTCGTTCAGGAAAATCGTCCACTAAAGCTGACGTTTCCGTCGAGCAAGCTAGCCTCGGCCTTACGCTTGGGGATAGAAGATCCCAATGGCGATCAGTCCGGTCTCGCGTTGCGCGGCGCGGCAGTTCGGCCCGCCGGTGGCGATGCGGACGCATTCTATGCATGTGCCGCGCGCGACGGCGAGGACTATTGGCGCTTAGGCGAACCGACGATAAACGATTGCGCGACGGGTAGCCGATTGCGCGCGACACGGATCGATCTTGGACGCGATGACATAGCCGTCACGATTCATGGCAGCGCTTGGTTCGCCACCGATGGAGACTTCGTTACCGACCAGCGGTACAGCAAATACGTCTCGTCGAACTTGGTGTTTTCCGCATTGACCACCGCCATCGTCGGCGCGCTCTGTGCGATCGTCGTGACCGCCGTTTTCGGACGGAGTCAAGAGCACTGACTCGCCCTTTGCGTGGATGAGCCCAACGGACGTTCGCCGAATCGCGGCCCCTTAGGGAGCCGCCGACAATTTGCCGGCGGACTCATTTTCAAGCAAGACGAAACCTAACGCGCGTTGCTCATTTGCGCTTGAGTTGCGAAATATCGCGCACGGCCCCGCGGTCGGCCGATGTCGCCAGTGCCGCATACGCCTGCAACGCTTGCGATACGACGCGCTCACGATTCTCCGGCTGCCATGCCTTCTCGCCGCGCGCTTCCATCGCTGCACGACGGCGCGCCAATTCCTCGTCCGTCACAACGAGATGCATCTTGCGCTGGGGAATGTCGATCTCGATGACATCGCCCTCGTGCACGAGCCCAATCGTGCCGCCTTCCGCCGCCTCGGGCGACGCATGCCCAATGACGAGCCCCGACGAGCCGCCCGAGAAACGCCCATCCGTGAACAACGCGCACGTCTTGCCCAAGCCCTTCGACTTCAGATACGACGTGGGATAAAGCATTTCTTGCATGCCGGGGCCGCCCTTGGGCCCCTCGTAGCGAATCACGACGACATCGCCCGCCACGACCTGGTCGCCCAAGATCGCTTCAACGGCCGCGTCTTGGCTTTCGAACACGCGCGCACGCCCCGAGAAAACCCACTGCGATTCGTCGACACCGGCCGTCTTCACGATGCAGCCCTTCTCGGCCAAGTTGCCATAGAGCACTGCAAGGCCGCCGTCTTTCGAATACGCGTGTGCCTTATCGCGGATGCAACCCTTCGCACGGTCGGTATCGAGCGCCGCGTAGGTTGCTTCTTGACTGAACGCAACCGTCGTCGGAATCCCGCCCGGCGCCGCGCGATAAAACTTCTGCGCATCGTCTCCCGCGCCGCCCATCACATCCCACTTCGCCAGCGCATTGCCGAGCGTGCCGCTGTGCACGTTGCCGCATGACAAGTCGAGCAAATCGGCGCGCGCTAGTTCACCGAGAATGCCGTAGATACCGCCCGCGCGATGAACGTCCTCGATATGGTACTTGTCCGTTGCGGGCGCAACCTTGCACAGGCACGGCACCTTGCGCGAGATGCGATCGATGTCGGCCATCGTGAAATCGGCGCCGGCTTCTTGCGCCGCCGCCAGTAGATGCAGCACGGTGTTCGTCGAACCGCCCATCGCCACGTCCAGCGTCATTGCGTTCTCGAACGCGCGCTTCGTGGCGATGCTCCGCGGCAGCACCGACGCATCCTCTTCCTGGTAATAGCGGCGGCACAGATCGACGACGAGGCGGCCCGCCTGCTCGAACAAACTCTTGCGCCATGCGTGCGTCGCGACAATCGTGCCGTTGCCCGGCAACGCGAGGCCGATCGCCTCGGTCAAGCAGTTCATCGAGTTCGCGGTGAACATGCCCGAGCACGAACCGCAGGTCGGGCAGGCGCTGCGCTCGATTTCGGCTACTTCGGCGTC
>CAYRLJ010000119.1:0-12731 GCA_964425025.1 uncultured Burkholderia sp. | reverse complement strand
GGCATCATCGCGAACTTGCACGACGTCGTGATCATTCTCGGCTTCTTCGCATTCTTCCAGTGGGAGTTCTCGCTATCGGTGCTAGCCGCCGTGCTGGCCGTGCTCGGCTACTCGGTGAACGAATCGGTCGTTATCTTCGACCGAATTCGCGAGACGTTCCGCCGCGAACGCAAGATGACGGTGATGGAAGTCATCAACCACGCGATCACGAGCACGATGTCGCGTACCGTCATCACGCACGGCTGTACGCAGATGATGGTGCTGTCGATGTTCCTGTTCGGCGGCCCGACGCTGCACTACTTCGCGTTGGCCCTGACGATCGGCATCCTCTTCGGTATCTATTCGTCGGTGTTCGTCGCGGCGGCGCTCGCGATGTGGCTCGGCGTGAAGCGGGAAGATCTGCTCAAGGAAAAGAAGCAGAAGCACGATCCGAGCGATCCGAACGCCGGCGCACAGGTTTGAGCATCTCTTAACACCGGCTCGGCTCAAGTCTCGGCGCTTGGAAAGGCGGCGCGCATGCGGTTGGTTCCGCTGCGCGCCGTTTTTATTTGCGGCCTCGGCCGCCGATGCGCGCGCTGCGCGCGTCTTACCTGAATCCGAGCACCTTACGCGCGGAAACAAGCGCAACGAGACTAATCACCGCCGCGAACATCATGTAAAAGCTCGGTGCGACCTTCGCTCCCGTCTCTCGAATCAGCCACGTGATGATGAACGGACCGAACCCGCCGAAGATCGTCACCGCGATGTTGTAAGCGAGGGACATCCCGGTCGAGCGCGTCGAAACGGGAAAAATCTCGGACAGCAGCCCCGGCAGCGCCCCGAAATAGCCCGCCAGCATCGCGCCCATCATGATTTGCACCGCAATCAGCTTCGCCGCACTCGGGGCCGCGACCAGCCAAGCGAAGGCCGGATAGATCAACACGAGCATCAACACCGCCGAGACCAGCATGACGCCCGTCCGCCCGACCTTGTCGGACAGATGGCCGACGAACGGCGCCCCAATCATTTGAATCGCGCCCGTCAACACCACGGCAGCGAACGATACCGACGGCGGCAACCCCAGTTGCTTCACCCCGTACGTCGGCATGAACAGCGCGAGATACGCCGTGACCGTGGCGAGCACCGCGATCCCCACCGCGATCAGGAGCCGTGTCTTTTGCCCCGCGAACGTATCGCGCAGCGGCGATGCCGTCGGTTCGGCCGCCAGGAATTCGGGCGTCTCGTCGACGTGCGAGCGAATGTAATAAGCAACCGGGCCAAGCAATAGCCCGAACGCGAACGGCACGCGCCAGCCCCAGGACATCAGTGCCTCATGCGTGAGCGTACTGGTCAGCACGGTACCGAAAACGGCGGCCAGCAACGTCGTCAGGCCTTGGCTCGCCACCTGCCAACTCGCGAAAAAGCCGCGCCGATGCGGTACGTGCTCGGCGAGAAACGCCGTTGCGCTGCCGAACTCTCCGCCCGCCGAGAAACCTTGCATCAAGCGCGCCAAGACGAGAAGCAACGGCGCCGCGATGCCAAGCGTGTTGTAGGTCGGCAGCACGACGATGATGGCGGTACCGGCCACCATCAACAGAATCGACAACGTAAGCGCCGCCTTGCGGCCGGCGCGGTCGGCATAAGCGCCGATCACGATCGCGCCCAACGGGCGCACGAAGAACGAGAGGCCGAACGTACCGAGCGCGAGCAACAGCGAAACGGTCTCGTTGCCTGCCGGAAAGAATAGTTTGGAGATGACGACCGCGAAAAAGCCGTAGACGACCAAATCGAACCACTCGAGCGCGTTGCCGATCGAGGTGGCCAGAACGGCGCGCCAAACATGGCCGCGGGAAGTTATCGATGCTGCCGCCAACGTATCACTCATGCAAATCTCCTGTCGTGGTCCGCGAAGGAATCGTCGATGAGCGCCGGTACATAGCGGGCACCGTCAATTAGATGTGCACGCAACCAAAATGCAAGCCGGGTGGCGGCCGGCGCCCAGTATGGCCCGCAAAAATGCCACACGCAACGCGCATATTGGCAAGAGATAACGGGGTCTTGTGTCATGGTTGAATTTTCGGTGGTAGGGGCCGCAGCGCCGGTGCCCCAGAGCCACTTCTTAGCAAGGGGACTTCCGTCTGATCGCCGTCGGCACGCACAAATTCATGCACGCTTGCGTCAAAGGGTGCTTCGAGTTCATATTCGATATCATCATTTAGAATTCCCGTTTCTTCAGGGTATAGGCATAGAGGGCATACTGCGTATTGGTCTTCGGATCGAACCAGCCGCCCTGGCCAACCCCATCGTCGATGTCATCCCACGATCTACCGAAATCACGGCTGTAGAACGTGATGTCGTGCGGCGCTCCCTCCCGGCTTGCGTCGGTCGCGTAGGCCAGCAAGACGCCCTTCTTGCCGACGCTTAGGCCACCGAAGCGGTAACGCTGATCGAACGTGTGCCGCTGCTCGACGGTCGGTTGCGCATAGCTCGCCCACGTTGAAATGGCTCCGGTTCGTTCTCCCTTATCGCTAAGATCATCGTAGTTCCGCGGCGGGCCCAGCCTCGACAGCGCATAAATCGAGTAGGTATAGCCCGGCGGCTCGTCGGTGGAGCCAAGTTGCACGACGACCTGAGATTGAGAGGATTCGGGCTGACGCCATCGCCATCTAAAAGGCCAGGTATTGCGACGCCGTCAGGGTCGCTCGCGAGTAGACCAGGGCCTTTGAGCCATGCCTATCAGACGATTCCGAATTTGATTCGCTTGCTGCCTTAGCCAAATACGTCGCCTCATATCCGCTTCCTGTTTGTCAGGCCAGGGCTTTGCCTCGAACTTCCTTGGGATTCGCAGCCACGCACGACACCCTCGCCCCCGCGGCTAATACTTCCCCTTGCCAGACGTGCGGAGGCTTTCACTTCCAACAGTGAGTGCTCCCCGCCGGACGCACAAAAAAAAACCGCCCGAAGCGAAGGCTCGCGGGCGGTTTAGGAGGATGAGACGAGGCTGCACCGGGCAGCCGGCAGCGATCGAATGTTTACTGCTTGATGCCTTCAGCTTGAATTTCGAGCTTCGTATCCATATTGAAGCCATACGTCTTGCCGAAGTCGAGACCGAACTCGTCGCGCGGGAAATCGGCGCTCGCCTCGACGCCGCACACTTCGCGCTTGAGCATCGGATGCATCATGCACTTGAACGAAGCGATCTTCAGGTCGACAGGCTTCGTCACGCCGTGCATCGTCAACGTGCCGATCACTTCGACGGGCTTGTCGCCGTCGAACTTGATCTGCGTTCCCTTGTAGGTCGCCGTCGGGTACTTCGAGACGTCGAAGAATTCGGGCTTTTTCAGGTGATCGTCCAGCTTCGTGTTGCCCGTATCGATCGAAGCGGGATCGATCCTCACTTCGACGCTGCCCGTCTTGTTCTGTCGATCGATCGTCACCGTGCCGCTCGTGTTCGTGAACTTGCCGCGCCAAACCGACAGGCCGCCGAAGTGGTCGACCGCGAAGCTCGGGTACGTATGGTTCGGATCGAGCTGATACGTGTCCGAGGCGAATGCCGGCGTCAACGAGACGATCGATGCAGCCGCGACGGCGGCGGCGATGAGAGTGCGAGTCTTCAAGAGATGCTCCGTATGGGAAGCCGCTACGCGAGCGGCGATGAAACGATGGGATGGCCGAGCCTGAAACGTGGTTCGTTCTGGCTTACGACTTTTTCGGTACAACAATATGGAATTTGATCGTGACTTCATCCGCGACCGTCGACGTATCCTTCCATTCGCCGGTGCCGACGTCGAATTTCAGGCGGCTGATCGGTAACGCGCCGTCGAACGTCTGCTCGGCGCCTTGTTGACCGATCGTCATCGGGAACGAGACGTTCTGCGACTTGCCTTTGATCGTGAGCGTCCCTGTCACGGTGAACTTGCCAGCGCCCGCGGGCGCGATCGCCGAGGAAACGAACGTCGCACTCGGGTAGGTCTTGGTATCGAACCATTCCTTGCCGCGCACTTGTTCGTTGTAGCTGTCGTCGCCGAGGTCGTAGCTGCCGACGTCGACGGTCAAGTGCGCACTGCCTGCGGAAGGCTTGGCCGGATCGAAGCTCACCTTGGCATCGAACTTCTTGAACTTGCCCTCGACGGGCACGTTCATTTGCTTGGACGTTGCGGTCACGGTGCTTTTCGCCGCATCGACTTGCGCGAAGGCGATGCCCGACGCAGCCATCGACGCGCAAGCAAACGCGGCAAGCATGTAGCGGTAAAACGAAGCTTTCATTTGTATCCTTGCGGGTTGAAGTCTTTCATTTTTATTGCAACTACCTCAAATCGAGCTTCTTTGCTTCGTCCTCAGAAACGGGATCATGCGGGCGAGCAGGCCGTCCCGATCGACCCATTGATGCTTGAGCGCCGCGCCGGCATGGGCCAGCACGAGCGCGGCCAACGTCCAATTGAGGATCAGGTGAGCCGTCTTGAAGATGATCTTGAGCGTCGGGTCGGGCGCGATCAGCCGCGGCAGCGGCACGATGCCAAGGTAGACGACGGGCACGTTCGAGGCCGTGCTGAACAGATACCCGGTGATCGGAATCGCAACCATGAGTCCATACAGGAGCACATGGACGACATGCGCGCCCGCGCGCTGCCAAGCCGGCATGCCGGGCGGCAGCGGCGGCGCGCGGTGCGTGGCGCGCCACCCGATGCGCAGCGTCGCCAGCGCGAACACCGTCACGCCGATCCACTTGTGCCAAGATACATAGCGCAGCTTGGTCGGCGTTAAGCCGTGAATGCTCGTCATCACCCAGCCGAGCGAAAAGCCGCAAATCATCAATGCGGCGATGAGCCAGTGCAGCCCGATGGCGGTGGGCGTGTAACGCTCGTCGGAAACAGAAAGCGAATCGCGGTGTGTCATTGCCGTGCTGCCGAATTGAATTCGACGCCATGCTACCCCAAGGCGCTTTTTTATGCGGTGCCGCGCTGCGCGCGCGACGCCCGAGTGGCGAGCCGGCGTGGCGCGAAAGTTGCCACGTCTCTTCGCCGCCTGCCGCTTCGCATCGGCTTTGCACAGCACCGCTCGATGAGCGCATGCCGCCCCATTTGGTAAGATGGGCGCGGGTTTGCGGGGTGTTGCCCATCATTTGCGCCCCAGCCGGACACCGGCGGTACATTGACGCCGACGCGCAAAGCCTATGAACCGAAACGATCTGATTGCATGTCACGACTGCGACGCACTGTTGCGAAAACCGCGCCATTGCGCAAAGGGCAGCGCGCGGTGTCCGCGTTGCGGCGCGATCCTTTATCGTCCAAGCGCGGTCCAGCTCGAGCGCGTCAGCGCGCTCGCGCTCGGGGCGCTCTTTACGTTCCTCATCGCACAGGCCTTCCCCATCGTCGAACTCGAGGCGAATGGAGTGACATCCCAGACGACGCTGATCGGCGCGCTCGTCGCGCTGTGGAGCGAAGGGATGGAACTCGTCGCCGTCATCGTGTTTTGCTCGACGTTCCTCTTTCCGCTGATCGAACTGCTCGCGCTTCTCTATGTGCTCGTGCCGATCCGTGCCGGCGCCGTACCGCCGCGCTTCAATCTCGTGCTGCGCGCGATCCAGTTCGTGCGCCCCTGGGGCATGATCGAAGTGCTCATGCTCGGCATCCTCGTCACGATCGTCAAAATGACGAGCCTCGCGCGTGTGATTCCAGAGGCCGCGCTGTTCGCCTTCGGCGCGCTGACGCTGATGCTGGCCGTCGTCGTCCTGTTCGATCCGCGCGCGCTTTGGGACATCGCCGACGAGGTCAACGAGCGCCGCGCACGCGAGCAGCGCATCGGGCAACCGAATCCGCCTGCCCCGAGCGGTAGCGGGCAGACCCAATGAGATACCTCAGCGCCGCCCAGGCGGGAATGATCGGCTGTCACGCCTGCGGACACGTTCAGCCGCGCGCCGCGTACGCGCCAGGGACGCGGCAGTGCTGCGAGCGCTGCGACGCGGCGCTCCATCTGCGCAATCCGGACAGCATTACGCGCACGTGGGCGCTCTTGATCGCGGCCGCGATTCTCTATATCCCGGCCAACCTGCTGCCGGTGCTGCACACGACGTCCCTGTTCGGCAACGAAGACGACACGATCATGAGCGGCGTCGTCTACTTTTGGGTGTCGGGGGACTGGGCGCTCGCCGTGATCGTCTTCGTGGCGAGCATCCTGGTGCCGATGCTCAAGCTGACCGTGCTCGCCCTGCTCGCCTGGACAACACAGCGGCGCTCCAACTGGCGCCCGCTCGAGCGCGCCAAGCTCTATCGCATCGTCGAACGTATCGGCAGATGGTCGATGCTCGACGTGTTCGTTGTGACGCTGACGGTTGCGCTCGTGCGCTTCAAGTCGCTGGCCGTCATCACGGCGGGCTGGGGCGCACTCGCGTTTGCCTGCGTCGTCGTGCTCACGATGCTGGCGTCCCTTCAATTCGATCCGCGCCTGATCTGGGATTGCGCTCAGGCCCGTACCCCCCAAGCTTCTGGACGAGACCATGACTAGCCCGCAAGGACAGCCCGCTTCATCGAACGGCGGCTCGAACGGCGGCCCGCCGCAGGGCCCAGCCCTGCCACCCGAGTTGCCCGAGCCCGTCGCCATGCAACGCAGCGGCTGGCTGCCCTCGCTCGTATGGCTGGTGCCGCTCATCGCCGCGCTCGTCGGCATCGCGCTCGTCGCCAAGTCCGTCATCGATCGCGGCCCTCTGATCACGATCAGCTACTCGACGGCCGAGGGTCTAGAGCCCGGCAAGACGAAGGTGAAGTACAAAGACGTCGATATCGGCTCGGTGAAGACGATCCGGCTCTCGCGCGATCACTCGCGCGTCATCGTCGCGGTTCAGTTGACGAAGGAGGCCGAGGATTTTGCCGTCGACGACACGCGCTTTTGGATCGTGCGTCCGCGCATCGGCACGACCGGCGTCACGGGGCTCGGCACGCTGCTCTCGGGCGCGTACATCGGCGTGGATGCCGGCCGCTCGCACGACTCGCGAACCGACTTCGTCGGGCTCGAAAAACCGCCCGCCGTCACGGGCGATTTGAAGGGCCGGCGCTTCTCGCTGCACGGAACGTCGCTCGGCTCGATCGACATCGGCTCGCCCATCTACTACCGGCGCGTGCAGGTGGGACAGGTGGTCGGTTTTTCGCTCGATCGCGACGGCAAGGGTGTGTCGATCGACGTCTTCGTCGATGCGCCCTACGATCAGTATGTCGGCACCAATTCGCGCTGGTGGCATGCGAGCGGCGTCGACCTGCGGATCAGCTCGGGCGGGCTGCAGCTGAACACCCAATCGCTCGCAACCGTCATCATCGGCGGGCTCGCGTTCCAATCACCGCCCGGCCAGGCCGTCGGCGCGGAGGCGCCCGACAACAGTACGTTCAACTTGGCGGCTAACGAGGGCGATGCGATGCGCGCGCCCGATGGGCCACCCGTCACCGTCGTCATGAATTTCAATCAGTCGCTGCGGGGTCTGGCGGTTGGCGCGACCGTCGATTTCCGCGGCATCGAACTCGGCGAAGTCACGGGCATTGGCATTCAGTACGATCCGACGGCGCGCGACTTCACGATGCCGGTCACGATGAACCTGTACCCCGATCGGCTTGGCCGGCGCTTCCGCGAATCGATCAAGCAGGGCGGCGAACCGGCCGGCAAACAGCTGCTGCGCACGCTCGTCAAACACGGGCTGCGCGGGCAACTGCGAACGGGCAATTTGCTGACGAGCCAGCTCTATGTGGCGCTCGACATGTTCCCGAAGGCTGCCCCCGTATCGTTCGACGCCAGCCGCTCGCCGCTCGAGTTGCCTACTGTGCCGAACACGCTCGAGGAGCTGCAGGTGCAAGTGGCCGAGATCGCGCGCAAGCTCGATCAGATTCCGTTCGACAAGATCAGCAAAAATCTGAACGGCACGCTCGAAAGCGCGAATGGGCTTTTCAAGACGCTCGACACGCAGCTCGCGCCGCAGGCGCGCGATACGCTAGCTGCCGCGCAGCGCACGTTCGGCGCCGCGCAATCGACGTTGCAGCAAGACTCGCCGCTGCAATCGGACATGCATCAGGCCTTCACGCAGCTTACGCAGACGCTGCAAACGCTCAATGCGCTAGCCGACTATCTCGAGCGCCATCCCGAATCGCTGTTGCGCGGCAAGCCCAAGGACCAGACAAAACCATGAAGCGTGAACGATTCGCCCAGAGCACTCGCCCGCTCGCTTTGCTCGCCGCTCGCGGCGCGCTGATCGGCGCGGCCCTCCTCTCGGGCTGCGCCTCGCCCCCGGCAAGCCGTTTCTATACGCTCGGCGGCGAGAATTCGTCTAGCCAAGCGACAGCCGGTTCCAGTAACGTGGCGACGACGCCCGCGCTGCTGATCGAAGTGCCGGCCATTGATGTGCCTACCGACGTCGCGCGCAACCAGCTCGTCGTGCGCGACAGCGAGACGCGCGTGACCGTGCTCGAGCAAGAGCGTTGGGCGTCGCCGCCGGCCGACGAATTGCGTCGCGCGCTGTCGGGGGACCTCGCAGCCCGGCTCGGCACGTTCGATGTCTTCGGCTCGCCGCATCCCGAGAACGTGCCTGTCTATCGCATCGCCGTAAAGGTGCGCCGGTTCGAGTCATGGCCCGGCTCGCGCGCGGTGCTCGATGCCGTATGGAGCGTGCGTTCGCTGCGCACGCAGGCCGTGATGACCTGCGCAACCGTGGAGACGGAAACCGTCGGACCCGGCTACGACGCGCTCGTCGCCGGCCATCGGCGCGCCGTCGGCGCGCTTGCCGATACGATCGCGTCAAGCGTGCGCGCACAGGCGTCCGGCGCGCGGGCGTCGGCGCTCGACGCCGGCGATTGCGCGACGGGCAGCGCGCAGGGCGCCGCGAGCACCAGCGCCCCGTGATATGGCTTAAGGCCGGCACGCGAGTACCGCCCGCGTACAATAGCGCCTTTGCACGCTCGGTTTTCCTCCATGTCCTCGCCCTCGCCCTCGCCGTTCGAATTTTTCGCCCCTTGCCCGCGCGGGCTCGAAGCCGCGCTCGCCTCCGAGCTCGCCGATATCGCGCAGCGTCTGCCTAGCGCGGCCGGTGCTCCCTCGTTCGAGGCGGGCGCCCAAGTGCCCGGCGGGGTGCATTTCCGCGGCGGCTGGGCGGCCGGCATGGCGGCGAATCTACATTCGCGCATTGCGAGCCGTGTCCTTCTGAAGATCGCCGAGCGCCCCTATCGCGGCGAACAAGACATCTACGCGCTAGCAGCCGAACAACCGTGGGAACGCTGGTTTTCGGCGAACGAGACGCTGCGCGTCGATCTCACCGCCATCAAGTCGCCGCTGCGCAGCTTGGAATTCGCGACGCTGCGCATCAAGGATGCCGTCTGCGATCGACTGCGCGGTGTGAGCGGCGCGCGTCCGAGCATCGACACGGTACAACCCGACGTGCGCGTGTTCGCCTTCCTCACCGCGACCGTCTGCACCCTCTACCTCGATACCTCCGGCGAGCCGCTCTTCAAGCGCGGCTGGCGGCTCGATAAAGGCGCGGCGCCGCTGCGCGAGAACCTTGCCGCTGGCATCTTGCGCTTAGCCGGTTGGACGCCCGGCACGCCTCTTTACGATCCGATGTGCGGCAGCGGCACGTTTGTCGCGGAAGCCGCGCAGATCGCGCTCGGCGTCGCCCCCGGCGTCGAGCGCCGCTTCGGCTTCGAGAAATTGAAGCAATACGACGTGTCGGCCTGGCAGACGATGAAAGTTCAAGCGCTCGATGCCAAGCGTGCCGCCGGCAGCAAGAAAGCCGACCTTCCGATCTTCGGCAGCGACATTTCGGGCGACATGCTCGATAAGGCGCGCACGAACCTCGCTCGCGCGGGGGTGCCCTCGCTTTGGCTCAAGCAACTCGACGCGCGGGCGATCGTACCGCCGCTCGATCAGCCGGGCATCATCGTCGCCAATCCGCCTTACGGAGAGCGTATTGACGTGCGCGGCCGGGGCCCGCGAGGCGAAATCCGCGAGCCGCGCCACGCAAGCCGCGACACGGGCGATGAGGCGTTCAGCCGCGCGCAGCCCGATGCCGCCGACAGCGAATTCTTCCGCGCTTTCGGCGATGCGCTCAAGCAACGCTTCGCCGGCTGGCGTGCGTTCGTGCTGACGGCCGATCGTTCGCTACCGGGGCAGATGCGGCTGCGCGAATCGACCAAAACGCCGCTGTTCAACGGCGCGCTCGAATGCCGGCTGTTCCGTTTCGACTTGGTCTCGGGCAGCGTGAAATCGCGGCCAAGCTCACAAGACGGGCAAGCGTAACCGTCTTCTCGGACGTTCGGGAGGGCAAGGCGGTGCGGAACACGGGGCGCCGAGCGAGGCGCCGTGAGGTTCGCCTCTTGGCCCGCCTCGGGGCTTTCCCGCGAGCGGCAGTACGCGCGAAAAATGGGGACAACCTACTGACAGAACGGTGTCAGCAGCGCTGTCGCAAACTGGGTCTCACGCGCCAGTCGGCGCCTCGCCCAGCTTGTCAGATGACGTCGTTCAGGGTTCTTTGGTCCGAATTTCGAAAGCAGAACGCATAGACGTCGGGACGGCGGGTTACCTTTCTATCCCTGAAGCGGCTTGACGCCGAATTAGCCGCGACAGCGATGACGTAACAAAAGCAAAAGCCGGCCACTGCTCGAGCAGCAGCCGGCGCATGCGCATCACTCGACAGCCTTCACCATATCCTCGATGACCTTCTTCGCATCACCGAAGACCATCATCGTCTTGTCCATATAGAACAGCTCGTTATCGAGCCCGGCGTAGCCGGCCGCCATCGATCGCTTGTTCACGATGATGGTTCGCGCCTTATACGCCTCGATGATCGGCATGCCCGCGATCGGCGATTTCGGATCGTTCTTCGCCGCCGGATTGACCACGTCGTTCGCCCCGAGCACGAGTACCACGTCCGTTTGCCCGAACTCGTTGTTGATATCTTCCATCTCGTAGACGAGGTCGTACGGCACTTCCGCTTCGGCCAGCAGCACGTTCATATGCCCCGGCATACGCCCTGCCACCGGGTGAATCGCATAGCGCACGTCCACGCCCTTTTCGACGAGCTTATCCGTCAGTTCCTTCAAAGCGTGCTGCGCGCGCGCCACGGCCAGGCCATAACCCGGCACGATCACGACCGACTCCGCATTGCCGAGCATGAACGAGGCGTCATCCGCCGAGCCCGACTTCACGGGCCGCTGCTCCGCCGAGCCGCCCGCCGCTGCCGCGCCCGGCTCCGCGCCGAACCCGCCCAGCAGCACGTTGAAGAACGAGCGGTTCATCGCGTGGCACATGATGTACGACAGGATCGCACCGGACGAGCCCACCAGCGAACCCGCAATGATCAGCATCGCGTTGTTCAACGAGAAGCCGATACCGGCCGCGGCCCATCCCGAATACGAATTCAGCATCGACACCACAACCGGCATATCCGCCCCACCGATCGGGATGATGATCAACACACCGAGCGCGAAGGCGATGATCGTCATGATGATGAACGGCAGCCACGATTGCGTCAGGAAGAAGAGGATGCCGAAACCGAGCATGCCGAGCGCGAGCATCAAGTTGATCAGATGCTGGCCCGGATAGACAACGGGCGCGCCCTGAAACAGCCGGAACTTGTATTTGCCCGAGAGCTTGCCGAAGGCGATGACCGAACCCGAGAACGTAATGGCCCCGACGAACGTACCGATGAACAGCTCGATACGATTGCCGTACGGCAGAAAGCCGATGTAGGGCGCATCGGCCGGAACGAGCCCGAATGCGGCCGGCTCGCTCACGACGGCATAGGCAATCGCGACGGCGGCAAGACCGATCAGCGAGTGCATGGCCGCGACCAATTCGGGCATCTTCGTCATTTCGACGCGCGCCGCCACGAAGGCACCGATCGCGCCGCCTACAACGAGCGCCGCGAACAGCAGCCCCAAGCCGAGCCCCAAGTTCGACCCCAGCAGCGCCGCTTGCCTGACGATCAACGCGATCGTGGTGAGGATCGCGATCGCCATGCCGGCCATGCCGAACACGTTACCGGCGCGCGCGCTCTTGGGATTAGATAGGCCCTTCAGCGCTTGAATGAAACAGACCGATGCCAGGAGGTAAAGCAGCGTAACGACGTTGATGCTCATTTACGCACCCTCCTTCATCACGGCTTTCTTCGGTTCCTTCTTCTTGAACATCTCGAGCATACGCCGCGTCACGAGAAAGCCGCCGAACACATTGACCGCGGCGAGCAGCACAGCAAAAGTGCCGAAGAACTTCGCTTGGCCGCCCACCGTGAGCCCCGTGGCAAGCATTGCACCGACGATGACGATAGCCGAAATGGCGTTGGTCACGGCCATGAGCGGCGTATGCAGCGCGGGCGTGACGTTCCAGACGACGTGATAGCCCACATACACGGCCAGCACGAAGATGATCAAATCAATGACGGTGTGATTGATGATTTCCATCGCCTCGTTCCTTATGCCGCCTTGCGGGTGACGGCGCCGTCGCGGGCGACCAAGGTCGCCGCCACGATGTCGTCATTCAGGTCGATATTGAGCGTGCCTTCCTTCGTGATGATCAGCTTCAGGAAGTCGAGCAGGTTGCGCGCATAGAGCGAGGAGGCATCGGCCGAGACCATTGCCGGCAGATTCGTATGCCCGACGATCGTCACGCCGTGCTTGGTCACCACCTTGTCCGGTTCGGTCAACGGGCAATTGCCGCCGCGCACGCCGGACAAGCCGGCGAGTTCGGCCCCGCGCCCCGCGGCCAAATCGACGATGACCGAGCCT
>CAYRLJ010000118.1:0-12740 GCA_964425025.1 uncultured Burkholderia sp. | reverse complement strand
CCAGTCGCCGATGCTGTTCGCGTACTGAGTGGCGCGGCGTGAACGGTAGAACTCGGGGGCGCCGGCGCTGTTGTAGCCGGCAAAATTCGAGATCGTCGTCTCGGTGATCATCAAGCCGGCCGACGTGAGCCAGAAATCGGTCAGGCTCGATATGCAGCCCGGCAACCCTTGCATCAACATCCGATGGCCGGAATCGGGCACGATGTCGAATACCACGTTGAATGCATCGCCCGCGGCATAGCGGTCCCAGGAGTTATGCGCCATGACGATGCGTCCGTCGCGCGTCGCGTTGCCCGTCGCAATGAACGCGCTGCAGTGATGTCCGCGCCGGCCGCGCCAAGGCTTCGTGCCCATGTGAGGCTGACGCGCCGTCACCTGACTCGGCCACCAGCTCTGGAGCAAATCCATGTAGCCGTTCCAAGCGAGCACCTCGTCGAAGGGGATTTTGGCGCCGTCGGCGATCCCTTGGATTTCATCGGCGAATTCAGTGTCGAGCTTCGGCGAAAATTGCGAAACGGCGGCTTTCGTGAAGGTCTCGAAATCCTCCCCCGTATCCCAATGCGCCAGATACTTGGCGGTACGTATCGCGGTCTTGATTTCGGCGGCAAGCAATTGGCCGTGCTGCTCGCCGCGATCGTACGGTTCGCCTTCGATATGCACGAAGACCCAACCCGCGTGGTCGCGACGCACGGCGTCGAGGGACGGTTCGCTCATCTTCGCTCCCGATCGATTATTCGCTCTACCGGCTGCGCTCGCGGCGCGTCAAGAAGCTGCCCACGGCAGACTCGGCGGCCTGCCTTTCATTGTAGGGTATTTTTGCGCATCCCCCGAAAACTGAAAATCACCCGAAACCCTTGGCAGGCTTGGCTTTCCTGAGTATCGACCGGCTTTGTTCGGAATGACATGCAATCGGCTGGTTGGGGTCGGATCCTAGCGGGCGCGAGTGTGAGTTGAGTAAAAAAGTTTCAACCATCCCGGCCCCATAAAGAATAGTCCAAACCGGCCGATATCCAGGTGGAATGCAGCGCCGCCACATTTGAACGTGCCGGCTTTTCGACCTACGCAGCCACGGAAACCTTACTGATAATGTTTTCTGACGCTCGTGCTTAATTCACCGGGGATGAGAATGAAACGTAACAGCGTGATGTTGTTGACCATCATCGCGACGGGGGTTGCCGCCTTGGTCACCGCATGTGGCGGCGGCGGCTCAGGCAGCAACGGCAGCGCGGCGAGCCCGACGGGGGTGATGAACGTATCGCTTACGGACGCGCCGAGCGACAACTTCAACCATGTGTGGGTGACGGTCAAGTCGATCTCGTTCCACACCGATTCAAACCAGAACTGGGATCCGAAGGACGCGACCTGGAATACCATCACGCTCTCGAGCCCCGTGACGATCGATCTCGCCCAGCTCAACAACGGCGCGCTGCAGAAGGTGTTCTCAGGCATCGCGCTGCCGGCTGGCTCGTATAGGCAGATCCGCTTCTTTCTAGCGAGCGCTGAGGACACGTTGACGTCGTCAGCCCAGGCCACCTCGCTCCAATGGAACGACCAGGTCCAGTACACTGACTCGAGCAACAACACGCAGAACGCGCCGCTCGAGATCGCCTACCCCACTCAGGGGATTCAGCTCAACGGCACCTTCAACGTGACGGCCGGCTCCAAGCTCGATCTCGTCGTCGATTTCGATCTTGAGCATTCGGTCGTGCCGTTCAAGCATGATGGCCAGACGGCCTTTACCATGCGGCCCGTACTGCACTATTTCGACTTGAGCCAGGTCGGCGCGATCGTCGGCCAGGTCGACAAGAGCAAGCTGTGCGCGGCAGGCACGACGCCGAGCTCGAGCTGCGCGTACAACCTGATCGTGAAAGCCGAGCTCGTCGACAGCAACAACAAGCGTCACGACGTGGCACGCGCGACCTCGGTGGACCCGAGCACGGGCAACTTCACGCTTTATCCGGTACTGCCGAAAGACGCCTCCGGCAACGCGCTCAACTACGACATCCTGATCCGCGGCCGCAACATGGATACGGTGCTCGTGCAGAAGGTCACGGTCACGCCGGGTACCACGCCGACGTCGAGCCCGGCGAACCTCCAGTCGAGCGGCCCGATTCCGATCACCGTCAACGCAAGCGAGTACAAGGCGCAGTTCGCAAGCGCGCTCTCGCCGCTCACGAGCGGCTGGGCCGTGTTCGAGCAAACGCTGCCGGGCGCCGGCCAGTTGCCCTACAGCGTGCACTTCGGTAACACCGATCCGTTCACCGGCCTGCTGTCCAATGCGATGTCGCTCGCGAGCGGCCCGATCCACCTCGCTCAGTACAACGGCGGCAGCACGCTCTCGTTCAGCTCCATCACGCCGACCGAAGGCCAGGGCGGCTACTCCGTCGCCGCCAACGAGGTCGCCTATTACACGTTGAGCTCGGCCACGCCGATCGCAGCGCCGGCGACGCCGGGCAGCACCGTCACCTTCACGCCGCCCGTGCCGACGCTCGCCTCCGGCATCTCGAACGGCAGCGCCACCGCGAACATCACCGTCACCAATAAAGGCGGCTACGATCACGCCACGCTCGTCATTTCGCGCTTCGCGAGCATCGTCACCACGATGGATGTGAGCAGCGCCCTGACGAGCTCGACGAGCAGCGCCTCGGCAGCAAGCGGCGCGAGCAGCACGAGCACAACGGGTACTGCGACCTCCTTCAAGGTGAACGGCCTGCCGTCCGGCTCGTCGGCCAAGCCGGCGCCGGGAGCGGTCTACTATGCCTATCTGCGCGTGTGGAAGGCCGGGGCGAAGAAGAAGGCCGTCATCGTGCCGTTCTCGGGTCTCATCGACTTGCGTAACAGCAGCGCGGCGTCGATCAGCCTGCCGGCCACGACGCTCAACTAAAGTCGCGGCGTTCGCGAGACCCCGCCCGGCTCGGACCGGGCGGGGGCGTCACGTCAAGGCGCGCTAGACCGAAGTTCCACGCTTCGCCGTGGTGATCGCGCGGCCGCAAGGTCGCGGGATTGCTGAACATTGGCGCGGCGAAAGCGAGTCCCAATCTCTGAAGGTGTCAGATAGAGGGATTCATCCGACGGTACGCATCGAGCAGCGTCGTTTTATAGACCGCCCCCACGAGCGTCGGCGTTTCGGCGCTCGCGACGACGGGCAGACGCTCGCCCTGGAACACAAGGAACCGCTGCAATGCGACACCGATCGGCATATCGGGGGTGAGCATCGCAAACTCGGCTTGCAGATAGTCGGCCGCGGTGCGGCTGGCGGTATCGCGACGGTCCAGCAAATCCGAGGTGATGTCCTTCAATGCGACGACGCCGCGAAAGCGGCCCAATTCATCGGTGACATACAAGTACTTCACCGGATATTCGAGAAAGACGCGCGTCATGTCGCGCACACTGGCGTCAAGCCGGACGACTGTATCGGCCGGCTTGACGAGTTCGCGCACCTGCGCCGCGCGCAGTCTCGTGCGCTCTTGCTCCTCGGCGTTGCGGCGCAGCGTGATCTCGTACATCGACGTCTTGTTGATCGCACGTGATACGAAATAGGCGACGACACACGAGAGCATCAGCGGCAACACAACCTGATAGCTGAGCGTCATTTCGAAAATCATGAGAATCGCCATCAACGGGGCTTGCGTGGCGCCGGCGAGGAACGCGCCCATGCCGACGATCGCGTAGGCGAACGCGCCCGAGGTGCCGTGCGGCCACCAGCCGTGCACGACCAGCCCGAACAGCGATCCGAGCGTCGCACCAACGAACAGCGTCGGGGTAAAGACCCCGCCGACTGCGCCCGAGCCGACCGTTGCGGCCGTCGCGGCGATCTTGCAAACGAGCACGACGACGAGGGCAGTCCAGGTCCACGGCGAGTGCAGGATCGAGTTGACGACGCTATAGCCGTTGCCCCAGACCTCGGGCACCCAGACGGAGATGACGCCTACGGCGAGCCCGCCGAGCGCGAGCCGCACGGGCAACGGCAACGGCAGGCGCTTGAACCGTGCGCGCGAGGATTCGATCAGATGCAGAAACTGCGGTGCCACGGCGCCGCAAAGAAGACCCAGCGCGACGAACAGTAGGACTTCGAGCCCGGCGATCGCGGGAAACACCGGCATCTGATACGGCGGCTTATAGCCCGAAAATTCGCGCATGATGATGTTCGCCACGACGGACGAAACGAGGATCGGCCCGAAGTTTTCCATGGCGATCGAGCCGAGCACGATTTCGGTGACGAAGAACGCGCCCGCGATCGGCGCGCTATAGGCTGAGGTGATCCCCGCCGCGGCGCCGCAGGCGACGAGCAGGCGCAAGCGCGGCGGGTCGAAATGGACCCAGCGGCCGACGACCGAACCCGCCAGCGCGGCGAGTTGGACCATGGGCCCTTCGCGGCCGATCGATCCGCCGAACCCGATCGTGAACAGCGACGAAACGCTGCGCCAGAAGCTTTGCCAGACAGGTACGACGCCGTCGCCGATCCCGATCGCTTCCATGTAATCGGAATGCGCGTGCTTCTCGGCAGTGCGGCCCGCCAGCGTTAAAAAGTACCCGGCGAGCAGACCGCCCGCGGCCGGCAGCCACAACCGGATCGTCCACGGCAGCGTGCGGGCCATTGCGACGAAACTGCCGGTGCGCCCCGTAAACATCCATTGGAAGACATCGATCGCATGCCGGAACGCGACCGTGGCAAATGCGCCGAGTACGCCGACGACGACGGCCCAAATGAGCATCGTGTGGGCCTCGGACAGGCGAAACAGCGATTGGGCGCGCGTGCGCAGTCGAAGCAGAAATGAAAGCACGAAAGAACCGTCAGCTCGGGGTTCGAATGGTTTTGGGGACGAGCGCAAGCATAGCATCGGCTCGATGCGCGCCGAACGGGCTCGCGTCCTCGACGTTCGGTGCGCACGAACCGCTATCGCCGTGCTGTTCAGTGGGACGCCACATCGAGCTCGGGGTAATGCCGAAAGATGCCGGTCTCGTTAAAGGGTTCGCGACGCTCCGACGCCAAATAGGCGGCGATGTTCGGCCGTACCGCAATGGCTTTGCGCAAGGCTGCCAGGCGCGGGTAGTGGGAAGCGAATCGTGCTAGAGCCCGCGGAAACGCGTAATGAAGCCCCTCGATCAACTGGAACATCGACAAATCGACGTAGGTCAGCGAGTCGCCAACCAGATGGCGATCGCCTCGCGGGTTTTGCGTGAGCACGCGTTCGAAGTAGCGCATGAATTTGGGTACGCGGTGAGCGAGGAAATCGGCCGCGCGCGCCTTGGCCGGGGCCTTCTGATCTTCGTAATACTGGCCGCTCGCAATCGGATGATGCGTCTCGTGCGCCTCGCTCACCATGTCGGCGATCGTCAGTTGCAGACCGTGCACGACGTAGCGCAGGTCGCCTTCGGGCGCGAGTCCGAGTTTCGGACCGAGATAGAGCAGGATGTTGGCCGTCTGCGACACGATCAGATCGCCGTCCTTCAGGAACGGCGGCGCGAATGGAATGAACGGTTCGGTTTTACTGTTCAGGAGGGCCATCATCGCCGATTGGCCTTGGCCGTCGTCCTCGCTACCGCGCGCGATGTCGACATAAGGCGCCTTTGCTTCTTCGAGCGCGAGCCGGACAAATTCGCCGCGGCCTTGCAGTCCATCCCAGTAATAGAGTTCGTAAGCCATCTACACCTCCAAAAGCGGCGAAGTGCCGCGCCTCTATGATCGCTCCCGGGGGCAGGGCGCGGCAATGGAGGGAGGCGGCACGCGGTTCGGCTGCGGAGCGCGTTTTTACCTGAATAGGTGTTCGACGCCCCAGGTGATCGCCAAGCCGCCGGCGAAGAGCCAAAGGTAAAGGATGAAACCCGTTGCCAATGCGCGCGGGCCGGCTTTGCGCACCTGTGCGATGCGCGTTTCGATGCCGAGCGCGGTCATCGCCATCGTCAGCGCGAATGTATCGATCGCGTTCAGCGTTTGCGTGGTAGCGGCCGGAATCACGTGCAGCGAATTGACGATGACGCAGGCGAGGAAACCCAGCGCGAACCAGGGCACGGCCAATTTGCTTGCCGCCTGCGCGTGGCCGGGCGTACCGGCGCCGTCGCGGCGCGCCTGGCGAGCGAGCCAGAAGCCGAGCACGAGCAGCACGGGCACGAGCAACATGACGCGCGTCATCTTGACGATCGTTGCGATGTGCGTCGCTTCGGCGCTGACATTGCTGGCGGCCCCCACGACTTGCGCGACTTCATGAATCGTGCCGCCGAAGAAAAGACCCGCGCCTAGCGTGTCCAAATGGATCCAACCGGCGCGATACAGCAACGGATAAAGGAACATCGACAACGTCCCGAACAATACGACGCTGCCTACGGCGACGGCGCTCTTTTCCGGCTTGGACTGCAAGGTCGATTCGAATGCGAGCACGGCGGCGGCACCGCAAATCGCGCTGCCGGCAGCGTTCAGAATGGCCGTATCGCGATCGAGCTTCATCAGCTTCATGCCGAGCCACGTACCGAGCACCAGTGTGCTGACGACGACGAGCACGGACATCGTCAGCCCAGGCAACCCGACTTGTGCGATTTCCTGCAGGCTCACGCGCAGCCCAAAAAACGCCACCGCGATACGCAGGAGCTTGCGCGCCGAGAAGTTGACGCCGGCGGCCCAATGCGCGGGCATGCCGGCACGCAGCGTATTACCGTATAACGCGCCGGCTACGATGCCCACGATGAGTGGGCTGATGCCCAGACCGGCGATGGCCGGCAGGGCGGCGAGCCGCGTGACCGCTGCAGCGAAGAGCGCGACGAAAAGAATGCCGTTGAGCTGACCGTGCGATGCGGTCTGTGGCGGCGCGGACAGGATGGATGAATGCGGCATTTGGGTTGCCTCTGCGGGCAGAGTTTCGATGGACCAATCCTAAATGACATATAAGCTTATGAAAAATCGTCATTTGTGAAGTAACATATCGGCTTGGCTGATATTTTTCTTAGAATGACACCGGATCAACTGATAACGTTCGCCGCCGTCGCGGAACGCCTGAACATCAGCCGAGCGGCTGACGCGTTGCATTTGTCGCAGCCGGCTGTGTCGGGGCAACTGCGCCAGTTGCAGGAGGAGTTCGGCGAGCCCCTGTACCGGCGCGACGGCCGTGGCATACGGCTCACGCCGAGCGGCGTGCAACTGGCGGAATACGCGCTCAAGTTGCGCGACACGTACCTCCAGGCACAGGCCTATCGAGATGCGTTGCGCGGCGTTGCTCGCGGCACGTTACGCATCGGCGCAAGCACCACGATCGCGAGCTACTTGCTGCCGTATTTGATCGCCGAATTCCACCGTCGCTATCCGCAGGTCGAAGTGCAAACCGCCGGGGGCAATACAGGCGAGATCGTCGCCTCACTCGCATCGCTCGACGTTGCCATGATCGAGGGGCCGGTTGGCGCCGACTTGCCTGAAGGGACCGGCGTGCGGATCTGGCGAGAAGACGAGATCGTCGCGATCGTTCCGCGTGGACATCCGCTCGCCGCGCGCGCATTAGAGGCGGGCGCCGATCCGTCGCTTGCCGAAGTGGGGGTGTTTCCGCTCGTCATGCGCGAAGAAGGATCGGGCGTGCGCCAGTTCCTCGAGCAGTCGTTCGAGGAAGCCGGCGTGACGCCGCAGGTCGCGTTGGCCGTGGCGGGCGTCGAGGGGGTCAAGGAGGCCGTTCGCGCTGGCATGGGCGTCGGGTTTGTTTCCGCGATGTCGATGCGGCATGAGGATGGCGCACTTGTGCAATTGTCGATCGTGCCGCGAGCGCTGACGCGTCATTTTTCGATCCTCGTACCGCACGAGGGCGCGCCATCCCGCGTTGCAGCCGGTTTTCTGGAACTTTGCATGACCGATCCGGCCGCGTCGGCTACGATTTGATTTAGTCCAATTCGACGAGATCCCATTGTCGCATCACGTGCCGAGCAGCGATTAACACCTTGGACGTTCACATGCCTTTCCCGGCGAAGGCTGAGCCGCTCGATGCCGTTCAGAGGCACTCTAGGGATTACCACGGATGGCGCGAGGTAGCGCGTCCGGCGCAAGATCACGCTGACCGAGCCGTTCGCTCGGTTTTTTCGAATTCATATTGGAACCGGTTCCATTCCCATGGCGGAAAGAAAAGATACGCGTATTACCCCGGAGATCGTCGTCGTCGCGAGCGCCTTCGGGGCGCGCGCGGTACGCCAGCGCGGCCACGCCGCGTGGCTCGATATGGTGGCCCATGCCGGTGCCGCTGGGTTCGAGGTCCGGCGCGAGCTGTTCGCGCTGGAAGCCGAAACCTCTTTGGAGGCCCTCCATGCGCTGGGCGCCGCCGTGGCCGCGCGTCAAATGTGGAGCGTCTATTCGACGCCGGCGGGACTTTATGATGATGACGGCGCGCTAAACGCCACTGGGCTGGCGGCCGCATATTGCGAGGCCGACGCACTGGGTGCTCGTTGGCTGAAGCTGCAACTCGGTGGGTTTTCGGGACAGGCGCACGCGCCGATGATCGCGCGCGTCGGGGCGGGCCGCCGCGCGCGGCTCGTTGTCGAGAACGGTCAGCGCGAAAATGACGGGACAATCGCGCAGTTCGTTGCACTGTTCGCGGCGCTCGAGAGAGAAGGCGCGGCCGATCTGCTCGGCATGACGTTTGACATCGGCAACTGGGCGTGGCCGGGGCAAGCGCCGCTCGATGCTGCCCGTGCCCTCGCGCCGTATGTCGAGTACGTGCATTGCAAGTCGTCCGAAGGGCAGGGGGCGCGGCGGTTCGCGGTAGCGCCCGCGCCTGACGACCCGCTCGTTCGGGCCGTACTCGATATCCTCCCGCCCACCGCGCCGCGTGGAATCGAGTTCCCGCTCGATGAACGGATGCCGGAGGACGACGCGCGGCGCAAAGTGGCGTGGCTGGCCTCGGCATGAAACAGAATGCGCGCATTTGTTACGAAGGGGTGGGCAAGTGGCGCAATGCAATCGAAATAAGGAGTCATCGATGTCTTCCTCGCTCGACGTTTTGACCTACGGTGAGGCCATGGCGCTGTTCGTCGCCGACGAAACGGGCCCGCTCGCGGGGGTCGACCATTTCACAAAACGCATCGCCGGCGCCGATCTCAATGTCGCGATCGGTCTTGCCAGGCTCGGCTTTCGCGTCGGCTACGTGAGCCGCGTGGGAGCCGACTCATTCGGGCGCCATGTGCTCGATACGCTCGAGAAGGAGGGCATCGACGCGAGCCACGTGAGCATCGACCCGCAATATCCCACCGGCTTCCAGCTCAAATCCAAGGAAACCGGCGGCCGCGACCCGAGCGTCGAATATTTCCGCAAGGGCTCTGCCGCAAGCCATTTGTCGATCGAAGATTTCGATCCTGAGTACGTGAACTGCGCGCGCCATCTGCACTTGACGGGCGTCGCGCCTGCCATTTCAGCCTCGTCGCGGGAATTGGCCTTCCGGCTTGCGCAGTCGATGCGCGCGGCCGGCAAGACGGTGTCGTTCGATCCGAATCTGCGCCCATCGTTGTGGCCGTCGCACGAGGCGATGGCCGCGTCGCTCAACGCGCTTGCCGCGCTGTCCGATTGGGTGCTCCCAGGGCTTGGAGAAGGGCTCGCGCTGACGGGCTACAAGACGCCGGAGGACATCGCACGCTTTTATCTCGACGCAGGCGCGAGCGGTGTCGTCGTCAAGCTCGGCGCGCAGGGCGCTTATTTCCGGACAGCCGGCGAGTCGGGCTACGTGGCCGCGCGTCCTGTGGCATCCGTCGTCGATACCGTCGGCGCCGGCGATGGCTTTGCCGTCGGACTCGTCAGCGCGCTGCTCGAAGGGCAGGCTCTGCTGGAGGCCGTCGCGCGCGGCAATCGGATCGGTGCGTTGGCGATCCAAGTGATCGGCGATTCGGAAGGGCTGCCCACACGCGCGGAACTCGATCGGCTCGAACATACGGCCTCAGCGGCCTAAAGCAAGCGGCATGGCGTGCGCCTACACCGCACGCCATGCACGCAAGACGGGGCGAAAGACTAACGACGCCCCTTTGAAACGCAGCACAGGAGGAGACACCTATGCACGCAACGATTGCGCCCCGCCGGTGGTGGATGATCATGCCGATCGTCTTCATCACCTATAGCCTTGCCTACCTCGACCGTGCGAACTACGGGTTCGCAGCGGCAGCCGGCATCAATAAGGACCTCGGCATCAGCCCCGCGTTGGCTTCCCTGATCGGCGCGCTTTTTTTCCTCGGCTATTTCTTCTTTCAGATTCCCGGCGCCATCTATGCGGAACGGCGCAGCGTGCGACGGCTCGTCTTCGTGAGCCTCGTGCTTTGGGGCGGCTGCGCGGCGCTGACGGGTGTCGTCAGCAACATCCCGTCGCTGATTGCGCTGCGCTTCCTGCTCGGTGTCGTCGAGGCCGCCGTCATGCCGGCGATGCTCATCTTCATCAGCAACTGGTTCACGAAGGCCGAGCGATCGCGCGCCAATACCTTCCTGATTCTCGGCAATCCCGTCACGGTGCTCTGGATGTCGGTGCTGTCCGGTTATCTCGTGCATGCCTTCGGCTGGCGTGAAATGTTCATCGCGGAAGGCGCGCCGGCCATCGTCTGGGCGGTCTGCTGGTGGTTCATCGCGCGCGATAAGCCGAACGACGCGAACTGGCTCGCGCCCGACGAAAAACGTGCGCTCGAAGCCAGGCTCGCCGCCGAGCAAGCGGCCATCAAGCCCGTGCGCAACTACGCCGAAGCGTTCCGCTCGCCGGCCGTCGTCAAGCTATGCGCGCAGTATTTCTGCTGGAGCATCGGCGTGTACGGCTTCGTATTGTGGCTGCCGTCGATCCTCAAGAACGGCTCGACGATCGGGATGGTCGAGACGGGCTGGTTGTCCGCGTTGCCGTATTTGATGGCGACGATCGCGATGCTCGTCGCCTCATGGGCTTCCGACAAGCTGAACGTGCGCAAGGCTTTCGTCTGGCCGTTCCTGCTCGTGGGCGCCGCGGCGTTCGCGGCCTCGTACGCGCTCGGCTCGACGCACTTTTGGTGGTCCTATGCGCTGTTAGTCGTGGCCGGCGCCGCGATGTACGCGCCGTATGGCCCATTTTTCGCCATCGTGCCCGAATTGCTGCCGAAAAACGTGGCGGGCGGAGCGATGGCACTCATCAACAGCATGGGCGCGCTCGGTTCGTTCGTCGGCTCCTATTTCGTCGGCTATCTGAACGGCACCACCGGTTCGCCGGCGGCATCCTATGCGTTCATGAGCGCCGCGCTCGTGGCGGCCGTCGTGCTGACGCTTGCCGTCAAAGCGCAGCCCGACAGCGACGCGATCATCGGCGCGAGCGCCCATGCACACGGGAAGTGAATGGGAATGCTGCCTAAAATCGTCGTCTACAAAACGTTGCCGCAAGACGTGCTCGATGAACTGTGCCAGCACGCGCAAGTCGTCATGTTGGAGCCCGCGCTCGAGCATTCGCGCGAAGCGCTGGCCGAGGCGCTCGGCGAGGCCCTCGTCGATGCCGACGGAGCCATCGGCGCGAGCGTGAAAATCACGCCGGCCATGGTCGAGCGCGCGACGCGGCTCAAAGCGATCTCGACGATTTCGGTGGGTGTCGACAACTTCGATCTGCGCGACCTGACGCGCCGCGGCATCGTGCTTGCGCACACGCCCGACGTGCTCACGGAATCCACAGCCGATACGGTATTCGCGCTGGTGCTGTCGACGGCACGACGCGTTGTCGAACTCGCCGAATGGGTCAAGGCCGGCAAATGGCGCGGGAGCATCGGCCCCGAGCAATACGGCGTCGATGTGAACGGCAAGACGATCGGCATCGTCGGGCTTGGCCGCATCGGCGGTGCGCTGGCACGGCGCGCCGCGCTCGGCTTCAACATGCGCGTGCTCTATACGAACCGGCATCCGAACGAGGCGGCCGAGGCCGCATACGGTGCGCGACGCGTCGAGCTCGATCAGTTGCTCGCGCAATCGGATTTCGTCTGCATCCAGGTGCCGCTCACGCCGCATACGCGCCATCTGATCGGCACCGAGCAACTGCGAACGATGAAGCGCAGCGCCATGTTCATTAATGCCTCGCGCGGTGCGATTGTCGACGAAGCCGCGTTGATTGCCGCGCTGGAGGACGGCACGATCGCGGGTGCGGGCCTCGACGTATTCGAGCACGAGCCACTTGCCGCCGATTCGCCGCTGCTCACCCTGCGCAACGTCGTCGCCTTGCCGCACATCGGTTCCGCGACCCACGAGACGCGCCACGCGATGGCGCGCTGTGCCGCCGAAAATCTCGTCGACGCCCTTGCCGGGTGCCTGACGCGCAACGTTGCGAACCCGGACGTATTGGTACGTTGAACCGGCGCGCGCCTACTACAATTTGTCGTATAAGCGCGCCGTGCACTTGCACGGGTGGTGCGGCATGCGACCCTGCGCTATGATGCCGCCACCGTACGAACTGCAAAGCGCGCTCAGGCGCGCTTTTGTCTATGCGCCGCGTTCGAGCCCCGCTGCCCCGCATTCGCCTTTGACGAGGAGGTTTTCCTTGGTTTTAGCTTCTTTCGAAACACGCGCGCCGCGCGCCACTGTGCGATGAGCATCGGGCCTATGGGCATCACTCGGCGAGCGACGATCAGCGATGTCGCACGCGAGGCCGGCACCGGCAAAACCAGCGTGTCGCGCTACCTGAACGGCGAAACGAACGTACTGTCGTCCGATTTGCGCGGGCGCATCGAAGCGGCGATCAAACGGCTCGACTACCGGCCCAATCAAATGGCCCGTGGCTTGAAGCGCGGGCGCAATCGGCTCG
>CAYRLJ010000117.1:12652-12795 GCA_964425025.1 uncultured Burkholderia sp. | reverse complement strand
ATGCGGCTGCATAACTCGGGACCGTTGGAAGGCGAAAAACCGAGGGAAGCTCACACAACCTGTTCAAGCGCTGAGATCATTGGACGACGTAGGGCGACTTCGATAGGCGACTGCGTGCGCTGACCTTGCGGCCACCGAATCCC
>CAYRLJ010000117.1:0-12552 GCA_964425025.1 uncultured Burkholderia sp. | reverse complement strand
TCAATCCCTCAATCCCTCAATCCCTCAATCCCTCAATCCCTCAATCCCTCAATCCCTCAATCCTTCAATCCTTCAATCCTTCAATCCTTCAATCCCTCAATCCCTTGAGTCGCGCAGCAACGCAACGACCGCCAAACCCACTGCGATGCCGATGTAGACGCGCGTCATCGAGCGCGGCCCGAGATGCGCTTCGAATCCCGGCGTGAGACGTTTGGGAACGAAGTGGTAATCGACGCAGTAAGCCGTCACCGCCGTGCCCGCTGCCGCCGCGATCGTCGCGGCCGGCCGCTCGCGCGGCGCGCGCGGCGCGATGCGCTCGAACATCAATGCCCAGAATATGGCTGCCGCTTGATGAATGCCCAGGCCCAGCAGCGTGTGGCGGGCGCTGAAGCCGTGCTCGCGCACGGCCTGCTCGGGCCAAAGGCAGTGCGTGACGGCATTGATTGGCGCGCACGCCGTCGTGCCTTCCTTGCGTGCGCCATAAGCGGCAGCGCCGGCCGCGCAAAGCCCGGCGGCCGTGCCTGAGGCGCAGGCACGCCGCCAATCGAAGGCCCGCAGGCATCGAGCCGCGCACGCAGCTAAAAAACCGGCTTTTATCATCGCCACCTCAGCTGCTGCCGCGCTGCCGGTCGCGCTCGCCCTGACTGCCGGGCGGCGTGCCCGGCTTAGTCGACGGTTCCGCAGTGGGCGCCGCGGTGTCTTCTACCGGGCCCGCGACGGGGCCGGCGGTGGGATCGCCGCTAGGTCCCTGCCGCATGTCCCCGTCTACGGGAATGTTTTCCGGGTGCCCGGGCACAGGCTGGCTCTCGATGTGCATGCGCTCCACGCCTTCATCAGCTTGCTTTTTACGGTCGTCTTTACCTTCACGTTGCTCGGCGTTGGACATGGGCGTCTCCGAAGACGAAAGAAGTCCTGCAATGCGCAAGCATCGACTGTGCCGCTGCTCACAAGCCGGGACGTTAAAGGCCTGCCCGCAATCGCGTTAAGCGACTGCGAGCGAATGGCTGCGTGCAAGGAAGATATATCAGAAGCTACTGCTTCCCAGACGACACGACATTGCCCATACCGTCGACGATCTCAACCGTGCGCTTCTTGCCGCTCACCTTAGCAGGCACGTCAACGTCCGGGGCGGCCGGTACCGGCAAGCTCGCATCCGGCGAAGTCAGCACGAGCGAGCCGCCCTCGCGCGAACGCGCAACGTCCGAGTACGTCGAGGTGAGCCATCGCGTGCAGGCGCTCAAACTTTCCCAGCTTGCACCCGCATTATTCGAAACCGTTTCCGTGGCGATCGCATTCAAGTGCTGCCAATAGGCGAGCGTCTTCTTCAAACCGGCCTGCGCCTGCGCTGTCGGCAACGTGAAAACCCAATCGAATGAGCGCGTATCGATGGCCTCGTTGGCGATGCCATGCTGCTCGGCCAGCGTTGTCTTCATCGTTTGAAGATTCAGCCGCGTAAGGCGCTCGAAACCGTCGAACGTTTGGTTGGCAATATCGGCGATCGATGCGAAAGCCGCTTGCGCGGCCGAGCCGCCATGCATCGCTTCACTCGGATGATCGATTGCAAGTGAACTCATCGTTTGGCTCCATTGGAATAGAAATATCAGGGGAACGGATCTTATGAAACCCTAACTCTTCTTCGCTTCCGGATTGCCGACCTTCTCGGCAAATTCGGTCAGCTTCTTGTCCGTGGCCTTCTCCTCCTCCAGCGTTTCCTTGAGGAGGGTCACGGCATCTTGGTGGCCAAGCAGCTTGGCCAGTGCGCACAGCGTGCCGTAAGAGGCGATCTCGTAGTGCTCGACCTTCTGCGCCGCGCCGATTAAGCCAGCATCGCGCACAGGACCCTTCTCGATTTCGTCGATCAAGTCTTCACTCTCTTCGATCAGGCCCTCCATCGCGGCGCACTTCATCCGCTTCAGCCGAATGCCGCACTTCTCCACGACTTTATCGATGCGGTCGACCTGGCCGTGCGTTTCCTGCAAATGCGTCTCGAACGCCTGCGAGAGTTGTTCGTTGGTGGCCGCCCGCGCAAGTTTGCCGAGCGCCTTCGTCAATTGCTTCTCAGCGCTGTAAATGTCCGCGAGGTCGTGGATAAAAAGGTCTTCCAGTTTCTTGCGTGCCATGGTGAATGTCCTTTGTGTCAGAAGTGAGTGTTCCAACGTTTGCCCGAGACGCTTGCTCGATACATCGAGCCTCATCTCGACGAGCACTGCTGCGCAACGGGCGTGCCTTGGAATGCGCCGCGCGCAAGCGGATTGGGAACGCCCGTTGCTGACCGCTGCGTGACGTGGAACCACCTTGGAACTGACACACTGCGAGCGCCCGTTCCCCGGCGTTCACGCGCACTGCGGGCTTCGGCTACTCGCATCTGACAGGCGGTATGCGGGCGGTCAGGCCGAATACGTGCGCGTGCCGTTTGCAGACAAAACGCACATCAAAATGCCGCAAGGGCTCGTCGCTCACCAAAACGCCGAGATACCCGCCATGCCGTGCGCGCCATGCGCACGCGCCGTGGCCGCCAGCTCGCGCGTCATGCCGCCCAGCGCGAAGACCGGAATCGAGACCTTCGCCGCCAGCGATTCGAATTGCGCCCATCCGAGCGCCGGCTCGCCGGGGTGGCTCGTCGTCGGCAGCACCGGAGACAGCGTCGCGAAGTCGACACCGATGCGCTGCGCATGCAGCAGTTCGTCGGAAGAGTGGCAGGCCGCCGAAAGCAGCTTCGATCGGGCGAGCGGCCGAGCAGGTGTCTGCATGAGACGCGCGCTCGGCAGGTGAAGGCCGTCGGCGCCGACGTCGGCCAAAGCGCCCCAATCTTCCAAACCCTCGAACGCACCGTTGCACACGACGCGCGCGCCGTATCGATGACAGAGCGCACATACCTGGCTGGCCAACTCCCGGTATTTGAGAACATCGAGCGTTTTCGCGCGCAATTGGATGAGCGTGATGCCGCCGGATACGGCGTGTTGCAGCCGATCGACGAACATATCCAAGCTGGCCGAATCGGGCAGTTCAGGCGTGATCAACAGCAAGTCGGGGAGCGTCAGGTCGAGCGGCATGCCCCGACGCTACCAAAAGACGCGCGTCGCGTACACCACCAACGAACGCCATCCACTCGGGACACTAGCGCGTCGTTTGCGAACTGCTCGGGCTCGGGCAAGCCGGATCCTTACCCCAGTGATCGGAGCAGACGTGCCAGCGGCATATCTGTGCCTCGAAGAAATTGGATTTTTCGCACTCCTTGACGCGCGCGGCCAAGCTCACGGGGTGCTCCTTCGCAGATGCCGCTTTGCCGCCGGATCTACCCTTCTTCGACGGGTGCGAGTCGTACGGCTTCGTGCGCGCGACAAGCGCGCTCAGCAAATCGGCATCGGCATCGGCATCGGCATCGTCCTGCGCTGCGCCGCCTCTCGTCTGCGTCCCCGCGCGCGCGGCGGCCAGCTTCTCCGCGCGACGGCGTTTCGCGCTGTCACGCGCATCGGCCGGCTTGCGCGCCGCAGATTTTGCGGAGGCCGAGGCCGCGCCGGAAGCACCGGCCCCCCCCGCCGTCACCGGGCCAGTCGCCACCGCGCCACTCGCGAGCGCGCGCGAGAGCGGGTCCGTACCCGCGACGCTCGGCGACGACGCCGGCGTCTCGTCAGCGACGATGACGGCGGCCTGCGGCGTCGATGCCAGGCCCTGCCGGTCTTGCGCTACGCGCGCTGACGGGGACGGGGACGGGGATGACACCGCGTCTTGTGCCATGCGCCCGGCCGTCGCACCGCTCGCGCCGGCTGTCGCCACCTGCGCGACGCTACCGCCGACGACGCCCGTCACAGGATAGGCCCGGTCCTGCACGCTATGCCATTGCCATGCGCCGATGACACCCAAGCCGACGACGACTAGCGCGACAGCGGCGAATTCCTTTTTGAGACGGAAAGGACGCGGAGCCTGTTGCGCAGCGACGCGTCCTTCGAGGCTCGCGAGAATGCGGGAGCTTTTGTCGGCCGCACCGGGAGCCGTCTCGGAAAGCAAGCTTGGCCGCCCTTTAGAAGTGGTTTCCGGTGCACTCATTCAGCATCTCGTTGAATTGTTGTTTAATTCGCCGTGATAATCGGAATCCGGCCCCCCTTGGCAAGCAGGCCAGATTCTAAGAGCAAGCATTACAAAATACAATTCGTTTTCCCCGGGGCCCATCTTGATCGCCGTCGCACTCGCCGCTTATTTCACAGTCGCCGTTTCCGTTGCCGCATTGTTTCTATTGCCTGCCGCGCGCGGCGCGCTGATGTCTGCCGCATCGTCATTACAACGCCGCATGTCGCGCCGAGCAACCCGTGGGATCTCATATCTACGTAACAGAGTTGATAAATCAGTAACAATTTCTCAGGCCGCCATCAAAGACACGAAAAAAGTACTGATTCGCCAGCGCTTGCTGATTTTTATTACCGCAGGTATCCTTGCGGCGCCTCCTTTGATTGCAATTGCTTTGCGCGGCCGTCAACTGTTTCAGTTTGATGGCGCGACGCGCGCGCCGGACGAGAAAATCGCCGCCTTGCTCAATGGTGAACAGCTGGTTCCACCGCCGCCGTTGCCGCCTGAGGTTTTTGAGACAAAAGAAGTCGAACAGATCCGTCCGGCATTGCGCGACGCCAGCCGCGATTGGAATTTGCTCGATGCCGATTTCAGAACTCGCCTATTGCTCGTCTATAAGATGATGCACGAGCAGTACGGATACGAAATGGTGCTATTGGAAGGTTATCGGAGCCCGGATCGACAGAACCGGCTCGCGCAGCTGGGGGGCGTGACCAATGCGGCCGCCTATCAGAGCTATCACCAATACGGGCTTGCCGCCGACAACGCTTTCTTGCGCGACGGAAAGGTCGTTATCTCAGAAAAAGACCCTTGGGCGATGCGTGGTTATCAGCTATATGGTCAAACGGCCGAACAAGTCGGCTTGGTATGGGGCGGACGATGGAAATTGATGGATTTTGGACACGTTGAATATCACAAGCCCGGTTTCGTCCTAGGACGCAAGCCGACCGGTCCGCTCGCCGGGCAATAGGCGAACATCGATCGCCGCGTACCGAATTGCGCCGTCTTCCGCGAGCGCCATTCGCCAAGTCAAGACTTAGACTTAAAGTTAAGGCCTTATGCAACGCTTTTTCAATGCGCTGACCAGCAGACGCACGATGACCGTCGTCGGGGTGGTCTCTATCGCGGCCGTCCTCTTCAGTGCCGCCCTTTGGTTCGATCTTCCGCTGCTATGGCCCATCGTGGCGGTAGCGGGTCTGCTCTCACTGATTTTGGTCGTCTCGCTTGCCAAACGCATCGCGGCTCGACGCTCGGCGGCCAAGCTCGGCGACATGCTCGAGCAGCAGGCCGAGACGGGCAAGGCGGCGCTGCCGAGCGGCACCAAGCAAACCGATCTGGACCTGCTGCGCACACGGCTCGCGGAGGCGGTACGCACGATCAAGACTTCGAAGATCGGTCAAGCGTCCGGGGGCGCGGCACTCTACGAGTTGCCTTGGTACATCGTCATCGGCAATCCGGCGGCCGGCAAGAGCAGCGCGGTGCTCAATTCGGGGCTGCAGTTTCCATTCGCAGAAAAGACCGGGGCGATCGTTCAGGGCATCGGCGGCACGCGCAATTGCGACTGGTTCTTCACGACCGAGGGCATCTTGCTCGACACCGCCGGCCGCTACTCGGTCCAAGAAGAAGACCGCACCGAATGGCTCGGCTTTCTGAATCTACTCAAACGTTACCGGCCGAAGGCGCCGATCAACGGCATCATCGTGACGGCCAGCATCGCCGAGCTAACCAACAGCCGGCCCGACGCCACCATCAACCTCGCGCGCAGCCTGCGTCAGCGTGTGCAGGAGTTGACCGAAAAGCTCGAGGTGTTCGCACCCGTCTACGTGATGTTCACGAAGGCCGACCTCATCACGGGCTTCGCCGAATTTTTCAGCGGAGGGGAGCGTCGCGAATATGAGCGCGTGTGGGGCGCGACGCTGCCCTACGAGCGCGATGAGAAGCGCGATGTCGTCGCTCTGTTCGACGAACACTTCGAAGAGCTTTACGAAGGCCTGAAGGAAATCAGCGTCGCGCAGATGTCCATCAACCGCGGCACGATGCTCTCGCCGGGGCAACTGAGCTTCCCGCTCGAATTTCTCGCGATCAAACCGGCGCTGCGCGTCTTTCTGGCGACGCTGTTCGAGAGCAACCCGTTCCAATACAAGCCAATTCTTCGCGGCTTTTACTTCACGAGTGCGCTGCAGGAGGGCGCAACGAGCAGCGCCGCCGCGGAGCGGATCGGGCAGCGCTTCGGCCTCGCCGTCGACAATCTGCCGGGGCCGCAGGCCGCGGTGTCCAAGAACGGCTTCTTCCTGCGCGATCTATTTTCGAAAGTCATCTTCGCCGATCGCCAAACCGTGCGCCAGTTCGCGAGCCCGGCAAAAACGCGTTTGCGCTACGGCACGTTCTTCGCGTTCGTGGCCGTGCTTGCGCTCGCGCTCGGCGGTTGGACGTGGTCGACGATCGGCAACGAACAGCTCGCATCGAACGTCCAGGCCGATCTGGACAACATCGTGCGCTTGCAGCAAAACCGCAACGATCTCCAATCGCGCCTGCAGGCGATGGACATCCTCGAGGATCGCATCGAACAGCTGGAGCAGTTCAAGCGCAATCGGCCGCTCTCCGTCTCACTCGGACTCTATCAGGGCGATCGGATGGAGCAGCGCCTGCTGGCAGAGTACTACCGCGGTGCGAAGCAACTGATGCTTAACCCGGTCTCGCAGAATCTCGCCGCGTTCCTAAAGGAAGTGAACGCCCATCCGGATCAACTCGCGCCGCTCACGCGCCCGCCTGAATCAGGCGCGACGCCGGTGTCGGCGCGCACCGGCGGCGCCACGGCGCGAGGCGGCCTATACAGCGACGCGTCGCCGGCCAACGTCGAGGACGCTTATAACGCGCTGAAAACGTATCTGATGCTGTCCGACAAGCGTCATGTCGAGGCCGCGCATCTGACCGATCAACTCGCGCGCTTCTGGCGCGGCTGGCTCGAAACGAATCGCGGCAACATGTCGCGCGATGACATGATCCGCAGCGCCGAGCGCATGATCACGTTCTATTTGTCGCGCGTGTCCGACGACGACTGGCCGATGATCGACGCCAACCTATCGCTGATCGATCAAACACGCGAGAACCTGCGTCACGTCGTGCGCGGCATGCCGGCGCGCCAGCGCGTGTACGAAGAAATCAAGGCGCGCGCCTCGACACGCTACGCACCGATGACGATCGCACGCATCGTCGGCGAAACCAACGCAACCCTCGTCGGCGGCAGCTATGCGATCCCGGGTACGTTCACGCGCGAAGCGTGGTTCGGCTATGTAAAGGGCGCCATCCGCGACGCCGCGACGAAGGAGTTGCAAGCGAAGGATTGGGTGCTCGGCACTTCGTCGCAGGACGATCTCACGCTCGAAGGCAGCCCCGAACAGATTCAAAAGGCGCTCGTCGGGATGTACAAGACCGACTATGCCCAGCATTGGCAGCGCTTCATGCAAGGCATCGCCGTGCGCGATTTCGGCAGCTTCGGCCAAGCCGTGGACGCCATGAATCGGCTCGGCGATCCGCAAGATTCGCCGATCCGCAAGGTCTTGCAAACGGCTTACGAGCAAACATCGTGGGACAACCCGGCGCTCGCATCGAGTCCGCTGCAAAAGGCGCAAGACGGTGTGACGGGCTGGTTCAAGAGGATGTTCTCGTCCAAGCAGCAGGCCGCGCAAAACGCCGGTGTCGACATCGACATGAATCTCGACGGCTCCACGGCCGCCGGCCCCGTCGCCATTGCCTTCAGCGGGCTCTCACGGATCGTCGCTAAGCAAGACAACGCGTCGCTGCTGAACGGCTACATGGGTACGCTGTCGAAGGTCCGGACGCGGTTCAACATCTTGAAGAACCAGGGCGATCCGGGCCCGGGCGCGCGCGAACTCATGCAGCAAACGCTCGACGGCAACGGCTCAGAACTCGCCGATTCGCTGAAGTACGTCGACGAACAGATGTTGACGGGCCTCACCGACGAACAACGCAAGTCGCTGCGTCCCCTGCTCGTTCGGCCGCTGATGCAAGCGTTCGCCGTCGTCATCGAACCGGCCAGCAATGAGGTCAACAAGGTGTGGAATGCTCAGGTCTATCAAACGTTCCAATCCGCGCTCGTGAACAAGTATCCGTTCTCGAGCGATGCCAAGGTCGAAGCGGGCGCGGCCGAGATCGCCCAAGTGTTCGGCCCTGACGGCGCGATCTCGAAGTTCGTCGGCACGACGCTCGGCCCGCTCGCCGTGCGGCGCGGCGACACGCTTTCGCCGCGGACATGGGGCGGCTTGGGCATGGCCCTCTCACCTGCGTTCACGAACGGTTTCGCACGCTGGGTCGCCCCCCTCTCGGGTGCGGCAGCCGGTGGCGGCGCCGCCGCACCGCAGCCGCAGACGGTATTCCAGATCCTGCCCCAGGCGGGGCAAGGCACGACCGAGTACACGATCGACATCGACGGCCAGCAGTTGCGCTATCGCAATACGCCGCCGCAGTGGACGAACTTCGTCTGGCCGAATCCGCAGGGCTCGCCCGGCGCGACGCTGACGGCGACGTCGTTCGACGGCCGCACGATCGAACTCGTCAACGAACCGGGCCGCTACGGGCTCGAAAAGCTGATCAACTCGGCCAAGCGCACGCGCAACGCAGACGGCACATTCTCGCTGTCGTGGACACAAGGCAGCGTGACAGTCGCGATGAGCATGAGGATCATCAGTACTTCGGCGCCGTCGAGCGGCGGCGGCAACGCGCCGCAACAGCAGAGTTTGGGCGGCGTGCGTCTGCCCGAGTCGGTCGCCGACGCGCAAGCCGCGGCACGCGCGGCCGCGGAGGCGGTCAGCGGCTCGGCACCGGCCGCGCAATCGGACACCCTCCCCCCCTCGACCGCCCACGCGGCGGTCCCGAATGCAGGAACAGGAGCCGCTCAATGACGCAATCCGTGCAGGCGCAACTCGCCTACTTCGGCAAAATTCCTTCGCGCGGGGACTTCGTCAAAAGCGCCCACAATCCCGAGTTGCTTCAGACGCTCGATCGCTGGGTCGCGCAAGCGACGGAGCTACTGGCCGAAGACCCTCGCTGGAAAATCGTCTACGACAACGCGAAGCCGATGCACTTCGCGTTCCTGGGCTCGCAAAGCCGGCTCGCCATCGGGGGCCACATGATGTCGAGCCACGACAACGCCTCGCGCCGTTTCCCGCTGCTGGCCGCGACCGCGCTCCAAGTCGAGCGCCCCCTTGCGTTCCTAGCCCGCAGCCCGCTCGCGTTCGCGCGGCTATGGTCGCGTGCGTCCACGCAGATGCGCACGCTTTACGAGTGCGAAGAGCCCGTGGCCGCCCTCCAAGCGCTTGGCGATACGCAGGTGCCGATCGATGTCGGCGTCGCTAATTCGCACGAAGGCACATTCTCCGATTTCCTCGAGCATCAGACGCTCGCCGGCCTCGAGCACATGCTGCTCGCCAGCGGCCATCCCGTGCGGCTGCGCGGCGCGATGCTCGCGCTCGGCTCGCTGCTTAGGCCCGTCAAGTCGAGCCATGCGCCGAACCTCGAGCGCGGGCTCACGCTGCCGCTGCCTAGCGACACGTTCTATCGCAGCCTCGTCGCGACGTTTTGGCTGGAGCTAATCGCGCCGTTTCTTGCCGATGCGGATTTCGAAATCGCGATCTTCATCGGAACGATCGCCGAACGTGAACGACTCGTCATCGGCTTCAACGGTGCGTCGGCCAAAACCCTGCACAGCGTCATCGACCCTCAAGCCTACGCGGCGCACAACATCGACATCGACGATCCCGAATGGATCGACGACCACGCTCAGAACGAATATGGAATCAGCAAGCTCGTCAGCTACCTCGAACAACCGCAGTTGTCGCTGCGTATCGCCGTCGATACGTTCCGCGAAGTGTTCGTCGCTGACAAGGCGTGACGCGATGACGATCGATCTTCATTCGCTTGCGCACAACGCGCACCCGCATCCGCATCGCGCCCCGTACGGGCTCGCCTTCGCACTAGCCGGCCGTAAAGCTTGGCAAATCGCCGCAGCGGCGGCCGCGGTGGCCATTGCCAGCTCGTTCGCCGCCCTCCCGGCCTGCGCCGATGAGAGTGCCTCTGCCACGGTCTCGCCCGTCGACAACGGCGGTACGCGCGTGCACGTCACGACGCTGCCGGCGCCGGTACAGGTTGTATCGAGCAATGCCTCTTACGCGGCGGCGACACCCACGCGCATGCCGGCCCCGGCCGACGCGGCACCGGGGCAAGTGGTCGCAAGCGGCAAGGTGCCCGACGAAGCGACGCACAGCGCCGTTCTTTCGAAGCTGCGCGATACATACGGTGCCGGCAACGTCGTCGATCAGATCGAAGTGGGCAACGTCGCCACGCCGCCGAACTGGAGTGCGAACGTCCAAAAGCTGCTCGGTCCGCAATTGAAGCAGATCAGCAAAGGTCAGCTCAAGATCGACGGCACGCAGATCGACGTGAAGGGTGAGGTTTCGAACGAAGCGCAACGCCAGCAGGTGGCTAGCGACATGGCGAACGCGCTCAATCCGACCTACACGATCCACAACGGATTGCGCGTGAGTGCGTCGGAGCAAGGCTTGCTCGATTCGACGCTCGCGAACCGCACGATCGAATTTGAAACCGGCAGTGCAACGCTGACGCCGGAAGGCCGCGCGATTCTCGATCAGATGGCGAGCGTGCTCGCTAGAATGCCGGGCAAAAGCGTTGAGATCATCGGCCATACCGACAACTCAGGCAACCGTGCGTCGAACATTGCGCTGAGTCAAGCGCGCGCCGATGCCGTGAAGGGCTATCTCGTCACGAGGGGAGTCGGGCCCCATTCGATGGCGACGATGGGCGTCGGCCCCGATCAGCCGATCGCCTCGAATACTTCCGACGACGGCCGGGCGCGTAATCGGCGGATTGAGTTTCGGGTGGGGCAGTGATGTTCGGTGAGGAGCTTACTGCCGGTATTTCTGGAGTCTGCTAAGCGATTCTGCTCCATGAGCCGTTGTCCTCGCCTTCTGGCTCGACAAATACCCACATCGATTCGCACCGCGAGCAGCAGTAATGCTTTGCGGCCCCCCAATGCCGCCCGCAGTTGCCCTCCGGTCGGTCTCAACTTGGGGACCGATTTGTGTCAAAACCTTTGCGGCAATCGCCGCGTCACGAGGTTGCGCATAGCTTTGATGCTCGTCTCTGGATACAAACTGCTTGGGCACACCCACGCCGGCGCACTGCGTACATGCTGGAAGCAGTTGTGCCACCGCAGCCATGGTCGTTGCATCATCGCCATGCCGGAGCCGCAGTAGTGGTCCCCGCGGTAGTTGCGCCGCAATTCGGCTCGCCACCGTCGCGAGCCACGCTCAAAGCTGTGGGCGATCGATGTCTCCAGCACTGTAGTGCCGGAGCGTATGTTCAATATCTTGGTTCATCGCATCTACGCGAAGTCATTCTGCCTTTAGCGGGATAACGCGATCATTGTTTGAGCACTCCGGCTTTGAGCCCCGTCGGCGCGTCACGATCGCCGTCGAGCACGGCAGGCTCATCATCACCGCCGCCTGAAGGCATGAAGCCATTTGACGGATCGAATCGTGGGAACTGATCTCTCGCCTCATCTTGCGACAAGTAATACACAGCTCTATCAAGAGCAAAAATCTTTAACAACTGACCGCAGGCCCTACACCGATATAATTCAGACTGCATGACTTCGTTCACCGCGACTTCATCGTAAGTTGATGGAGGGGCGGGAAACCTCAAACATTTTTCACACGTCATCAAAACCTCCTAATGAGAGTCCAGCTCCCATCTGAATTGACTCGCAGGATCAAAACAGGAACAGGCTTAACCTTTTTTGCTTACTCGATCACCGAGACGGCGCGTTACTTCGTACGAATTAGCAGCTATGTCGCCCAATGACACGTCAAGTTGCTCACGGACTTGGGCATCTTTTCCATGGCTCCGTAACCCGCCTACCAACCCGATCGGATCAACGCGGAGGTATTGCGCCGCCTCAGCATTATAGAAGCGGTTGATAATGTAATGCAACCCCGACTATGGCATTACTCAGAATGCTTA
The DNA here is from genome assembly GCA_964425025.1 of uncultured Burkholderia sp. Classification (GTDB taxonomy): domain Bacteria; phylum Pseudomonadota; class Gammaproteobacteria; order Burkholderiales; family Burkholderiaceae; genus Trinickia. The sequence continues at coordinate 429 of CAYRLJ010000117.1, read as the reverse complement.
AGTCGCGAGAGTCCCGATTATGCATCCAGTTTTCTCACACACTATTACGTTTCGTGCTCGACCAAACACGATCGTTGATGGGAATATGAAATGCTGCTCCAGTCCGTCGAAATCGATAGGGTGCGCAAGATGGCAGAAGCTTAGACTCTAGTTTCAAGTGCAACACCTGGAATGAGGTAGGGTGTTGCGATGAAGAACTACAAGCATCTGAGCGCCGAAGAGCGCGCGGCCATCATTATCGAGAGAGCCAGGAACACGAGTGTCAGGCGATGGCGAGATTGCTCGGTCGCAGTGCGTCGACCATCACGGGGGAGTTGGCGCGCAATCACATGGAATCGGCGTGCAATTATGACGCCACGAACGCGGCCCGGGCGTACCGGACGCGCCGCGAGAGGAGCCGGCGTCAACTGAAGCTGACGGGGGGAAGTG
>CAYRLJ010000116.1:0-13061 GCA_964425025.1 uncultured Burkholderia sp. | reverse complement strand
CCGAGTTCGTGCAGACGGCGCATCATGTTCGGGTATTCGAGCGTGAAGTGCATGTAGTTCGCCAGATGCACGCCGCTCACGACCGTCACTTCGTGGCCCGCTGTCGCGAGTTTTTCCGCGAGGCTCGGCGCCATGAAGTAGGTGTCCGCGTTCAGGATGACCACGCGTTTGCCGAGCGGCTTTTTGCCTGACAGCACCTGTTCCGGCGTGAGTTGGTCCGGCTGCGAGGCGTCCGCGCCGGGAATCGGATCGTGCGTCAGGCAGTTGGTGCCGTCCGTGACCCAGTGCGAACCCGTCGCGATCACCACCTTGTCGGCGCCATAGTCGAGCACGTCGTCGGCGGTGAGCGGTTTCTGGCCGAGCGCCAGTTGGCTCTGCTTGTTCTTCTTCAGCAGCTTGGCGATCTGCGTTTCGCGGTAGTCCCGGTGATAACCCCATTCACCGAGTCCAGGCAGCGTGATGACGCTATTCAGATGACCGCCGATCTTGTCGGCCGAGTCGACGAGGTGAACCGTGTGGCCGCGCTGCATCAGCACGCGCGCACATTCGGAGCCGGCCGGACCCGCGCCGACCACGAGGACAGAATCGTTCGACTTGCACTCGGCGAACTTCTCCGGATGCCAGCCGCGGCGATATTCTTCGCCGGCAGTCGCGTTCTGCGTGCAGATCATCGGTGGGCCGCCGATTTCCCAGCGCGAGATACAGACGTTGCAGCCGATGCAAACGCGAATATCGTCGATGCGGCCTTCTTCGACTTTCTTCGGCAGGAACGGATCAGCGATCGATGGGCGCGCTGCGCCGATGATGTCGGCAATCCCCTTCGTGACGATTTCCGTCATCTTTTCCGGATCGGTGAAACGGCCCACGCCGAGCACCGGCTTCTTCGATACTTCCTTGATGAAGCGCGTCCAGGGAATCTGGTGGCCTTGCAGGTTGAAGCGCGACGGGCCAGCGTCTTCGCCCCACTCGGCGATATCGCCGACATCGACGTCCCACAGATCGACCAACGAGTCGGCCATCTCGACGAACTTCATTCCGTCTCTTTCGACTTCGATGCCGCCGCTGCCGTACAACGTATCGACGGCGAAGCGCGTGGCGATCGCGCAATCCTGGCCGACTGCGCGGCGCACTTTCTCGAGCGTTTCGACCCAGAAGCGCGCGCGGTTTTCGAGCGAACCGCCGTAGCTGTCGGTGCGCTTGTTGTAGTACGGTGACAGGAACTGCAGCGGCAGATACGAGTGAGCGCCGTACACATAGACAATGTCGAAGCCCGCATCGCGCGCGCGCAGCGCGGCGTCGACATAAAACTGCTGGACGTCGCGAATGTCGTCGAGGTCCATCTCCTTGCAGTACGTGAGGGTCTCGAATTCGGACGCGAACTGGCTCGGACCGCGAGGTGTCGCGCGGCTTTCCATGCAGGGCGCGTGCGAGCCGCCATACCACATCTCGATACCGGCGAGCGCGCCGTACTTATGGACTTCGTCAGTCATCGCGCGCAGATTGCGGACGTCGCCTTCGTCCCAGATGCGCGCCGACAGACGATGCGTGTCGTCCGATTCCGGGTGGATCGAGCAGTACTCGGTGTTCATGGCGGCCCAGCCGCCTTCGGCCTTCATCGACCGGTGGGCGGCCTGGAAGCCGGGCAGGTTGCTGCCGGCGCCAATGCAATGCGGAACTTGATAGAAGCGGTTACGCAACGTCTTCGGACCGATCTTGATGGGTTCGAACAGGACGTCATAGCGGGGATCGCGTGGCATGGGGGTCTCTCTCCTGGCTGGCTTTTGACTACGTAAGTCGAGGTGGGTAGGGCTGGCCGGCTTGCGCGCCGCCGCGACGAGAAGGACGGATGCTCCGAATCCTGCGAAGCATCCTGCGGCGACGGCGCTTCCTGATACGAGCGTCAGGCGGCGACGCGAGTGCGCAGGCGCATCGGGTCATAGAACGGCGTCTTCGTGACGACGCCGCTGAAGTTGCCCGCGGCATCGCGGATCTCGACCTTGGTGCCGAGCGCGGTATGAGTTGGCTTTAGATGCACCATGGCGAGCGACTGCATGAGGTAGCGGCTGAACGATGCACTCGTCACGACGCCCACCTCCTCGTTGCCGATGAAAATCTTCGCGCCTGCGGCGACGGGGCCGTCGTGCTTGACGACCACGCCCGCCTGTTTGAAGCGTTCCTTGCCGCGCGCGTTCAGGAGCGCGGCCTTGCCGGTATAGTCGCCGGGCTTGTCGATGTCGATCATCCAGTCGAGGTTCAACTCCCACGGGGTGGTATCGCCTTCGGGCATGTCGAACGGATAGAACAGCAGCGCGGCTTCGATGCGTGCCAGCTCGAGCGAGGTCCACGACGCCGGCACGATGCCATGCGGCTTGCCGGCTTCCAGGATGGCGTCCCACAGCGCAATCGCATGGTCGGCGCTGCACGACACTTCGAAACCTTGCTCACCGGAATAGCCGCCGCGCGAGATGATGATGTTGCGATCGAACAGTTTCGTTTCGACATGCGCGAAGTACGGCAACTGGTTCAACTCGATGCCGATATGCGGTTGCAGGATCGCGCTGGCGCGCGGTCCTTGCAGCGACAGCATATGCACGTCGAAGTCCTGGTGCCACTCGACGTCGCGTTTCTCGGCGGCGCGGCGCAGATTCTCTTGAGTGGAACCGCCGCCGTGCGAGATCCGGTAGCGATTCGGCGCATCGTAGATCACCATCAGGTCGTCGCAGAGCGCGCCGCGTTCGTCGACTTCGGCAGCCAGACGCGCGGTGCCCGGTTTCATCTTGGCGACATCGATCGCGCAGATGCTGTCGATCACGGCCGCGGCATCCGGGCCGCTCACGCGGAGAATGTTCAGCGCGCTGATATCGTAGAGACCGGCTGCAGAGCGCACGGCGACGACCTCGTCGTTGGGATCGCTCGCGTAGTACCAGGGCAGCGGCATGTCGTTCCACATATCGCCATCAAGTTTTGAGCCGAGTTCACGATGGCGGATATTCAGAATTGATTGCCTTGTCATAGCGTTTTCCCGAGAGTGAACCGTACGTGAGTAATGGCCGCTGCGCCTGGCTGCGCGAGCCCAGACCCTGAGCCGCTGGATGACAGCAAGTCTCGGCCCTTAAAATCGGCGTCACAATCGCCCAACGGCGCTACCTCCAAGGGGGTAGCCGCACTACTTCGCCTGAGCCGGAAAAATAGAAAAACAAGGCAGGAGGGGGTGGGGGCATCGATCGCGTATCGGCCGGAAGCGGCATTAAACGGTTATCTCAGCCGTTCGCGGCAACGCGATACCTACAGCGCGGGGGCTACCCCCAACGAATCATTGATATCGGATTTTTGCCGCTCGATTCTAGTTCCGTGAATTCGCTGCAGAGATACGTGGCCTGACTTGGGGTTCTCCCTAGATACAGGGCGCGTTCTCCATTCTCATGCGAGGAAAAAGCGGGCATGAATGCACCAAGAACCATCCCAGTCCGTGTGGCACGCGTTGAGCCCATTGCGAGCGACGTGCGACGCTTTACGCTGGTGCCGGCCGACGGCGGGTATTTGCCGGCGTATTCGGCGGGCAGCCACATCGTCGTCACGATGCGCGGCGAAGCACGCGTGTGGCGCAATGCCTATTCGCTGACGACGCCGTCCGGCACACGCGACGCCTACCAGATCATGGTGCGCCGCGTCCCCGCGTCGCGCGGCGGGTCAGTGTTCATGCATGAAGCGGTGAGCGAAGGCACGACGCTCGATATCTCGATGCCGTCGAATTTTTTTCCGCTTGCCAGACGCGGCATTAAGCATGTGATGATCGCGGGCGGCATCGGCGTCACGCCGTTCCTGTCGATGCTGCCGGAACTGGCCAATGCGCGTGCTCGCGTCGAGATGCACCTGTGCTGCCGCCCGGAAGATGCCGACGCGTTCACGGAACTGATCGCCGCGCGCACGGCGGGCGGCATTGCTGTCTACGTGGAACCGCAGGACGCGGGCGAGCGTTTCGGCGCGATGCTCGCGGCGCAACCTGCCGGTACGCATTTGTACACGTGCGGTCCCGCGGGACTGATGGACGGGGTTGCACTTGCCGCGCGCTCGTTGGGCTGGCCGGAAAGCCATTTTCACCAGGAGAGCTTTGGCGGTGCGTCGCACGGCGAACCGTTCATCGCGGTATTGGCCAAGAGCGGCGGCGAAGTCGCGGTCGGCGCCGATCAGAGTCTGCTCGAAGCGCTCGAGGCAGCGGGCGTTGAGGCGCCCTATATGTGCCGCGGCGGCGCATGCGGCACCTGCGCGCTGGAAGTGCTGGAAGGCGAGCCGGAGCATCGTGACTTTTTCCAGAGCGCGGCTGAGCGCGCGACGAACTGCAACGTGCTGCCCTGCGTTTCGCGCGCCCGCAGCGCGCGGATCGTCCTGAACATCTGATGAACACGAGGAGCGGCTTCGCCATGTCCATCGCTTTCAAGCCCGAAGAAACCTTCCGAGACACCTACACGTTTCGCAACAGCGACGAAGCCATCATGCGGTTCCCGTTTCCGTTTCCGGAAGACCGCTACATGTATTCGGTCAACATCGAGCCGCATGTGCCAGGCGGCTCGTCGCCGGTGTTCCAGAGCGCCTTCGATGTTGACGAGCATTACATCGCCGAATGCCGCGACCGCGCGCTCACGCTCGAGCGCGATCCGCTGCGCTGTCAGGTGCTCGATCACATGGACGCTGCGCAGTGGGACACGCTCGAGCTGATGATGGAAAGCCTCGCGCGCGATTATCCGGAGCAATTTCGTCTCGAACGCAACGGCGATCATTGGTGCTGGACGAATCGGCCGCTGGGCCTCACGCAGCAATTCGTGTTCGGCGATGCAAGCACGCTGCCGTGCCCCCCTTTCGAATACATCACGCGCCAAGGGCAGGGCGATTTCTGCCTGCTCGACCACCGCGACGACAACCTGTTCATGGACGGCGGAACGGTGACGACTCAGGCGGACTGGTCGCTCGACTTCGACCTCGGCATGAGTTTCATGGAATGGCATGGTCCCGTGCCGCTCGCGCACCAGGCAGGGATCTTCGAGCGTGCGCTGAAATTCCTGCTGCGTCTGCAACTCGGTGCACCCGTGCGGCGGCTGAACTGGACGATGACCGTGAACCCGCGACTGGACACGTCGCCCGAGCACTACCCCGAGTGGGGGCCCGACCGCGCGAGCATCACGCCTGTGAACGTCGGCCGCAAGCTCCATCTGCGCGTCGAGTTGCAGACTCTGTTCAGATTGCCGCGTAGCAACGCGATCCTTTTTTGCGTGCGCTGCTATCTGATCGCGCTCGATGAACTGGCGCGCGTGCCGAAATGGGGCAAACGCCTGCATCGGGTGCTCGCTACGCTGCCGCCCGAGCTCATCGAATACAAAGGCTTGACCCGTTATCGCGACGCCGCTGTGCAGTGGCTCGCGCCGTTCGACGACGGCTCGCCGACGAATATCGGCACTCAGCCCGAGATCGAACAGCTCACAACCGAGCTTGCCTAGTAGCTGGCCGAACTCGTTTGCCACGTCCACGTATTTGTACTTGTTTGATCCCCACCCGTTCGTAACCAACCCGGCGCCTGACCGGAAAAGGAAGGCAGCGATGAGTGCGATTTCCGAAGACTATGCCGTCGAAGCAGACGGCTCTCTGCAGAGAAAAATCAGTTGGACCGGCGCGTTCTGGGTCGCAAGCGGCGTCCCTGCGCTGGTGCTGTTCTCGATCGGCTCGATTGCAGCGACAGTCGGAAAATTGTCGTGGGCAGTGTGGATTATCTCGATCGGGCTGGGTTTCATCCAGTCGTTTTCGTATGCGGAAATCGCAGGGCTCTTTCCGCACAAATCGGGTGGCGCATCGGTCTACGGCGCCATCGCATGGGTGCGCTACTCGAAGCTGTTCGCGCCGCTGTCGGTGTGGTGCAACTGGTTCGCGTGGTCGCCTGTCCTAGCGATCGGCTCGGGGCTCGCGGCAGGCTATGTCCTGTCGATCATGTTCCCGGCCGATGCGGCAATCAACACATGGCAGCTCACACTCGTGAGTCTCGACTGGTTGCGCACCGGACTGAGTTTGCGGATCAACTCGACATTCATTCTCGGCGCGGCCATTTTGTTGGTGACGTTTGCGATCCAGCACCGGGGCATCCTGAACGCCGCGCGCATTCAGCTCATTCTCGGCGTGGCCGCCCTGATTCCGCTGATCCTGGTCGGTACCGTGCCGCTGTTGACAGGCGATCTGCCTCTGCATAACCTGCTGCCGCTCGTGCCGTTCGCGAAGGACAGCGCGGGGCAGATCATCGACGGAACATGGGACCGCGCCGGCGTCACGCTGTTTGCAGGCGGTCTCTTCATCGCCGCATGGTCGACGTATGGGTTCGAGACGGCCGTCTGCTACACGCGTGAATTTCGCGATCCCAAGGTCGATACGTTCAAGGCCATCCTCTACTCGGGTCTGCTTTGCATCTTCGTCTTCACGGTGGTGCCGCTGTCTTTCCAGGGTGTGCTCGGTCTCGGTCACCTGGTGACCCCGGAAGTGAAAGACGCCGCAGGCCATGTCGTGACGCCTGCCGTCTACAACGGCATGCTGTCGCCCGACATCTACAGCGGCATGGGCGTGGCGAAAGCCATGGCGCCCATGATCCACGGCGGCGTGCTGGTGGAACGGGTGCTCGTGGTGATGCTGGTGCTCGCACTCGTGCTCGCGATCATGACGTCGATGGCAGGCTCGTCGCGTACGCTCTATCAGGCCTCGGTGGACGGCTGGCTGCCGAAGTATCTGTCGCACGTCAACGAGCATGGCGCACCGACCCGCGCGATGTGGACCGATCTCTGTTTCAACCTGGTTCTGCTGCTGATGTCGGACTATGTGTTCGTGCTGGCGATGTCCAACGTCGGATATATCATCTTCAACTTCTTGAACCTGAATTCCGCGTGGATTCACCGGCTTGACCGGCCCGACTGGAGCAGGCCGTTCCGCGCACCCAACTGGCTGATCGTGCTCGGTTCACTGTTCTCGTTCGTCAATCTCGCGTTGCTCGGCATGGGCGCGGATATCTGGGGTGCGGGGACGCTGGTATCGGGGCTGTGCTTCGCCGCACTGATCATCCCCGTGTTCCTGTACCGCCACTACGTGGTCGACAAAGGGCACTTCCCGGAGGCGATGAAAGAGGACATGCAACTGGCAGGCGGCGGCAAGGTCACCAAACGCGCGGGGATCCTGCCTTATGTCACCGTCCTGGCCGGCATCGCCGTGATCGTGGTGACGCACAGCCTCGCGATTTACTGATACGGACGGCGCCGCGATGATCACTTCTCCGAACAAGAGCCGCCCCGTGTACGCGCCGCTCGATGCGGACCCGCACGGCACTGAGCACTGGTTCGTTACCTCCGGCGCGACTGAACAGGATCGCGCGCAGGCGGTGGCCGCATTGAGTCGCGTGGCGCCGCTGGAGGTCTGGGCGGTGCAGCCGGATGCGCCTCGTGCGAGTGCCGATCCATGGCATGCGCTGGCTGAGCAGCCGCGGCGTTTCGACGACGAAGAGGCGCTGCTCGCCGCACTGGAGCAGGCAATGTGCACCGCGAGTATCGGCGTGAGGGTCTATGCGCTCGGCAATGAACCGTTCATCTGGTCGGTTCATCAGCTCGCGGCGCGCTACGCCATCGCGGCGGAAGCGGTGCGCGTCGCGCATAGCGGCAGCCTGTTCCGCCGCGTCTACTGCATTCATTGCCGCACGCTGAACGAACGGGTGACGAGCAATGTCGTGGCCTGCGCGGGTTGCGGACGGCATCTGTTCGTGCGGGATCATTTCTCGCGCCGGCTTGCCGCTTTCATGGGGGTGCAGGCCGATGCGGAAATGCCCGGTGAACTGCCCGAGCGCGAGCAGATCTACACGTAGTTCTTCCTTGGCCATCCTCGTTTCACCGGATTCTGATCGACGACGAGCGCCTGCCGATTGCGCGGGCGCCTGTCGTTTATCAGGATCTTTTTTTTAATGCGCCGCGCCGCTGGTTCCGCTGCGCGCTTTCTCCGGCATCAGCACGGCGGGCACAAAGGTCAGCGTAACGCGCGAGCCGTTCGGCACGGCGCGAATGTCGAGTTTGCCGCCGAGGCTGCGTGTGCGCTCGCGCATGATCGAGAGCCCGTAGTGATGTTCGCCGCCGTCCTCGGTTGTGATGCCGCGGCCATTGTCCTCGATCAGCACGGTGACTTGATTGCCGCTCGATGACAGCTGCACGAGCGCGGTTGACGCGCGCGCGTGGTGGATCACGTTGGTGAGCGCCTCTCGCACGATCTGCGTAACGTGCAATTCCTCATTGACCGTGAGACGTATCTGGCGAATTCGGTTGTCGATAGAAATCTGCACCTGGCTGCGCGACGACAGTTCCTCCGCGACTGCCTCGAGCGTGGACGCGAGGCCATGCGCGTGCATCGACGTGCGAAACGTCGTCAGCAGTTCGCGTAGCTGCCGATAGGCGCTGTCGATGCCTTCGCGGATGGCCCGCGCAATCTGGCCTGCGTCGTCTTGTGCCAACTCGGGCGGCAGCACCGCCTGCAGGCGTGCCAGTTGGATCTTCATGTAAGCCAGCGACTGGGCGAGCGAATCGTGCAGCTCACGCGCGATGGCGTTGCGCTCTTCGAGCAGCGCCATGCGGTGGTCGCGCACGTCGCGGCTCGGGTTGGAGATGGCAAGCGCGAGCACGCTGGCGATGGTTTCCATCAGACGCAGATGGCGCGGCTCGAAGCGGGTATCGGGCGCGCCTTCGCCAATCAGCAGGCCGTAGCTCGCCGATGGCACGCGCACGGGTGCGGCGAGGATCGGCAGCATGACGGCGGGATCCTTGCCGGCCGGGAGGGTGCGCACGCCGGCGAGCGACATCAGTTCATGCACGACACGTTCGCGCACGATCAGCGGGGTGTCGCCGCCCGGCGACATGACGACATCGACTCCGAGCAGCTGCGCCGACGGTTCGGACAGCACGAGCGCGATCCGCTGGACGCGCGAGACGCCGACGAGACGTTGCAGCAGGGCTTCGAGCGTACCGCGCGAGGGCACGTCTTCAGCCAGTTGCGCGCAGATGTAGTGAAGCAGATCGAGCGACTGGTCCGCGAACGCGATATGGTCTTCGACGATGCGTTTCAGGCGGGCGGACTCGTCCTGCTCGCTGCGCAGGTGCACGCAGAGGTCGTTCTGCAGTTTGAGCAGACGGTCGATTTCGTCGAGGCCGTCGGGTGGTTGGTGGCCCGTTTGCGCGAGGTTCTGCAACGTGAGAGCGGGGCGGACGACGAGCGAGCGTCGCGCAACCCACGCGAGCGCGACGAAGCCGCCGAGCAACAGCGCGGCCGCGCACGCTTCGAGCAGCGCGATGACAGCGTTGCGCACGTCGCTTTCGCCCTCGATCTGTGCCCTCAGCCGGTCAAGGGCATCGGGCGCGGCGCGTGTGGCCGATGGTGCGCGGCCGGCGCCGTTCAGCGCGCTCAGTTGCCTGCCGAGTTCCGGCGTGGGCGCACCGCGTTGCCTCCAGCCCTTTAATAACGTATCGTCGCGTACGAGCTGGTCCGCCTGTGCGAACAGCGTCGCCGCTGCGTCCGGCGAACTTGCCTCGATGTGCCCGGCAACGCGCTGCAAGAGGGCCGCTTCCCGCAGGGTAAACGCGGTTTGCCTGTAGGCAGCTTCGCCATCGAATTGCACGCGGGTGCAGACGAATAGCAGCGCAACCAGCGCGACGAGACAAGCCAGCACGATGCATGTCTTCGCATAAAGCGGGTAACGGCGGAACGGGGCGGGGTCGACTGCATTCATCGAGGTATAGTTGCGATCAGAGGTGGGAGCGCCGCGCGTCCATGCTCCATGTTCCGGTTTCGCGAGACCAAAAGGTTCATGACAGCCTATCTGTTTTCCACCGCTCTGCTGCTGGCAGTGGCTGCATTGGTGTTTCCACGGCTCGGTCTAGGCCCGGGCGGGGACACATTATTGTATGTCGCGCTCGCGTTAGCAGGTGGCCTTGCAGGGGGGCTTCTCGTCCTCGCCTTCGCGTTGGGCGCCAAACGTGCGGCGCGGCGCGGCACGCCGGGTTCCGCATCGCCGGAACTGAGCGCGTTTGCCGCGAATCTTTCGACTCCCGCGGTGCTGGTCGACAACGACGCGCTGGTCTTCGTCAACGGCGCCTTCCTCAAGCACGCGCGCTGGGAGGCCTACGCCGACGAAATCGTCGGCATGCCGTTCAGCAATCTCGTGCACCCACAATCGCTGCTGGATCTGACGAAGCTGCTCGGGCCGGCCGGGGATGGCGAAGAACGCACGTCGGGTTCGCTGCGCCTCGCCTACGGCGACGGCACGTTCAGGCTCCATCCGGTGACGGCGCTGCGCGCTCGAGGCTCGCGTTTGACACTGCTGCAATTTCCGGCGCCCTACGCAAGTGCCGACGCACAGCGCAGCGAAGCGCAGATCCAGCGTCATTGTCACGATGTCGTCGAGCAATTGCCTCAGGCGCTGTTTCGTGTCGACCGCGAGTTGAATCTGATCTTCTCGAACCCGGCCTGGCGCAACCTGCTGCGCACCGTCGGCAACAGTGCGGAGTTTCCGCGATTTGCCAGTTTCTTCCATCCCGAAGATCGTCAGACGCTAAGCGCCCGGCTCACCACGCTGCTCGACGGGCATATCGGCGAACTGATTACCGAGGCGCGTATGATTCGCGCCGACGAAACGATGATCCACGTCGAGCTGCGCTGCCACGGTGTGACCGATGAGGACGGCACGTTGATCGGCGCCGCGGGCCTGGCGATGGACATTTCGAACCGGCGTCGCAGCGAAGAGGCGCTGCGTGCAAGCCGTCGCAGTCTGAGAATGTTGCTGGCCAACATGCGCGCCATGATCTACCGCGGACAGAACGACCGGCGTTGGTCAATGGAATTCGTCAGCGAAGGATGCTTCGAGTTGACGGGCTACGAGCCGAGCGAACTGCTCGACGACGCGCGCATGAGCTTCAGTTCGCTGATCCATCCCGACGACCGCGAATTTGTCTGGAATGAAGTCCAGTCGCGCATATTGGCCGGCGAAACGTATGAGTTGACGTACCGGATCATCGACCGCTCAGGCGAGACGAAGTGGGTGTGGGACCAGGGGCGCGGCATTTTCTCCGCGCGCGACGAACTGGTTGGACTCGAGGGCTTCATCATCGAAGTGACGCGGCGCAGGCTCGCGGAAGAAAGCGCGCGCCGCAGGCTGGTGTTCGACCGCTCGACCGGCCTCACCAACGCCAGCATGTTCATGGACCGCCTGAGCTTCGCCATCGCGCTCGCGCACCGCACCGGACGGCCCTGCGCAATTTTTGCCGTGCGCGTGAGCGGGCTCGATCATGTGACCGAGCGTTTCGGCCAGGAATACGCGGACCGCGCGCTGGTCGAACTCGGTCGGCGACTGCATTTGACGCAAAGCGATCTGAACTGCGCAACGTTGCTCGACAAGCAGGACTTTGCGATGATGGTTGCGGATTTCGAGGCGGCATCGCTCGCATGGTGCGATTCGGCCGGGCAGATCGTGGAGTCTGCGTCACCCATGAGCGCGGCTGCGCTCGGTCCGCTTGCCATGGGCTTGCAAAATATTGTGTGCCGGCCGATGCGTCTCGAAGGGTATGAGTTCAACGTGTCGGTTTGCATCGGTTGGGCCGTGGCGCAGGGCGAATTTGCCACCGCGCAACATCTGCTCGACAGTGCAATGGCGGCGGCCGGCGCGGCGCCACTTGGGGGTGCGATGGATGAAGCGGGCAAGACGGGCAAGATGGGCGAGACACCCGGCCCGTCGACCACGGCGCCCTCACAAGGAAAAAAGAGATGACTAGGCAGCAGACGACGGGAGATTGCGCGGAAACGGCCCGGGACGAGGATAGCCAGACGGTGTCGATCGAGCATTTCATCGGCAAGGTCGTGCGCGAAAATCGCACCAACCAGGGCCTGACGATCGCCGAGCTCGCGGAGCAAAGCGGGCTGTCGCGCGGCATGGTGTCGAAGATCGAAAACGGCCAGGTGTCGACGAGCCTCGATTCGATGGTCAACATCGCGCGCGCGCTCGGCATTTCGATGTCGACGTTGTTCCGCAACTTCGAAGGCCGCGAGGGCAACGCGCAGCACGTGAAAGCGGGCAAGGGCATGGAAGTGGTGCGGCGAGGGACGACGAAAGGGCACACCTATCATCTGCTCGCCTATGATCAGGGGCCCGTCAAATTGTTCGAACCGTTTCTCATCTCGATGGACGACGAAGCGGAGATCTTCCCCACCTTCGAACATCCGGGAACGGAATTCATCTACATGCTGCAAGGGAAGATGGAGTATCGGCACGGCAGTCGCAGCTATCTGTTGCAACCCGGCGATGCATTCACGTTCCGCGGCTCTGTCCCGCACGGACCGGAGCGGCTCATCAAGCTGCCGATCCGCTTTATCACGATCATCATGTACGGACAGACGCAAGGCGTCGACACCTGAAAGCCGGCGCTTTCACAGTGTGTAGGTTCGGCCTATATCGGCTGAAGCGCAGCGCTGCGGCCCTGGCCGTGGCGAGCGTGTCCCATGATGGATTCCCGGGGTCGTTGAGCGATACCGCATCGCAAATCGCGCGGCCAAAGCATCCATACTTGCGCCAACGGTGTACTCCTTCCTGAGCATTGCTCGGCCAAAACCCGTCGGTTCTAATGATCAGACGCCCGATGCCTGACACGGTGTTGCGCATCGGTGAAATGTTGTCCTGATCATATAGAGCCAAGGGCGAGGTACGGGAATGGCCAAATCATGGCGGAAAGCGGCGCTCGCCGATCGACATATCGCACTGGGTTCAAGGCTGGAAGACTGGAACGGCATGCCGACCGCATGGACGTACAACCAGAACGTCGCCGACGAGCATGAAGTGATTCGCACCCGCGCGGGTCTGATGGACGTTTCCGGCTTGAAAAAAGTGCACGTAGTGGGTCCGCACGCGGAAACCGTGATTGATTACGCGACGACTCGCGATGTCTCGCTGTTGTATCCAGGAAAGTCGGTTTATGCATCCATGCTCAATGAGCGTGGCCACTTCGTCGACGACTGCG
>CAYRLJ010000115.1:0-13784 GCA_964425025.1 uncultured Burkholderia sp. | reverse complement strand
ATGCCACTTTCGGTAGATCGGGCTGCCTGCCTTGGCCAAGCCGTTGTGCACGCCCACCGTTTGCACACTGTACCAATCGCCGAATTCCCAAGTCAGATCGTCGCAATTGACGAAGCTGCCGAGGCCCGGATGGAACGGCACGACGTGGTAATCCTCGAGGTAGACCTCGATGAACGACTTCCAGTTGTAGTTGCACTCGTGCACCTCGACGTGATCGAACATGTAGCTCGAAAAATCGAAGTGGTGCTGCGTGCCGAGCTTTGCCAGATCCTTTGCGACGTTGCGGCCCTGCGCTTCGAACAGCAGACCGTGCCAGTTCTGCAGCGGCGTGGCGCCGAGATTCAAGCACGGGTTGTCGGCAAAGTGCGGCGCGCCGAGCAATTCGCCATCGAGGTTGTACGTCCAGCGATGCAGCGGACACACGATATTCTCGGCCTGGCCACGCCCATTGAGCATGATCGCTTGGCGATGGCGACAGACGTTCGACAGCAACTCGACCTGCGAACGTTGGTTGCGCACGAGTACGCGCCCTTCCTTCTCGCTGGGAAGAGCGAAATAGTTCCCCGCCTCAGGCACCATCAATTCATGCCCGACGTAGCGAGGACCCTTCTTGAAAAGTGTTTCGACTTCTCGCGCGAGGAGCGCTTCGTCGAAGTAAGCCGTGACCGGCAGCTGGCTCGAAATGGCCTTGAGCTGCAATGCAGTGCTCAGATTGGACATTCCCACTCCCGATGAAAACGTGAAAGCAGCGAACAACCCAACCATCGAAAATTCGATTTAGGGAACCGGCAATTATACCCGTTCCCCCTTGCTTGGGGCGCTTAAGTGCATGATTTAGGGCAAAAACGCGAGCGGGATCTGGGGCAAGAAGCGCTCCTTCAGACGTGGGTCGCGGGGCGAGTGTTGTTTTTTTGCCCTGGCTCGGAGCGTCACGGAAGCGTGGCGGATGGGTCGGGTCGCGCGCTTTTGCCGTAGAATGTCCGACTTGCTTTTAATTTCACCCGATCCCGATGGCGAAGACAGCACCCGAAGGGGCGGCCGCGCCCCTATCCGGCGGCGAACAAGGGGATGCGGCGCTGCCCCAGAACTATGAAGCAGCGGTGGCCGAGTTGGAAGAGCTGGTTTCCCGAATGGAAAGCGGCGCCCTTAGCCTCGAGGAATCGCTGACTGCCTACCGGCGCGGCGCGGCACTCGTGGCGTTTTGTCAGCAGCAGTTGGAGAAGGTGGAGCAGCAGGTGCGCGTTCTCGACGGCGAGACGCTCAAGCCGCTCGCCACCGGTACTGCCCCCGCGGATAGCGGAGACGATCTATGACCTTTGAAGAATGGATGCGTGCGGTGCTCGCGCGTGTCGAAGCGGCACTCGAACGTTATTTGCCCGAAACGGCGACGGAGCCGGCGCGCCTGCACGAAGCGATGCGTTACGCGGTGCTCGGCGGCGGCAAGCGCGTGCGCCCGCTGCTCGTGCACGCCGCGGGCGAACTGACGGGGGCTCGCCCGCAGGCGCTCGAAGCGGCGTCGGCCGCGCTCGAAATGATTCACGTCTATTCGCTGGTGCACGACGATATGCCGTGCATGGACGATGACGATCTGCGCCGCGGCAAGCCGACTGTCCACGTTCAATACGACGAAGCGACGGCCCTGCTCGTCGGCGATGCGTTGCAATCGCAGGCATTCGTCGTGCTGACCGACGAGATGGCCCTCGATACCCGCGCGCAAGCCTCGCTGGTGCGTGAACTGGCGGTCGCAAGCGGCTCGCTGGGCATGGCGGGCGGGCAGGCGATCGATTTGGCGAGCGTGGGGCTCGCGCTTACGCGGCCGCAACTCGAAACGATGCACCGGATGAAGACGGGCGCCTTGCTGCGCGCTTCGGTTCGCATGGGCGCACTGGCGGGGACAGTGCCCGATGCCGACGTTCTGCGTGCGCTCGACGCCTATGCCGCCGCTGTGGGCCTCGCATTCCAGGTGGTGGACGACATCCTCGACGTCACGACCGATTCCGCAACGCTCGGCAAGACCGCGGGCAAAGACGCGATGGCCGGTAAGCCGACCTACGTGTCGATTATCGGGCTCGAAGCTTCGCGTGCTTTGGCAGCGCAACTGCGCCGCGATGCGCATGACGCGCTCGCGCCCTTCGGTGAGCGCGCACGACGTTTGGCTGAGCTTGCCGACCTGGTGGTGAACCGGGTGAGTTGAACGCGAAGCCCGCTGGCGCGTGTCCTTCGCCTCTGATGCGCGAGAAGAAAGCGGGCGCGTAACTTTTCCTACAATGGAACGACGATGTACGACTTGTTGAAAACCATCGACGACCCGGCGGTTTTGCGCCGCCTAGACCGCCGTCAATTAAAGCCGCTTGCCGACGAGCTGCGCGCATTCGTGCTCGACAGCGTGTCGCAAACGGGCGGGCATTTGTCGTCGAATCTCGGCACCGTCGAGCTGACGATCGCCTTGCATTACGTATTCGATACGCCGCACGATCGAATCGTTTGGGACGTCGGCCACCAAACGTATCCTCACAAGATTTTGACCGGGCGTCGCGACCGGATGCCGACGCTGCGTCAACGCGGCGGTATTTCGGGCTTCCCGCGCCGCTCGGAGTCGCAATACGACACGTTCGGCACGGCCCATTCGAGCACTTCGATCTCTGCCGCGCTCGGCATGGCGATCGCGAGCAAGCTCGAGGGCATCGACCGCTTCTCGATCGCCGTGATCGGCGACGGTGCAATGACGGCCGGCATGGCGTTCGAAGCGATGAACAATGCGGGCGTGTGCGACGATTTGCCGCTGCTCGTCATCCTCAACGATAACGACATGTCGATTTCGCCGCCTGTCGGCGCGCTCAATCGCCATTTGGCCCGGCTGATGTCGGGGCGTTTCTACGCGGCCGCGCGCGCGGGTGTCGAGCGGGTGCTGCGCGTCGCGCCGCCGGTGCTCGAACTGGCCCGCAAGCTCGAAGAGCATGCGAAGGGCATGGTCGTGCCGGCCACGCTGTTCGAGGAATTCGGCTTTAATTACATCGGGCCGATCGACGGCCACGATCTCGACTCGCTGATCCCGACGCTGCAAAACATCCGCGATTTGCGTGGCCCGCAGTTCCTGCATGTCGTAACGAAAAAAGGCCAGGGCTACAAGCTCGCCGAGGCCGATCCGGTGCTCTATCACGGTCCGGGCAAGTTCAATCCGGCCGAGGGCATCAAGCCGAGCACGACGCCTTCGAAGAAGACCTACACGCAAGTGTTCGGCGAATGGTTGTGTGATGCGGCCGAGCTCGATTCGAGCGTCGTCGGTATCACGCCGGCCATGCGCGAAGGCTCGGGCATGGTCGAGTTCGAGAAGCGCTTCCCGGATCGCTACTACGACGTGGGCATCGCCGAACAGCACGCGGTGACATTCGCGGGCGGTATTGCCGCTGAGGGAATGAAGCCTGTCGTCGCGATTTATTCGACGTTCCTGCAGCGTGCGTACGATCAATTGATTCACGACGTCGCGTTGCAAAATCTGCCTGTCGTGTTCGCGATCGACCGCTCGGGCCTCGTCGGTGCGGACGGTGCGACCCACGCCGGCGCCTACGACCTTGCCTTCCTGCGTTGCATCCCGAACATGACGGTCATGGCGCCGGCTGATGAAAACGAGTGTCGCCAGATGCTTTACACGGCGTTGCAGCAACCGAATCCGACGGCGGTGCGTTATCCGCGCGGCGCGGGCACGGGCGTGGCGACGGTCAAGCAGATGACGGCGCTGCCGGTTGGCCGAGGCGAGATCCGTCGTCAATCGACGGCCCCCAAGGGTAGCCGCATTGCGATCCTGGCCTTCGGCACGATGGTCGCGCCGGCGTTGGCCGCTGCCGAGGCGCTTGACGCCACTGTGGCCAACATGCGGTTCGTGAAGCCGATCGATGCCGAGCTCGTGCGTGAGCTTGCTCAAGCGCACGATGCCATCGTCACGGTCGAGGAAGGCTGCATCATGGGTGGCGCGGGCTCCGCTTGCGTCGAATCCCTGCTTGCCAATGGGGTTGTTCGGCCCGTACTACAATTGGGGCTCCCCGACAGCTTCATCGATCATGGCGATCCGGCCAAGCTGTTGGCGGAATGCGGCCTTGATAGCGCGGGCATCGAAAAATCGATTCGCGCGCGCTTTCTCGAGCCGGCGGCCAAGCTGGCGACGCAGCGGGTCGCTTGATGCCGGGTCGTCGCGCAAGCGGCCGTCGCATGAAATCGGATGCACGCATGGGCCTTCGGGCCCATGTTTCGTTATTGACGCGTGACCTGCGCCGGCCCTTGCACGCCGGCCCCTAAGCCGCGCTCACTAGGACAAAACAACGATGAATCAAATGAACCCCGCCTTCGTGATGCCTGATGTACAAAGCACGGTGGACACGCGGCAGATTCCGATTCAGCGCGTCGGGGTCAAGGGCGTGCGTCATCCGTTGACGGTGCGCGCCGCGAGCGGCGAAGTGCAGCCGACGGTGGGAACGTGGAATCTCGATGTGCATTTGCCCGCGCATCAGAAGGGTACGCACATGTCGCGCTTCGTGGCGCTGCTCGAGGGGAACAAGGTGCCGCTCGAGCCAGCCGCGTTTCGGAAGATGCTGGGCGAGATGCTCGACAAACTAGAGGCGACGGGCGGCCGTATCGAAGTGACGTTCCCGTACTTCGTGCCGAAGACGGCGCCGGTTTCGGGCGTAACGAGCTTGCTCGATTACGAAGTGACGTTAACGGGGCACGTTCGCGACGGCGATGGCGACGCGCGCACGTTCTTGCGCGTCCTGGTGCCGGTGACAAGCCTGTGCCCGTGCTCGAAGGAAATCTCGCAATACGGCGCACACAATCAGCGTTCGCACGTGACGATCGAGGTCGAGCTGATCGCCGATCTGCCCGTCGAAGAATTGATTCGCATGGCCGAGGAAGAGGCGTCGTGCGAATTGTGGGGGCTACTCAAGCGTCCCGATGAGAAGTTCGTGACGGAACGTGCTTACGAGAATCCGAAGTTCGTGGAAGACCTCGTGCGCGACGTGGCGCAGCGGCTCAACGAAGACGAGCGCATCGTGTCATACGTGCTCGAGGCCGAGAACTTCGAATCCATTCACAACCACAGCGCTTACGCGATCATCGAGCACGACAAGCGAAAGGCGGCTTCGGCTATCTGAGATCGCTTGATATCCATAGCGGCGGCCGTTTGGCCGCCAGCGCTTCCTTCTCGATCTTCTCGCCTTCGCCTTCTCGCCGTGCGATAGCCCACCAGCCAGCCGGCCCGGCTGGCTACCGCGCGAGCGACGACAATTCCCAGCGCGGCTTGACCGTGAACGCGTAATCTTTATTCGCTTGCTCGGGCCAGCGTTGCAGTCGCAGCGCGCCGGCCAATGCGATCATCGCGCCGTTATCCGTGCATAGCGAAAGATCAGGGTAATGCACGTCGAAGCCGCGCTTTTTGGCGGCGGCCGATAGTGCCTCGCGCAGTTGCCGATTCGCTCCCACTCCGCCTGCCACCACTAGGCGCTTGAGCCGCGTCTTTTTGAGCGCGGCCAGCGATTTAGCGACGAGTACTTCCACGGCTGCATCGACGAAACCGCGCGCCAGATCGGCTTTCTCTTGCTCGCAGACGTTGGTCCCAAGTTGCTTCGTATGGGTGAGGACGGCGGTTTTCAAACCGCTGAAGCTGAAATCGAGATTGCCTGAATGGAGCATCGGCCGCGGCAATGAAAACGTGCCCGGCGTGCCATATTCGGCGAGCCGGGAAACCTCGGGGCCGCCCGGATAGCCGAGGCCCAGCAGCTTCGCCGTTTTATCGAACGCCTCACCGGCGGCATCGTCGAGTGTTTCGCCAAGCGTCTCGTAGACGCCGACATCGGTAACGCGCATGAGCTGCGTATGGCCGCCCGACACGAGCAGCGCAACGAACGGGAACGGCGGCGGCTCATCCACGAGCAATGGCGAAAGCAAATGGCCTTCGAGGTGATGGATGCCGACGGTCGGCTTGTCCCACGCCATCGCGAGTGCGTTCGCGATACTGGCGCCGACGAGCAGCGCCCCCGCGAGCCCGGGGCCCTGCGTAAACGCGATCGCGTCGATGTCGGCGCGCGATGCATTCGAACGCGCGAGGACCTCCTCGAGCAACGGCAATGCTCGGCGGATGTGATCGCGCGAGGCGAGCTCGGGAACGACACCGCCGTAGTCGCGGTGCATGGCAATTTGCGAATGCAGCGCATGTGCGAGCAGGCCGCGCTCGGTGTCGTAGAGCGCGAGCCCGGTTTCGTCGCACGAGCTTTCGATGCCGAGAACGAGCATGGTGAGCGGGTAGGCGAATGCGGCTGCGGCCCAGGGCCGTCACCGCAAGTGGCGCGTGAAAAACGTAAAAGTATACCCGCTCGCACAGGTAGAATGCGCGCCATGGAATCTTTCGACATCGCCGTCATCGGCGCGGGTGCTGCCGGCATGATGTGCGCGGCCGTCGCTGGGCAGCGCGGAGCACGCGTCGTCCTTATCGATCATGCATCTCGCCTGGCGGAGAAAATCCGCATTTCCGGTGGCGGCCGCTGCAACTTCACGAATCTGCAGGCGGGCCCAGCCAACTACCTGTCGGCCAATCCGCATTTTTGCCGTTCGGCGCTCGCGCGCTATACGCCGCGCGATTTCCTCTCCCTGCTCAAGGCGCATCGCATCACATGGCATGAGAAGCATCGCGGCCAGCTCTTCTGCGACCATTCGAGCGAATCGGTCATCGACATGCTGAAGGCCGAATGCGATACCGGCCGTATTGCCTGGCGGCATCCCGTTGCCGTTGAGGGCGTGCGTCGCGCCGAAGACGGCCGCTTTTTGCTCGAGACGAATGCCGGCGAGATCGTCGCGCGCGCGCTCGTGATTGCCACTGGTGGGCTCTCGATCCCGAAGATCGGTGCGACCGACTTTGCGTATCGCATCGCCAAGCAATTCGGGCACAAGCTCATCGACATGCGGCCGGCGCTCGTTCCCCTCACGTTTTCATCGGATGAATGGTCGCCGTTCTCGGCGTTGGCCGGCGTATCGCTCGAAGTCGAGGTGGCGGCGGGGCCCAAGCGCGCGCAGGGCTCGTTCGTCGAGGACCTGCTGTTTACGCACAGAGGGCTCTCTGGGCCGGCGATCCTACAGATATCGAGCTTTTGGCCTAGCGGCGACCCGATTGAGATCGATCTGCTGCCCGGCCGCGATGCCGCTGTCGAATTGCTCGAGGCTAAATCGAACGGGACGAAGCGTCAGATCGGCAATTTGCTCGCCCAGTGGATGCCGGCCCGCTTGGCCGATGCTTGGCTCGCGGCCCACGATGTTTCGGGCGAAGCGCGATTGGCCGATTTGCCTGATAAGACGCTGCGGCGCATGGGCGACGCGTTTTCGCGATGGACCCTGACGCCGTCCGGCACCGAGGGGTATCGGAAGGCGGAGGTCACGAAGGGTGGCGTCGATACGAAGGAGCTGTCGTCGACGACGATGATGAGCGCGCGCGCACCCGGGCTTTACTTTATCGGCGAAGCCGTCGACGTAACCGGCTGGCTTGGCGGGTACAACTTCCAATGGGCGTGGGCATCGGGTGTGGCCGCGGGCGAGGCGGCGTTCGAATTCGCACGTAGCGCTTGACAGCGTTCGTGTAAATGTGCAGAAGGTCTGCTATACTCCCCGACCTTTGGGGAAATTCCGATTGGAAACATGACGATCGTCCGCTTAAAGGAAAACGAGCCCTTTGAAGTCGCGATGCGCCGCTTCAAGCGCACGATCGAGAAGAGCGGCCTGTTGACCGAGCTTCGCGCGCGCGAGTTCTTCGAGAAGCCGACGGCTGAACGCAAACGCAAGAAGGCTGCTGCCGTGAAGCGCCACTTCAAGCGCCTGCGCAGCCAGATGCTCACGAAAAAATTTTATTGATTACCCCAGCGCCGGCTTCGGTCCTCGGCGCGCTTTGCGTGGCGGACTGCATCGGTGTTCGGTCTTGCGGTGGCACTATGCCCCGCACGCGGCGCAGCCTGCGCGAAACCCGCTTGAGGAAACGTCCCAAGCGGGTTTTTGCGCTCGATGAGTGCGTTTTTCGTTATCCATTCAGTTGTTCTCTTCTCGCATTCGGGTGAAAGATGAGTCTCAAAGATCGAATCAACGACGACATGAAAGCCGCCATGCGCGCGCGCGAAACGGGCCGCCTCGCCACGGTGCGCTTGCTGCTCGCGGCCATCAAGCAACGTGAAGTCGACGAGCGCGTGACACTCGACGACGCCGCCATTACGGCCGTCATCGACAAAATGATCAAGCAGCGCAAGGACTCGATCAGCCAATTCGAGGCGGCTGGCCGCACTGATCTCGTCGAGCAGGAAAGCGCCGAACTTGCTGTGTTGACCGCTTACATGCCGGCACAACTGTCGGAAACGGAAATCGCCGAGCAGGTGCAAGCCGCAGTGGCCGAGACGGGCGCTGCCGGCCCGCAGGACATGGGTAAGGTCATGGGCGTGCTCAAGGGCAAGCTGGCCGGCCGCGCCGACATGACGGCGGTCTCCGCACTCGTGAAGGCGGCTTTGGCCAAGTAAGCGCCCGTTCGAAGCGGGGGTGTCGCCCGTGCCAGTGCTTAGCCTTGGCGCACACGCCTGCTTGAACTCGAGCTTCTCAGCCCGTTATCGCCCGTGATTCCGCACGCCTTTCTTCAAGATCTGCTGAACCGCGTCGACATCGTCGACGTGGTGGGTAAGCACGTCCAGCTCAAGAAAGGCGGTGCGAATTTCATGGGCTTGTGCCCATTCCATAACGAGAAAAGCCCTTCGTTTACCGTTAGTCCTACTAAGCAGTTTTATCACTGCTTCGGTTGCGGCGCGCACGGTACAGCGATTAGCTTCTTGATGGAGCAGGCGGGCCTGTCGTTCCCGGAGGCCGTGGGCGAGCTAGCTCAATCGGTCGGCCTGACCGTGCCGCAGGAGCCGTCGCCCATGCGCGGTGGCGGCTACGGCTCGGACAAGGGCGGCTCGGGTTCAGGCTCCGAACGATTCGCGCCCGTCGACGGGAAAGCGGCGGCGGCGCTCTCGGATCTCATGCAAACGGCGTGCGACTACTACCGCAAGGCGCTGCGGGGCGCACCGCAAGCGATTCAATACTTGAAAAAGCGCGGGCTGACCGGGGAAATCGCGGCGCGCTTCGGGCTCGGTTACGCGCCCGACGGTTGGCAGAATCTCGAAACCGTCGTCACCGATTACCGCAACGACGGACTCGCCGAAGCGGGGCTCGTCATCGTCAGCGAGAAACTTGACGCGCAGGGGCAGCCGCGCCGATACGACCGCTTCCGCGAGCGGATCATGTTCCCGATCCGGAACGTCAAGGGGCAGGTGATCGGGTTCGGTGGGCGGGTGCTCGATGGCGGCGAGCCGAAGTATTTGAATTCGCCGGAAACGCCGCTATTTAGCAAGGGAAGCGAACTGTACGGGCTGTTCGAGGCGCGCTTGGCGATCCGCGAGGCGCGCTCGGTGCTCGTCGTGGAGGGCTACATGGATGTCGTCGCGCTGGCGCAACTCGGTTTTCCGAACGCCGTTGCGACCCTCGGCACGGCCTGTACGCCGATTCACGTGCAAAAGCTGATGCGGCAAACCGATACGGTCATCTTCAGCTTCGACGGCGATGCCGCGGGCCGGCGGGCGGCGCGGCGGGCATTGGATGCGTGTTTGCCGCACGCGGCGGACAACCGCACGATCCGCTTCTTATTCCTGCCGTCGGAGCACGATCCCGATAGCTTCGTTCGGGAGTTCGGCAAGGAGGCTTTTTCGGAACAGATCGAGCATGCCTTGCCGCTTTCGCAGTTCATGTTGAACGAAGTGCTGGCCGGCAAGGAGCTCGATACGCCCGAAGGGCGGGCGCGGGCGCTGTTCGATGCGAAGCCGCTGTTACAGGCGCTGCCGGCTAATGCGCTGCGCGCGCAGATCATGCACATGTTCGCCGATCGGCTGGATGTGCCCTTCGAGGAAGTTGCCGCACTATGTGCCGTCGATACGCGCATCGCCGCCGCGCCTAAGGCGGCGCCGGCGCGCAAGGATCGGCGTCGCGTCACGGGCATCGAGGAGCGCGCCTTGCGCAATTTGCTGATGTACCCGCGCATTGTGTCGGTGCTGGATGAGGAGAGCGAGGACAGTTTGTTCAACCAGAGTCATCACGGCGAATTGTTCGCGGAGGCGTCGACACACGCCCGTGCACTGGGCGACGCGGCTGAATTTCGTTTGCTGTCGGACCTGCTGAGAAACGGGGAAAACGCTGCGACTTTTGAAGAAATCTTCCGCGAAATTCTGGTCTATGATGAAAACGCGCGCGATCTTTTACTGCACGACGCGGAAGACGCCGCGGCGGCTGAACAGCAGCAAGAGCGTGAGCGCATCGCCGCTGAGGAATTGCAGGCGGCTATCTTGAAAATCCGCTATGACGCGTGCTGCGAGCGGCTCGAGCGTTTGTCGCGACAGTCGAAGCTAACACCAGACGAGATCGAACAATTCGCGGACCTGAACCGACAGCGGGCGGACATGAAACGGCGGCTGGGACTTTGACTTCGACTTCGGAAGGGGGACTACGCCGTGTGTGCTATAATAAAAGGTTTTCAGCGGTTTAGTTTGTCTTTTCAAAGCAGGGACGCTGGTGCAGGGGCGAAATAGCGATGGCAAAGACTACAAGCGGAAGGGCGGCTGCGAGGGGCGCGAGGGGGAAGAGCAAGGGCCATGCCCGAGACTCGGACGAGCGCGCGGCAGAGCCGGCGTCCAAAGTGGTTGCTGTCAAATCGGCTGACGCTTCTGTCGGCAAAACATCGGCTGCGGGCGCAGCGGAGCGAGTCGGCAAGAGGCCGGCAAACTCGGGGGCTGTGCGGACTTCGGCGGCAGCCGCCCAAATGACGAAGGCGGCCAAGACGTCCGCCAAGCCGGAGACGAGAACCGCCGCCGCGAGGCGATCCGGTTCGAAAAGCGCAGAGGGCGCGACTGCCACGCCGGACGATTCGGCAGTGCGCGATACCCAAGTATCCACGGTGCAACCGGCTGAAGTCCAGCAGCCGCGAGTCGAGACTACAGCCGGTACGGCGAACTCCATGACGAAAAAGCTGAACGAAGTATCTGTCGATGATGACGCAACTCAAGCCGAAGAGCAGCAAGCTGCGGCTCCTGGCAAGGGCGAGAAGGCCAAGGCGCGCGACCGTCGCGCCAAGGAAAAGGCGCTGCTGAAAGACGCGTTCGCGTCGTCTCAGCCCGGCACGGCGGAGGAGCTCGAAGAGCGCCGCGCGAAGCTGCGCGCGCTGATCAAGCTCGGCAAGGAGCGTGGCTTCCTGACGTATGCGGAAATCAACGACCACTTGCCCGATAACTTCGCTGAAACCGAAGCGATCGAAGGCATCATCAGCACGTTCAACGACATGGGCGTGGCCGTCTATGAACAGGCGCCCGATGCCGAAACGCTGCTGTTGAACGACAATGCGCCGGCCGCTTCGTCGGACGACGAAGTCGAAGAGGAAGCCGAAGTTGCGTTGTCGACGGTCGATTCGGAGTTCGGCCGCACGACGGACCCGGTCCGTATGTACATGCGGGAAATGGGCACGGTCGAGCTGCTCACGCGCGAAGGCGAAATCGAAATCGCGAAGCGTATCGAAGACGGCTTGAAGCACATGGTCATGGCGATCTCGGCGTGCCCGACGACGATCGCCGACATTCTCGCGATGGCCGAGCGCGTCGCGAACGACGAAACGCGTATCGACGAACTCGTCGACGGCCTCATCGATCCGAACGCGGAAGATACCGATGGCTTCTCGGCGCAAGAGGCCGAAGCGATCGAAAACGAGAGCGAAGAGGAAGAGGAAGAAGAGGCCGACGAGGAAGAAGAGGACGACGGCACGGCTCAGGCTACGGCCAACGCCGCGCAGCTCGAATCGCTCAAGCGCACGTCGCTCGAGAAGTTCGCGCTGATCAGCGAGTGGTTCGACAAGATGCGTCGCGCGTTCGAGAAGGAGGGCTACAAGTCGAAGTCCTACCTGAAGGCGCAAGAGACGATCCAAAACGAACTCATGTCGATCCGCTTCACAGCGCGAACGGTCGAGCGTTTGTGCGACACGCTGCGTGCGCAAGTGGACGAAGTGCGTCAAGTCGAGCGTCAGATTCTGCACATCGTCGTCGACAAGTGCGGCATGCCGCGCTCGGAATTCATCACGCGCTTCCCGGGCAGCGAGACCGATCTCGAGTGGTCCGAGAAGGTCGTGGCGGAAGGCCATGGCTATAGCGCGATTCTGTCGCGTAACATCCCGGCGATCCGCGAGCAGCAACAGCGTCTGCTCGATTTGCAGGCGCGCGTGGTGCTGCCGCTGAAGGATTTGAAGGAAACGAACCGCCAGATGGCGGCCGGCGAATTGAAGGCACGGCAGGCCAAGCGCGAGATGACGGAGGCGAACTTGCGTCTCGTGATCTCGATCGCGAAGAAGTACACGAACCGTGGTTTGCAATTCCTCGATTTGATCCAGGAAGGCAACATCGGTTTGATGAAGGCGGTGGACAAGTTCGAATATCGCCGCGGCTACAAGTTTTCGACGTATGCGACGTGGTGGATTCGCCAGGCCATTACGCGCTCGATTGCTGACCAGGCGCGTACGATCCGTATTCCGGTTCAT
This sequence comes from uncultured Burkholderia sp., assembly GCA_964425025.1. Classification (GTDB taxonomy): domain Bacteria; phylum Pseudomonadota; class Gammaproteobacteria; order Burkholderiales; family Burkholderiaceae; genus Trinickia. The sequence goes on along the minus strand of CAYRLJ010000115.1, from coordinate 1,165 downwards.
ATGATCGAAACGATCAACAAGATGAACCGTATTTCGCGGCAGATTCTGCAGGAGACGGGTCTCGAGCCCGATCCGGCAACGCTCGCGGAAAAGATGGAGATGCCCGAGGATAAGATCCGCAAGATCATGAAGATCGCGAAGGAGCCGATCTCCATGGAAACGCCGATCGGCGACGACGACGATTCTCACCTGGGCGATTTCATCGAGGATTCGAACACGGTTGCGCCATCGGATGCCGCGTTGCATGCGAGCATGCGCGATGTCGTGAAGGACGTGCTCGATTCGTTGACGCCGCGTGAAGCGAAGGTGCTGCGTATGCGTTTCGGTATCGAGATGAGCACGGACCACACGCTCGAGGAAGTCGGCAAGCAATTCGACGTCACGCGTGAGCGGATCCGCCAGATCGAAGCAAAGGCGCTGCGCAAGCTGCGTCACCCGAGCCGGTCGGACAAGCTGAAGTCGTTCCTCGAAGGGAACTGATTGGCGCGGATCGTTTGAGTAGGGAAGAGGCCCGGCTGGATATGCCGGGCCTTTTTCGTAAATCGCCGCTGAATTTTCGTTTGTTGAGCTTTTGCGATTTGCATGCCGCCGCATTAGCCGATAGACTCGCAATCTTTCCGCGAAGTGCTCGATCGCTCGATGGCATCGCGGACACTACTATCCGCCACGCACCAAAAATTCGAAACCGTGGCGCGAGACGGGCCGGACGCCGTGCTGGTTGCAGGCAGCGGACTCATAATCCGCCTCCGAAAGGACACCGTGGGTTCGACTCCCACCCGGCCCACCATTCAAAGAGTTCCAGTAAAGTCCAGAGTGTTCCGTTTGGGGCAGGAGTTACTGACTGCCTTGCGGAGGATCGAGCGACGAGGAGCGATCGACACGGCCCATCGCTCCCTGCAGAAATGCGGGCAGATATTCAGATACGCAGTGGTGACTGGGCGGGTAAGCCACGATCCCACGACTGATCTTCGCGAGGCGCTCAAGCCCGCACCAAAGCAACATTACCCGTCGATCACGGATCCGAAGGAAGTCGGCGCGCTGATGCGTGCGATCCGGGGCTACGCCGGTGGCTTTGAAACGAAATGTGCCCTCCTTATCGGTATCCTGACCTTTGTTCGCCCCGGGGAGCTTCGTAAGGCTGAATGGTCCGAGTTCGACTTCGATC
>CAYRLJ010000114.1:0-13796 GCA_964425025.1 uncultured Burkholderia sp. | reverse complement strand
GCAACACTTCCCGCTTGGGAACTTCGCGACGACGCGGCATGTTTCTTCCTTTGACTTTTCAGTTGGAACTCGACTAGAGCCCCGCGGCCACCAACTAACCCGATCCATCTTTGACGACTAACCAGCTTGGCCGGGTGACCACTTACTCGACAGCACCGGCAATTCCGGCACCACCGCCTATACGACGACCTAAACAGGCGAATTGCGTGCCCGCTTACTTGCCTGCCTTAGCGCGCTTCGCACCGTACTTCGAGCGAGCTTGCTTACGATCCTTGACGCCTTGCGTATCCAGCGAGCCGCGGACCATGTGGTAACGCACACCCGGCAAGTCCTTCACACGGCCGCCGCGAATCAGCACGACCGAGTGTTCCTGCAGGTTGTGGCCTTCACCACCGATATACGAAATAACTTCGAAGCCGTTCGTCAGACGAACCTTGGCGACCTTACGGAGCGCCGAGTTAGGCTTCTTAGGCGTCGTCGTGTACACACGCGTGCACACGCCACGACGCTGAGGGCAGTCCTGCAAGGCCGGGCTCTTGCTCTTCGTCGTTTCCGACGCGCGGCCTTTGCGAACCAGTTGATTGATGGTTGGCATTGTGTATTCCCGAAAATGAAAAAAACGCCACACCGCCTGCCGGGCAAAGCGGCCCGCGGTGGGTGTCAAGCTTTCCCGTTCAGATCTAAAGCCAAGGCTTGCTCACGCGTGCGCGAACACCTCGGCCAAAGAGCCAAGAACAGGAACCGAGCATGATAGGGCAAAAAGATCAAGCGCGTCAATAGTTTGCGTCGGGCGGCTCGTTCCGTGCCGCGCCTTCGCACAGGGGCGTTGTTTTGAGACGAGCGTCACCGTAAGCTTACAACTAACTTACCGTATTTTTACGGAAGACACGCGGAGCCCGATGTGTGACATTGCTTTTGCCACCGCATCGGTGGCGCCTCTCAAGGAGATACCCATGTCGCACACGAATCTTGATTCCATTGTCAGGTCGGCCGCCGCGAATCTGGAAGAGGAAGCCGTCAAAGAAGCAAAGGTGCACGCAGACGTCGAAATCGATGCCGAATGCTGGAATAGGAACGATCGCCTAAACATGATCGCCTACGAGGATCAGCAGTAACGAATATCGGGCGCAACACACATTGCGCCCGAATCTTCCCTTCGATGTCGAGGAGTCAGTCAATGCTTTTGCAAACGGGTGTGGCAGCGCAAATCGAAACGTTGGTGACATTGACAGGCACAACAGCCTTTCAAGCGACCAAACAGTTGGCTTCGCTTGACGGTTTGAGGGAGCGTTACCGCTATTTCCTCGCGTCTCTAGGGCAGCGACGCATCGACGTTCGTGGCCAAGCATTGGCCTTTGCGACCACAGCGGCGGAGGCTGGTAATCTGGCCGCTTTATTTTCGAATGACTCAGTCTTGGACGACAAGCTGCAGTCGGACGTTATCGCCGAAACAGACGACCCCGAACGTGATCATAAGCAGGCCCGCGTGCAAGAAGCACTGCATGAGATTTGGCGCTACTCGCATTCTTACGCGGACATCCTCACAACGATCGTCACAAACGTATTCATTCTCCCGTCAACCGTCGCAAGAGCGGGATCGACGTCACAAGCCGTTGGCGTGATCTGGCTCAATCCGAAGCCGACCTACCCGACACCCGATTTAATGGAAGTTTTGATTCACGAATTTACTCATCAGACGATGTTCTTAGACGAGCTTCGCTATGGGCATTATTCCTATGGGACCATCTCTGACCGCGCCACTTGGGCAAGGTCAGCTATTCTGAATATCGCCCGCCCGCTGGACAAGGTTCTACACAGCATTGTAGTCGCCACAGAAGTATTGCTGTTTCGTCATCGGCATATCGGGCAACCCGCCTTCCCGCGCGCTCATCCGCCAACCGGAATCATGCTGCAACAATTGGAAGAGTCGCTATCGTCCGTCGAGTCCGCGATCCGCAAGTTTCCCACGATTCTGACCCCTCGCGCGAAAGACCTTGTCGCGAACGTTCGAGACATTTTATGCCGTACACTTCCCCCGCTCCCCAGTGGGCCAGGCAAGTTTGCAACCGATGACAGCACGGGGAACCCGACACATGACGTCTGAAGTCGCGATCATAGCAGGCGATTCCGACCATTCGCAGGGCCGTAAATTCGCGCCTTGGCTGGATTTTGGCATCGTCTTCAAGCAGCGAATGGCGATTTTCTGCTTGCTGCTTGTCGCAATTCATCAAATCATCGTCGCCGGCTCGACGATATTTTTGACAAATACAATTTCAAAATTCCAATCGAATCAGGCGTACTTTGTCGATCTATGCCTGTATCTCATGGCAATGGCACTGCCGTATGTCCCCGGGTGCGCATCGTTCGTTGTGATGCAAAGATGGCTCAACCATTCCCATCACACGCTTATCGAAAAATTCACGACAACAGTCACTGCAAATCGCCCGAACTACCGCAACGTCACGATGCGAGAAAATACGACCGCGGTGTTGGCGAGGAACTCGTTCCCTGTTCTGAAGGACTATATTTCCTTCATCCATGATCTAGCCAGCTTCAGTTTCAATAGTCTGCTGAGCATTTCCGTTATCGTCTTTCTGCTGCCCGGGCAGCTCGCGGGCGGTTACTGCATCAGCCTCGCGTTGTGTTTTCTGATCGTACTAGGTTTGCAGAAGACGATCGCAAAAACATCCTCTCATTGCGAGTACGCTTATCTTCGATACTCGGGACTCTTATGTGGATTTTGGCCCAATATAGTCTTGGGAAACAAGCACAATGAGTCGATTTGGCGCGCACAACGCGAGTCGGTGGCACGTTCATTTTACTCAACATCGAACCGCCTAGAAGTTCTCCGCCAATCGGGCAACCTGCTCCTTGCCGCGGCATCACTCGGCCCAACTATCTTCTTGATAGTCACCATAGCACGCAGCGACGCCATTGAACCCGCCATTATCGCTGCTTTAATCGTTAGCTTGACGCGCATTTTCCTTATCGTCAACTCATTGAGCACCCTCGTTTACAGAGTGCTCGACTACTCTTCCTTACATGCGCGTATGAGAGTACTACTAGACGCACAATCAGATCCCATCGAGGGCCCCGGCGAACCTGCAACGGAAGCCGTCGATATTATGATCAACGAGGTTTCTGTTCAAGATGTTTCGGAAGGGAGGCGCTTGATCTTGCCTAACAAATCCGGGCGCTTCACCATCACAGGAGCCAACGGCAGCGGGAAATCCACATTTTTGCTCGCACTAAAGCGAGCATACAGTGACGGATGCTTTTTATTTCCGACCGACTACTCCGATCTTTCCTGGAAAGAAGACTGCCGGGCTTTATCAACCGGGCAAAGGTTGGTTGCGCATCTCAACGAGGTCTTCAATATCAAGACCGTTCATTATATCTTGCTCGACGAATGGGATGCGAATCTCGATACGGACAACGTTGAAAGGATTGAAAGAATTCTTGACACACTCTCTGCCACAAAAGTAATCATCGAGGTTAGACATCGAAGGAGCTAATCATGACTGGCGAAAAGGTCGCAGGATACTTGCTTTGCAATCACCAATTTCGCGAGGCACTGAGGAATGGCGTTTTTTGGCAATATCGCCTCGACGCTGATCTGTTGAGCCGACTGTTCCCGTGGCGCGAACTCAATCATTGTTTATCGTTCAACCGAATAACAAACGACAGGTTCCGCATGTCAACATGCTCGGAGCATCAATCATTGAATAGGCGTGCATTTCGCCCAGTGAAGGACAGCTTAGGCAGAACCACGGATTGCCTCGTAATAAGCGAATTACATCGGCTGATGCGCGAGGGAGTCACGGCGGTACTCGAAGCGGTCAACGAACTGTCCACTAATGTTTGCGCTTTGACTGAACGACTAGCAGGTGAACTTGGCGCAAGATCGGCGGCGAATGCCTATATATCCTTTGGGAGCGTATCTGGATTTGGCATGCACAACGACGACCACGACGTCCTCATCTTCCAACTCGATGGGCGAAAGGAGTGGAGGTTCTTGAAAAACACGGCGTCATGCAAAGCCACAGTAGCGGATTTCAGTGACCCTAGCGACGGTAAACAATACGAATCAATTGTGGCCTCAGCGGGAGACGTGCTGTACGTGCCCAAAGGCACGTGGCACAACGTGGTCGCGCTTAAGGAGCGAAGCCTGCATTTGACCGTAAGCATTGTGTACCCGACTATCTCGGAGTTTCTAACATGGAGCATCGATCAAGATAAACTCGGCGCCCCATACGTAGACATCAAACCGGACAGCGATTGCGTCGAACGAGCGATTGAGACTTGCCGGGACTTTCTGCGCACCGTCCCAAGTAGGGAGAACGTCGAAAGTTTTCTGAGGGAGTTTTACGCAAGGCGAAGATGCTCCCGCACCCGCGCGAACTTTCCTTCGCTGAATGTGGCCGATAGAGGGGATAGCTTTCGCCGCGTGCCCTTCGAAGTGATCACGTTGCGCGCGCCCCAGCCGGACCGGCATGAGATCTACGCGCTCGGCCGTCTTCACGCTCTTACCGCCAGCGAGTACGCGGTCTTACAGGCTCTTCCTCGCACCGGTGCGATGACCGGGAGCGAGATCATGGAACTCGCCGGCGGCTGGCTGGCGGCAGCCGCTGCTCTCGAATCCTTAATGGACTGCGATTTAGTCACAACCGTAGTGGATGCCAGCTAACACACGAGAGTTGACACAGGAGCAACCACAGGACTGCAGATGTTTCCCGTGAGCGGCAGACCTCCGATCAGTCACCGCCGCGGGCCGCAACGGCGCTGGCAAACAGTGCTACACCGAAAAATCTCATGGGTACTCGAACATCGTCGATGTGCACGACGTCTTCCGGTAGCACAGATAGCAACGATTCCACAAGCGCGCTCCCCGGGACCACCTTTGCTATAACAACGCGGCAACTCGAGGTCGCTCGACACGTCGTCGAGGGTAAGACGGCCCGTGAAATCGCTGCAAACCTTGCGCTGTCACGGCGTACCGTGGAAAGCCACATCGACGCCTTGAAGATTCGGCTCGACTGTGTCAATCGTTGTCAATTAACTGCGAAACTTGTCCGGCTTGGAATCGCGCCGGACGAATAGCAAAACACGCCTTGGGAACTGCCGAGCGTCGCCCGTTTTGCGGGCCAGGAGGCAGCTATTCCCGAGCAGTCGTGAGCGCAACAATTGCCGACGGTAGGTCTCACCAAATCTCAATCTACGCCGACCACTTCGAGCAGTTCCTCTCCAAACCGCTCGAGCTTACGCGCACCGATCCCTGGAATATGCCGCAAATCATCGATCGTATCGGGCGCCGACCGTGCAATCTCGGCCAACGTGGCATCGTGAAAAATCACATAGGCCGGCACGCCGTCACTCTTGGCCGTTTCGGTACGCCACGCGCGCAGCCGGTCCCAGCACGCGCGCTCGCGCGGCCCGAGCCCGGCCGTCGGATCGGCCCGCTCGCCCGTTCGCGACGACGCCTGGCGCGTACGCGTCGGCTTTACGTAGCGGCGCAGCGTGACGTTCTGCTCGCCTTTGAGCACGGGCTTGCTGGCCTCGGTCAGCACGAATGCACCAAAACCATCGTGATCGATCGTCAAATAGCCATAGGCCACGAGTTGCCGGAACACGCCGCGCCATTCCGGCTCCGACAAACTCGCGCCAATGCCGAAGGTGCTCAGCGTGTCATGCCCGCGTTCGCGCACCTTTTCCGTTCGATTGCCGCGCAGAATGTCGATCAGGTGGCCCGCACCGAAATGGAACCCGCTCGCCCTGCGCGCGCGAAACACGCACGACAGCGCCATCTGCGCTTCGCGCGTCGCGTCCCAGGTCTGCGGGGGCTCCAGGCAAGTATCGCAATTGCCACACGGCTCGCTCGCCTCGCCAAAATACGAAAGCAACCGCACACGGCGGCACGCGGCCGTTTCGCACAAGCCGAGCAGCGCATCGAGCTTGCTCGTCTGCACCCGCTTGTGCGTTTCGTCGGCTTCCGACTCGTCGATCATCTTGCGCTGTTGGACCACATCGCCCAGCCCGTACGCCATCCATGCGTTCGCCGGCAGACCGTCACGGCCGGCACGCCCCGTCTCCTGGTAATAGCCCTCGACGCTCTTGGGCAGATCGAGATGCGCAACGAAGCGCACGTCAGGCTTATCGATGCCCATTCCGAACGCAATCGTCGCGCAAATGACGACGCCCTCTTCGCGCTGAAACAGCTCCTGATGACGCTGCCGCGTCTCGAAATCCATCCCCGCGTGATACGGCAACGCGCGCACGCCTTGCGTCTTGAGCCAGTCGGCCGTTTCCTCGACCTTGCGGCGCGAAAGACAATAGACGACTCCGGCATCGGTCGTGCCGTCGTCGTTCGTATGCTCGGCGCGAATGAATTCGAGCAGCTGCGAGCGCGCGTTGTCTTTCTCGGCGATGCGATAGCGGATATTGGGCCGATCGAAGCTCGAGACGAACACGCGCGCTTCGTCGAGCGCAAGACGATGAACGATCTCGTCGCGCGTGATGGCGTCGGCCGTGGCCGTGAGCGCAATGCGAGGGACCGAAGGGAAGCGCTCATGCAGCACCGACAGCTGCATATATTCGGGCCGGAAATCGTGCCCCCATTGCGACACGCAATGCGCTTCGTCGATCGCAAACAAGCCGATACGAGCGCGCTCCAGCAAATCCAGGAAACGGGGCGTCATCAAGCGCTCAGGCGCCACGTAAAGCAAATCGAGATTCCCCTCGCGCAACGCACGTTCGGTCGCCGCGGCTTGCGCGCCAGTGAGCGTCGAGTTCAGATACGCGGCGCGCACGCCGACCTCGGTCATCGCGGCCACTTGATCTTGCATCAGCGCGATCAACGGCGATACGACGATGCCCGCCCCTAGCCCCGCTTCGCGGCGCACGAGGGAGGGGATCTGATAGCACAGCGATTTGCCGCCGCCCGTGGGCATCAGCACGAGGCAATCGCCGCCACCGGCGACATGTTCGACGATGTCCCCCTGCTGCCCTCTGAACGCAGGGTAACCAAAGACTTCGTTGAGAATTTCTAGTGCACGCGACATGTAGGGGAAGGGAACGGCGAACGACGGAGGAGGATGGTCGCCATTCTACCAACGGCCGTCAGCGTAGCGACGCCGCATGCAAAGACGTTGGCCATTCGGCCAAGGCCGCCCTCACGTCAATACATAGTCGACCGGCTCCGGCGCGGGCGGCAGATCGCTTCGCCCGAGCGTTTCGAGCAATGTCGCTTCGATGCCCTGGCACAGCGCATCGAGCGGCAAATCGTTGGGCTGAATACCGAACGGTTCTTCGATCTCGGCGCTCAGCGCTTCGAGCGCAAAAAACGTATAGGCGACGAATCCGACTACGAGAGGCGTCATACCGCCAATCGAGTCGACGAGCCCGAACGGCAGCAACAGGCAGTACAAGTAGACCGTTCGATGAATGATGACGGCATAAGTGAACGGAATCGGTGTACCAGCGATGCGCTCGCAGCCGCCGAGCGCATCGCCGAGCCGGCACATCGGCGCCTCCATCGCCTGGGCGAGCGGATCGGACAACACGCCGCGCCGACGCTGCTCGCGCAGCCATTCGCCCGCCATAACGAGCAGCATCGCCGGCTTGTAGCGCACATTCGTCAGACGCGCGCAGTCTTGCTCGGGCAGCAATCGTGCAAGGTCGTTTGCCGCATCCGTACCGCGCAACTGATGACGCAACGCATGCGTGAACGCGATCAACCGATTGACGAACGACGGCGCGTCAGAAGCATCGTCGACCAGCGTCAAGGCTTGCCGCGCGAGTGCGCGCGTGTCGTTGAGTACGGTGCCCCACAACATGCGTGCCTCCCAATATCGGGCGTAGCTCGTGTTGTTGCGAAAGCCGAGGAAAATGGCAAGCGTCAGTCCGATCAGCGAGAACGGCACGAACGTCAGATGCACCCTGTCGACGAGCAGCGAGCTGCGCAGGACCGTGATCGACGCCGCGAATCCGATCGTGACGATGAGTTGCGGCGCGATATCGAGGATGACGGAGCCGCGTATGACGAGCATCATGCGCAGCCAGTTCGGATAGGGACGAACGATCATGGCAACGGTTTCGATGAAGACGGCTCGTGACTGCGCGAGCGCATCGAAAACGATGTCGATCGCGTCCGTCGCGAACACGCCGGGGTGTGCAGTGTATGCCGTTCGCCCTCCGAGGGTGCACAGAATAGACGAGGGCGGCGCATTCGCACCGCCCTCGTCTAATGGGCCACAACGCGCAATAGCTTAGTGCTGCTTGATTGTTGCGCTGTTCGCGATACCCGACTGGTTCACGTTCACGTAGTTCGCTGTACCGGTCTGGTTGACGACTGCAACGTTGTTCGCACCGTATTGCCACGAACCAGCGAAGTTGCCAGAGCCATTTTGCGCGAGCGTCAGACTCTCCTTCGAACCGCTCTGTTGTGCGCTCACACCGTTGGAGTTGCCCGTCTGCGTGCTCGTCAGCGTCGACTCGACAGAGTCATACTGGTCAAGGCCGCCGTAGTTGCCGAAGCCCGTCTGCGTTGCCGTCAGCACATTCGTGTTGCCGCCCCACTGCGTGACGCCCAACGAGTTGTAGGAACCATTCTGCGTCACGGTCGTCTTGTCGCCCGATTCGTTGAACTGACCCACCCAAGCGGAATTGCCTTGTTCGCCCGTCTGGGCAATCGTGGTCTGCTCGTTGAACGCACCGCCCTGGCCGACCTGCACCCAGTTCGACCAACCACTGCTGCCGTTTTGCGTAATCGTCGTCGTATTGCCGCCGCCGTTGTTCGAATATACGTTGGCGACTTCCGAGCCGTTTTGCGTGATCGAAACAGTGTCGGCCGTTTCACCGTTTTGAAACACGCCTGCGTGGGTTGCGCCACCCGTTTGCGTGACCGTCGTCGTGTTGCTGCCTGCGCCCGTCGTCTCGACGTTCGCATCACCGAGATTCAAACCTTGGGTAATCTGCACCTGATTGCCCGTCGTGCTGGCTTGAACGACCGTTGCGTGGCCGCCCGTCAAGGAGCCGGCCGACTTCTGCGTACCTTGATCGATGTTGACCTGGTTGTTCGAGGCGTTGATCTGCGTGATGGACGCGCTGTTGCCCGCCCCCACCTGGCCCACGGCATCCTTATCGCCCGTCGATGCGGTTTGCGTGACAGTCGCCGTCGTTGCGATGCCGTTCTGATTGATCGTCGTTTTTTCGTTGACGGCTTGATCTTGCGTCACGGTCACGGTCAGGTTCGATGCGTTGCCGCCGCTCGTGCCTGTCTGCGTAATGTTGGTTTGATTAACCGCGCCGTTCTTCGACGTGACGGTTGCAGTCGCTCCGGTGGCGAATTGATTCACGCTGACATTGTCGCCGCTCGACGACTGCTGGTCGAACGTCGCGCTGTTTGCACTACCGAACTGACCAACCGATGCCCGTTCGCCGTTCGACTGCGCGAAAGCCGGTACCGTTGCCAGCGCGCTCAGACCCATGATAACGATCGATGCTTTGAGCTTCATTGCCTTTATTCCCCTGTAGCGTTGATTAAAAGATCCCTGAGGACCGGCGGCGTATGCTGCCGTCCGATTAGTGCTCATGCGATACGAAACACACCCCTGCTAATACAACAACGGCCTCCTCGCATCCGCGGCAGCGTCCTCGAAAATCTCGGAATCGACTCACCGCGTTGCGCTTACTTCTTTTACTTCATCAGTACCGCAGCCTTTGCTCCGTTGCCGGTCTGGATGACTTGGAGCGCCACCCCGGATCGGCTTTGAACCACGGCCACCTCATCGTTCACGCCCGTCTGAGTCACGCGGGCCGAGTTCGACGAGCCGATCTGCGTGATATAGGCAACGTTGTCGCTGCCCGATTGCGTCGTGAACGACAAGTTGTTGCGCCCTTGCTGATCACCGGTGTAGTGATTGCCGTTGCCGTTCTGAATCAGCGACATCCTGTTACTGACACCCGCTTGCACGAGTGCTGCCTGATTGGCGCTGCCCGTTTGACTCACGGCGAGTCCGTTGAGCCCCGCCTGGTTGGCGCCGACCTTGTTGCCCGTTCCGTTTTGGGCGACGAGCGCTGACTGAACGCTTGCGCCGAACCCGGGCTCCGGCGCACCGAAATCAGAGATAGGCGAAAGATCGGCCGCACGCACCGGTTGTGCGCAGATGCACAACGCGCCCGCGATGATCGACGACGCGATGCGCAATAGGCGCCACGGCTTGGCTTTATGCATTCGAATCCCGTTCCTCGAGGAAGGATCAAAATTGTCCGGATACTCAATGGCGGAAACTGTTTACCGTTTCGTCGGTGGCAGTCCGATACGGCGGATCAACGGCTTGCGTACCGGCTGCATAGGCCCCGTCTTCGCGCAGATAGCGCTGGATGACGGGATCGTCCCAATCCTTGCTCTCTTTCAATGCCCACGCCTGATTCGCGATGCCCTGCACGATGAGATGAACGAGAGCCGCTTCGATCGCTTCGTTCACGCACAGTTGCTGCGGTTCGTTGCGCGTTACGCCTACTTCGGCTTGGAGTAGGTCCTTGAAACCGATGAAACGGTAAACGCCGGTGTCGATCTGATACGAGTAGATCGTTTTGGTTGTCGATACGCTATTCAGGATCTGGCCGTTACGGATATCGACCGCACGCAGGTTGACCGTCACCTGATCGACGCGATACTGCTGCGAAGCGCTCAAGCCAAGGTAAGCGACGCCCGCGCCGCCAGTGCGGACGTTCGTGTCGTAGGCAACGATTCCGCCTTCCATCACGATACTTGCCGGTTCCAGCGCGCCGATGACTGGCACGGCCCGCTTCTTGTCCTCGGGGGTCTCGAGCGCCCGCATGATCTTGCGTTCCGTGAGCAGATCCTGCAGGTTTTCCCGCTCGACCGGTGTGAACCAGCCCGAGTCACGCATGGCCTTGATGAGCAACGATGCCCCGCCTTGCGTCACTTGCGACGAGAACGAGCTATCCGGCGACGGCTTGTATTGCCCCGTCTGATCCCTAAAACCATAAACCGCCGCGACGATGCGGCCTTTCGGCGAAGGCAGGTGAGTCAAATCTCGCGTGATGCGCGTCGACGGCGTCAGGGTGGCATTCGATTGCGCCGGCATGGGTTGCGTCATGCACCCGCTAAGCAGAAGCAGAAGCGGAGCGAGCACCGCCAGAAACGCGAAGGCTCGCATTGGGGTGGTTTTCATCGTCTTGATTCGGTTAATCGTCTTTGCGCGTCTGTCAATGACCGTTGCTGACGATGAACGTCGTCGACGCTCCGGTCGTCTTGTCGGTGGTCGTCACCTGCAGGTTGCCGCCGGAGACTTGCGTGATGGAAATGGTGAAATTTCCGGTGCTGATCGTCCCCGGCTTTAAGCTACCGTCCGTGCCGACGATCGAGCTTGTGATCGAAGAGGCAACCCGCGAAAGGATGGCCTGCTGAAGCTCGTTATTGAACTGCTCGAGCGTCGATTGGCTGGATGCGAGGTTGGATAAGGCCGGGTCCGTATATTTGTTCTGCGCATTCGCCTCGTTGAGCAGATTAGGCCCATTGAGCGAATTGCCGCCGAAGTTCGGGTTGACGGGCTGGTACACCAGCGTCGTCGCGTGGGCGGCGGAAACGATCCCGAAGAGCAAGCAGGCGAGCAGCATGCCCTCCGCAGTGGAGTACTTTTTCATCGTTTTCCCCGTTTCGATGAGCTGTATTTAGAGTTCGTCGGTAGCTAAGTCGGCGTCGCGGAACAACAACCGGCTAATGTCCGCCTGCATCACGTTCTGCAGTGCAATCGCCGCGGCGCTCTCCGCGATGGCTCGAACGTTCGAGCGCGCGATCGGCAAAAACGCCTGGAAGACGCGCTGTTGTTCGAACTGCACCCACACGAGGCTGCCGTATCGCGCGGAAGGCCGCTCATGAACGGAAACGATGTACCGGTCACTGAGCGGATTCGCGCTCCATGCGCGCGCAAAAGCCGAATAGAAATCCTCTCCGGCGAGCGTCACGGTATCGGTTGTCACGATCCCGCCCAAGGAATCGCTGAGCGGCTCCTGGTTGTCGACATCGGCGTGTGCGGCCGATTTCTGAACAAGGGTCGAGCTTTTGTCGAGCGACGAAGCGCGATTGATCGTCGCACCGTTGCCGAGTGTTTCGCCGCTGCCCGATTGGGTCGGCGCGGTTTTGCCGGCCGCGCCGGGCGCCGGGGTGCTCGGCAATGAAATCAAGGGCTGGTTGGCCGCGGGCGGAACAGCGCCGGTAGGCTCCGCATCTTGCGCGTGCGCGCCGCACGTCAAGAACGCTAGGCACACGGCGAGCAAAGCGCCCCGGCCGGCCGCCAGACGACAATCCTGCTCTCGGTCCATCTTTTCCCCGCGTTCATTGCGTTCGCTATCGCGCGGCGCTTGTATGGGCACCGGTCCGCCGTTCGTTGCCGGCTTTACTGCGGCACTTCGTGAATACAATTACTATACGCACATTATTTTTATATGTGTACAGTTTTTATATGTGTAACGTTTGCGCGCCGTGTGTCAAACTGCCCCCATGAATACCAGAGGCAAACAGACTGCGGCGACTAGCACCGGAGAGCCGAAAACAGGCTCGCGATGGGGGCAAGACAGGCGGCTCGAGTTCATCGACTTTCGGCTTCAGTGGGATGGCCGGCTCAACCGCAGCGATTTGACAGATTTCTTCGGCATTTCCGTGCCGCAGGCATCGCTCGACATCGCGAAGTATCAGGAGCTGCGGCCCGGGAACATGGAATACGACCGTAGCTCGCGGGTCTACGTCGCGACCTCAACGTTCGCTCCGGTCTTTCCTGTCAGTCATCCTTCGCGTTATCTGAACGAATTGTTGGCGGCGGCAACGGGCGTACTTCCCCGAGACGCGACGTTCGTCGGCTGGTGGCCATCTGTCGGCATCGCTCCCATGCCGACTCACGCGCTCAGTGTCGAGGTGCTGACTGCATTACTGCGCGCCATCCGGAACCGCACAGGCCTGAGCGTCAGCTATCAGTCGATCTCGCTTGCCGAGCCACAGACCCGCACATTGACGCCTCATGCGTTGGCTTTTGACGGTGTTCGATGGCATGTCCGCGCGTTTTGCCATAGCAGGAACCGGTTTCGTGACTTCGTGATTGCGCGGATATTGAAGGTGGAAGGCGACATTCCGGCCGGTATGGGCGCGGAGGACGATATCCAATGGCGGACGGTCGTGACGTTGCGGCTCGCGCCCAACCCGGCACTCGGCAAGGGTCGGGGACGCGTCGTAGAACTCGAATATGGCATGGCCGACAGCGAGCTTCGTCTTCCCTGCCGGCAAGCACTGCTGTTTTACACGCTGAAACAGCTCGGCCTTTGCGCGGGATCGGCTGCCCCAAAGGACGATCAGCCGATCGTCTTGGTCAATCGCGATGAAATCGAATCATTGCTGCCCGTGTGAATCCCGTGTGAATCCCGTGTGAATCCCGTGTGAATCTCGCCGGTCGAAAAAAAAGCCGCTCAGTGAACTGAGCGGCTTTTTTGCTAAGCGCTTTCGTCAAGCGGCTTACGCCGCGTGACTTACTCCGCCGGATGCTGCTGATGCGGCTCGTCAGCCGGTGCTTCGGGCGTGCCGAACTCGAACGCCTCTTCCGCGGCGATCTGATCGAAACGCTCGCGATCCGACGACTCCTTGGCCCTGCGCGCCTTGTGGAACGCCAAGCCCGTACCGGCCGGGATCAAGCGGCCGACGATCACGTTTTCTTTCAGACCACGCAGATCGTCGCGCTTGCCCATGATCGCCGCCTCGGTCAGCACGCGCGTCGTTTCCTGGA
>CAYRLJ010000113.1:0-13807 GCA_964425025.1 uncultured Burkholderia sp. | reverse complement strand
GAGGGCTGTGCGCCCTTGAACGACGACTTGTTGAAACCCAGCACGAATGAGTAATAGAAGCTGCCCACCGCGTCGGCGGATGTGAAGCGCGGATCGAGTTCGTCCTTCTTTACGACCGAGAAATCGATCGGCTCGACGAGCCCGGCCTTTTGGGCCGCATAAGCGAAATCACCTTCGACGTCGACGACGTCCCAGTTTACGTTGCCGCTATCGATCATCGCCTTGAGCTTGCCGTAGTCGGTCGGGCCGTCCATCAGCACGTTGATGCCCGTGGCCTTCGTGAAAGGCTTCGCCCAATCCTTATCCTGGGACGATTGCGTCGTGCCGCCCCAGCTCGTGAAGACGATCGAATCGGCCGCTTGAGCGCCGGCCGCCGCGAATGCAGTTGCGCTCGCGCATACTGCGATCAGCGCTGCCTTTCGAAGAATGCTTGTGCTGTTCATGCTTTGTCTCCTAGATAGTTTGAGATGCTCGAACCGGGAACTCGGCGAACGAATTCACCGAACCTCACTTGAGTGGCGAAAAAGAAGTCGGCCTCATGATCTTGTTTTCCATTTCTTCCATCAGCGCTTGGATCTTTGGTGCGAAGGCGCGCCAGGCGGCGTCTTCGGCGAGCGCCGCGCGTCGGCGTTCGCGTTCGTCCAAGCTCGGGTAAGCCCAGATATGAACGATCTGATTGAGCGGCCCGATTTCAGAATGGAAGTAGCCCACCAATTGACCCAGGTACCGCTTCTGCAGCTCGATGCCCTCTTCTTCCACGAGCTTCAGATAAAGAGGCACCGCGCCAGTCTTGATGCGGTACGTGCGGATTTCGTAGAACATGCCGGCTCCTCGATTTTGGCGTGCTTAGATGGAAGCTCGCGTTTCAACGCATGACGAACGGGTCAGCGATGGGTTCGTCCGACGTGCGGATCCAGACCGACTTCGTGCGCGTGTACTCCAGCACCGCCTCGAGACCGCCTTCACGTCCGAGCCCGCTCAAGCCGTAACCGCCAAACGGCACGATTGGCGACACCGCTCGGTACGTATTGACCCAAACAATGCCCGCGCGCAGCGCACGTGTAAGCCGATGAGCACGCGTGAGATCGCGCGTGAATACGCCGGAAGCAAGTCCATATTTCGTGTCATTTGCAAGCGCGATCGCGTCGGCTTCGGTATCAAACGTGACCACGCTAAGAACCGGTCCGAACAGTTCCTCCATCACGCTGGGCACTTGCGCGTTCGGGCAATCGACGATGGTGGGCAGGAAGTAATGGCCGGCACGTTCTCCTTCCGGCTGCGATCCACCCGTTACGATGCGGCCGCCGGCTTCGAGGCTTGCATCCAGCACGCGCTGGATATGCAAGAGCTGCCGACGCGTCGCGAGCGGTCCCATCTCCGTAGCCATGTCTTGCGGATCGCCGATGCGGATCTTGCGTGCGCGTGCCACCAACCGCTCGACAAGCGCGTCGTGGATGCCGCGCTGCACGATCAGGCGCGAGCCCGCGACGCAGCTTTGTCCCGTCGCGGCGAAGATGCCGGCAATGACGGCATTGCATGTGCTGTCGAGATCGGCATCGTCAAAGACGAGCACCGGGGATTTGCCGCCGAGTTCGAGCGATATTGCCGCTAGGTTGTCGGCCGAATTGCGCACGACGTGGCGTGCGGTTTCAGGGCCGCCCGTGAAAGCGATGCGAGAGACGAGCGGATGGCTCGTCAACGTGCGTCCGCAATCGTTGCCGAATCCGGTCACGATATTGACCACACCCTTCGGAAAACCGGCTTCATGCACGAGCCGAGCGAATTCGAGCAGAGGTGCGGGGCCGTCTTCCGAAGCCTTCAGCACGACCGTGCAGCCCGCCGCTAACGCCGGACCGACCTTCACGGCCGATAAAAATAGTTGCGAATTCCAAGGCACGATGGCCGCGACGACGCCAACAGGCTCACGCCGCAGCGTCACTTCCATGTCGGGCTTATCGACGGGCAGCCACGCGCCTTGTATCTTGTCGGCCACGCCCGCGTAATACCGGTAATACTCGGCGACATAGCCGATTTGGCTGCGCGTTTCGCGGATGATCTTGCCCGTGTCCCGCGTTTCGAGTTCGGCAAGACGCGGCGCTTCGCGTTCGATCAACTCGGCAAGGCGATACAACAGCTTGCCGCGCGCGCTCGCCGTTAGATTTGCCCATGCCGCGTCGTTCAATGCGCGATGTGCCGCGCGCACCGCACGATCGACATCGTCCGCGCTCGCGGCCGGCATGCGCGCCCATGCGTTGCCGGTGGACGGATCGATGCTATCGAACTCCTCGGCGGCATGTTCGAACGTACCGTCGATGTACTGCTGAAATCGTTGCAACATTTCAAGCCGCTCCCTGCGTGAAGTTGGCCGAAGGCTCGATGTCAACGCTTGACGAATGCCGGCATCACCTCGGAAATGAACAGCTCCACCGATTTGCGCTTGCGCTCGAAGCTCATGTGGCTGTCGAGCCAGAAGCTGTACTGGTCGTAGCCGAGTTCCTCGTAGCCTTTGAGGCGCGCGATCACCTGCCTGGGCTCACCGATCACCAGATTCTTGCGGATCGCCTCGCACGAGTATTGCGGGAACATCTCGACATCGGCATCCGTCAGCGGCTCGATGAAACCCTGCTCGACCGGCCGCTCGTTCTTGAACCACTTGCTGAAGTAACGATAAAACCGTGCGAGATCTTCAACGCCCGCATCGACCTCCGCAGCATTCGCTCCGACGAACGTATGCATCAGCATCATCACTTGCGGGCGCGGCACCGTCGGATTCGCGGCGCACGCGGCATTGAAGCGCTCCATGAGGCTCACGACTTCCGCATCGCCCGCGGCCAGCGACGTTACCTGTACGTTGCAGCCGTTGGCCACCGCGAACGCGTGCGAATTCGGATCGCGTGCAGCGAGCCACGTCGGCGGTTGCGGTTGTTGAATGGGACGTGGAACCGGCGTCGACGCGGGCCACGACCAAAACTCGCCCTGATGCGCGTAATCGCCTTTGAAGAGCTCGCGCAAAGCCGGCACGAGTTCGCGCATCCGTGCGCCCGCACCCATCGCATCGAGTCCCGGCAACAGACGCTCGTACTCGAACGAATAGGCGCCGCGTGCGATGCCGAGATCGAGCCGCCCATTGCTCGCGACATCCACCATGCCCGCTTCGCCGGCCAACGCGATCGGATGCCAGAACGGCGCGATCACCGTGCCCGTGCCGAGGCGAATGCGCTCGGTCTTCGCGGCCAGGTACGACAAGTTGACGAACGGATTCGGCGCGATCGTGAATTCCATCGCATGGTGCTCGCCGATCCACGCCGTTTCGAACCCGCCGCGCTCCGCGATTTGCACGAGCTCGGTCATTTGGTCGAACAGTTCGCGATGCGACGTCTTCGTGTCGTACCGCTCCATATGCAGGAACAACGAAAACTTCATGATGGTTTATCTCCTATCGCGCGCCGCGTAGCGAGCCGCAGCAAAGCGCAATCTCTTCTTGATGGGTGGATTCGTTTCAGTGAGCCGGGGCCAGCGGTTGGACCGTGCCGCTTTCGGTATCGCCGACATAAATGCCAAACGCGTCCTCGCTGCGCTCACGCACGTAACGCTCGAGCATCGAACGCACGGCATCGTCGCGGATTGCATCCCAAGGTATCTGCGGCAACGGGACGACGCGGATCGCGCCGCCCGATTGCGGCAAGATGTCGTTCCTCACGCGGCCGCGGTAATAGATCTGCACGCCCGGCGACGGCCCGCTGTCTGCCTCGAATACCGCGAATAGGAAGTCCAAATGCACTTTGAGACCGAGCTTGCCCAACACGCCGAGCAGGCTCGCGCCATCGCTTTCCGGTTCGAGCTTCGCCCCCGTCGGCAACTGCAAGCCTTGCGGTGTATCGAGCAGCACGAGCCCGTCGCGATGTTCGAGAATCGCGCCAACGTGCGCGCGCGGTCCGGCCGCAGCCAACGCATCGAGCGACAGGCTGAAGTTCACATAGGCGCCGCGGCAATAACCAAGCGGCGATGAGGCCGAATGAATGAAGTCGAGGACGCGTCCGATCAAAATGATGTGGTCCCCCGCATCGACGACGTCATGCGTCGCGCAATCGAAGCACGCGCTCGCACCCGTCATGACGGGCGAGCCCGTGACGCGCTTGTGCCACGACACCTGATCGAACTTGTCGGCCGCCTTCGAGGCAAAAACACCGGATACCGATTTCTGATCCTCGGCCAGCACGCTGACCGCGAAATGACGCGTCTGCGAGAACACCTGATAACTCGATGCCGTCTTCGCGATACAGACGAGGATCAACGGCGGATCCAGCGAAACCGACGTGAAGGAGTTCGCGGTGAATCCGCGCGGGGAGCCGTCGGGCTGCATCGTCGTGACGACGGTCACGCCCGTTACGAACGCGCCGAGAGCGCGGCGGAATCCGGCGATGTCGATCGCCTGTTCGTTGATCGTCTCAGTCATGGCGTGCTCCTAACTCGGTGCGCTGATCGTCCGCCGCGCCGGCTGTCGATGCGCTCTGCAAAAATTCAAGCAACCGCTCGTTTACTTGCGCCGGATTGGTGACATTCATCATGTGGCGCTCGTTCGCGATGATTTCGGCGCGGCCCAACGGCGCCTCGTCCGCCATCGCCCGCGACATCGCCGGGTTCGAGTTCGCGTCGTGTTCGCCCGTCAAAAACAGCGCCGGCACGGCGAGGCTCGACAAGCGTCCGACATGCGCATCGTCGGAGCGCGCGAATAGCTGATAAGTGCGCGCATAGCCAACGGGATCGACCGTCAAAAGCAGTTCGCGCACAGCTTCAGCCGCTTTCGTCAGATGAGCGGGGATCGGATCGCCGAACCAACGCTCCAGCGTCACGTCGATACCGGCCTCGGCCGGCGCATCGCCCAGTGTAGCGGCGCGGTTCATGACCGCTTCGCGCTGCGCGGACGTGCGGTCGTACACCGCGTTCAAGGCAACGACACTGAGCGTGCGGCTCGGATGGATCAACGCGAATTCAAGTGCGACGAGCGCGCCCATCGAATGCCCCACGACGTGCGCCCGTTCGACTTGCAACGTGTCGAGCAGACGTTCGAGCTGCGACGCATATTCGTCGAGCGTGGGCGCCGGCGTCGGCAGCGCACTGCCCCCATGGCCGAGCATGTCGTAAGCGATGACGCGATAGCGAGCGCTCAACGCTTCGATCTGCTCCGACCAAACGCTCTGATTCATTCCGACGCCGTGAATCAGCACCAATGTCTCCGTCCCGGTCACGCGCGCATCGCTCGCGGCCGGCGCGTAGACGCTATAGCTCGAGCCTGCGCTCACGCCGCGCGTCACGTCGCGATGGAGCGCGCGTTCAGGCTTCATTGGACTCGAGCTCCCTGAGGTCCTGATAACGGTCGCCGATGCGGTGATGCGGCCGGCCGCCGATCGACGCGCCCAGCGCGATCACGAGTTCGTCGGGCGCGGGCGCATCGACGATCGAGAATTGCACGGTCAGGTAATGCGATCGCATGCCTTCGTCGTGCTTGTGCATCAGCGGGATCGAGATCGGGCAGTTCGGGCCGCCGCGCACGTTCGTGAAGGCCAAATAACTCTTGGCGCCCACCGCCTTGCGATAGTGATTGCCGAATCGCAGCGTGTGGATCAATGCCGATGCGTGCTCAAGTTCGCCGGACGTGCCGACGATCGCCGCTTTGCCATAGCCTTCGACCGCCTCTCCGGAACCCGCCGCACGCAGGATCTCGCCCGTCAGCAGTTCACCGAGCTGAGGTGCAAGAGCGTGAATCTCAGGCTTCAGATCCTCGACGAACCCACGCCCCGCCCACGGATTACGGAGCACGGCCGCGACGCCGAACAGCTTCAACGGCTGAGGCGCGGCCTTGCCGCCTTCGATCAACGTGTCTTCGAGGTAGGTGACCAGCTTGCGCACTTCCAACTTCATAACAGTTCTCCTGACGCGGCGTATGCCGTGGATGCCATCGGTTGAGATTATGGTATACCATCTTATGGCGCACATCGATGCCCGCAATATTATGGAATACCATGAGACCAGCGATGACATTTCTGGCACGGAATTCGCCACTTCGGGCGGGGACGCTCGCGGGCCGGAGATCGCCGATAATATGGAACGCCGGCGTGCCGCGCGGCGGGCTTCCCGTCGGCGGCTAGATCCTTATCTTTCCCATGCCATGTCAGACCTCAAAATAGACCGAACGGCCAAAACGCTGAGAGAACTCACGCTGGACAAGCTTCGAGGGGCGATCGTGCAAGGCTACTTCAAGCCGGGCGCGCGTCTCGTCGAGCGAACGCTATGCGATGAACTGGGTGTGAGCCGCACGGTCGTGCGCGAAGTGTTGCGGCATCTCGAGACCGAGGGGCTGGTCGAAATCGTCGCGCGGCAAGGGCCGATCGTCGCGCGCCTCGATCCGAGCCAGGTTGGCGAAATATACGAGCTACGCAGCCTGCTCGAAGCGCATGCGGCGCAAGCGTGCGCCGAACGTGCGACACCGGATCTGATTGCGCGTCTGCGCGCCATCCGGCGCAAGATCGAAGCCGCGTTTGCCGCCGGCGAAGTACCGCGCGTGCTCGAACATACCGAAGAGTTCTACGATGCGATGTTCGACGGCGCCGG
Organism: uncultured Burkholderia sp.; assembly: GCA_964425025.1. Taxonomy (GTDB): domain Bacteria; phylum Pseudomonadota; class Gammaproteobacteria; order Burkholderiales; family Burkholderiaceae; genus Trinickia. Next base: position 7,195 of record CAYRLJ010000113.1, on the reverse strand, counting down.
CAAGGTCGTGTCGCTCGGCGTCGTGAAATCGCTGAATGCGCGGATCAATCGATTGCGCGCGATGACCATCGCGACACCAGGCCGCAGCGAGGAATCGAATCGAGAGATGAACGCACTGCTCGATGCAATCGAACGCCGCGATGGAGAAGCCGCAGCGGCGGCGTCGCGTGCGCATATCAAACGCACGTCCGAGCTTGCGCTGCGCGTGCTCGCCGAACAAGAAGCGCGCGTGGCGCAAACGGAGTGACGAGCCTCCGAGCTAGACGGCGTTCGGCTCGCCGCCTATACGGCTCCGGCTAATCGACGGTACCGGTACGCGTGGCGCGCTCATCGAGCTTGAACATGCCGACGACGCGCGTCAGCGCGGCGGCCTGTTCCTGCATGGAGCCTGCGGCGGCCGCTGCTTCTTCCACCTGTGCGGCGTTACGCTGCGTGTTCTCGTCGATCAGCACCACAGCCTGGTTGACTTGACCAATGCCGACGCTTTGCTCCTCGCTCGCGTGCGCAATCTCGCCCATGATGTGGGTCACACGCTCGACGGAGGTGACGATTTCAGTCATGGAAGCCTGCGCGATCGCAACCTGACGGCTGCCGGCGTCCACGCTCTGCGCCGACCCCTCGATCAATGCTTTGATCTCCTTGGCGGCGCTCGCGCTGCGCTGGGCGAGCGAGCGCACCTCCGATGCGACGACGGCAAAGCCGCGCCCTTGTTCGCCAGCGCGGGCCGCTTCCACGGCCGCGTTGAGCGCGAGAATATTAGTCTGGAATGCAATGCCGTCGATCACCGCGATGATCTCCGTGATTCTGCGCGACGACTCGGTGATCGCAGCCATCGAATTCACCACATCGCCGACGACTTCTCCGCCGCGTTGCGCACAGCTCACGGCGGCGACGACCAGCTCGCTTGCAGCGCGCGCGTTGGCAGCGTTTTGCTGCACGGTTGCCGTCAGTTCTTCCATCGCCGCCGCCGTCTGCTGCAGGCCGGACGCCTGCGCTTCGGTGCGCGACGATAGATCCATATTGCCTGCGGCGATCTCGCTCGACGCGGTGGAAATAGTCTGCGTGCTGGCACGCACTTCACCGATTATTCGATTGAGCGATTCGATGAAGCGATTGAACGACTGCGCGAGCGCACCCACTTCGTCGCTGCTTTCCACCTTCATGCGGCGCGTGAGATCGCCTTGTCCGTCGGCGATATCGTGCAGCATCGTCGCCGCGCGACCGAGCGGCCCGGCAATCGTCTGGCTCACGAGCATGATGATGAGAAGGCCCACGCCGCCGCCGATCAACGCGGCGACGATTGCAGCGATCGTCGAGGTCTGCGTGATCTTGCCGACTACTTCCGCTTCGGGCACTTCCGCGATCGCGTACAAGTTCAGTTCCGGCATATACGAGGCAGCGACGAACATCTTGCCGTCGGCACCGTTGATGCGCGTGACCGCGAATTGCTTACCGGAGAGCAGCGTACCGACGGTTTGATCGTCGAAGCCTTTCGCGTCTTTCAAAAAGTGATTACCGTCTGAGAGCGCCGAGTCGCGATGAATGACATACGCACCGTCCGGACGAACGAGGTACACGAATCCATGTTCGCCGATGCGGTAGTTGCGGATCGATTCGGCCAAATCGCTGACCGAAAACCCGAGCGAGGCAACCCCCGTCTTACCGCCGGCATCGAAGCGGGCGTTGATGAACAGGTTGTATTGCGACGAAGCCTTGTCTTTGTCGAGGTCGAGCTCGTAGGGCTTTCCGCTCGACAAAAAGCCATAAAACCAATGATCGCTGGGGTCGGTCTTCGATACCGTCCGCGAGGCGCCAGCCTCCGAGAGATACTTGCCGGTCGCTTCCGAGACCCACGAAATCGTCGATGCTTTCGTCTCGGTCTTCAGGCTCTGCGCATAGCGCTTCCATGCGTCCATCCCATCGTCGGACAAGCCTCGGCTTTCCCAATCGAGCAGAAACGTATTGGACGCCATCGCCTGCGTCAGCGCGACAGGACCGCCGATCCGGCGCAGCACGTCATTGCGGATTTCGCCCACGGACGCCGGCAGGTCGACGGCAACCGCGCGTTCTTTCAGGCTATTACCCGTGAGAAAAACGCTGAGCGCCGTGGAGACGGCCACAAAACAAATGATCGACAAGCTCATCGCGACGAGGAGCTTTTGGCGCACTGATAAACGACGAAGGAATTTCATGCTCACCACTGCCTATTGACTGGCTTGCGACGTTATTGGGTCGGAGCCGACTGCAGCGCAACGTCGAGGCGCGGTAGCCGAAAGCAGCGCTTCGATGAGCGCGCCGCATTTCTGCGTAACGGCTCAATCAAAGGAAAAGTTAAGAACAACGCGACGAATAACTGCTATAACTGGGGACCCAACATTCCATCGTTTGGGTCGCGCAGCCATAGGCGCTGACCTCATGCGCAGCCACGCGGTCATCCAGCGGAAACGGCGTAGGACCGCGGTCTAGTTAGGGCCGCGGCCATGAGACACCGCAAAGCGCAAGGCACAAAAACATAGGAAACGCCGAACAGCCACCCTGCCACGCCGGATAAAGCAGCCGCCGCGACGCCGGAAAATATCGGACTCCCCAAGCGGGGGACGTGCCGCCCCTGTCATCTTGGCAAATTTTGCCAAAGCATGCTAGACTGGTTCCCATGAGTACGATGAACATTTCGCTCCCCGATTCGCTGAAAGAATACGTCGACGAGCAGGTTGGCGAGTGCGGCTACGGTACGAGCAGCGAATACATCCGCGAACTTATCCGCAAGGACCAGGATCGCAAGCGCCTGCGCGCAATGATCCTGCAGGGAGCAACATCGGGCCTCGCGGGTCCGGCCGATGCCGACTACTTCGAATCACTGCGTGCGCGCATACGTACTTCGCGCAAATGACGGTGAAGTCCGTCATCCCGACGCGGCTGGCCACGCAGGATGTAGAAGACGAGCTTATCCACTATCTCGTAAGTGAAGGCTCGGAACAGGCAGCGCTCGGGTTTGTTGCAGCGATCGAGCAGGCATATGCGCATCTCGCCAAACACCCCAGCATGGGGTCTCCCCGTTACGCGTACGAGTTGGACATACCGGGCCTGCGGTCGTGGCCGCTTGATCGTTACCCGTATGTGATTTTCTACATTGAGCGGGAGGATCACGTCGAGATCTGGCGTGTGCTCAACGGCAAGCGTGATATTGCGAAGTGGCTGTTGAACGATGACAGCTCATTTCATTGACACCATCAGCATTGCGCAAAGCCCGCGAGCCCAACGGCATCGCGGGTCTCTTCAACTTCAGCGCTGCCCTATTTGACGCCAGTTCACGCGAGCAGCCGGGCGATGAGATCGGGTGTCGCCCGCACCTCATACTTGCGCAATAGGCTCGCGCGATGAATGTCGACCGTGCGCGGGCTGATGTTCAACTCCTTGCCGATCTCTTTGCTCGTCAGGCCGTGCACGAGAAACGCTGCCACGTCGCGCTCGCGCTCCGTCAACGTGCTCGCGACCTTGGTCTGGTTTGCGTCCTTTGATAGATCCGTGAAGGTCCAGATGGCGAATTCGAAAGGCCGCTTCGGGTTATACCCGTAGCCCCCCACCGTGACCCAGAAATGACTGCCGTCGATGCGACGCATGATGCGCTCGTCGCTAAACACCGCTCGCTTCGCGATGAGCGGCGCGAGGCGCCGGCCGGTCCTCGCGAAGTCTCTCTGCTGCGGATAAAGCTTGGAAAACGACTGATCGACGATATCGCTGCGTTCCGCTCTGAATAGATCGAGCGCTCTTGCATTGCAGTCCACCATGATCCGCTCTCTGCCCACGATGACAGCAACGGGCAAATGCCTGAACAGATCCTCGTAGTCGAGACTTGAAACCGTTTCGATGTCCGTCATGTGTAGCACGCGAGCGAACGCGCAGGAAATTGAGATCACATCGCGGGCTCGTATTCTCCCATTCGCAAAGGTAGGCGTCGCATGTTCAGATTGTGCGTTTGAAGGCGGGCTCCACCGACGCTGCAGCGCCCTCGCCCTCGCCCTCGCTTGTGGCGCCGACGTCTTCGAGCGCGGTTTTCGACGTTTCACGCAGCGACAAACCGCCGATCATCGCAAAGGTCGATACCGCGATCAGGTAGTACGCAGGCGACAGATTCGTTCCGGTGGAGGAGATCAGCCACGTGGCTACCAGCGGCGCGGTGCCGCCGAAGATCGTGTACGCGACGTTGTAGGTGATCGCTGACGCGGTGTATCGGGTCTTTGTCGCGAACACTTCCGACATCAGCGGCGCGGTGACGACACCCGACAACACGGCGCCGACGGCGAGAAGCCCAACACCGAGCAATGACTGCGAGAGGACGCCCGAGCCGCCCAACGAGAACGCCGGATAAACAGACGCGATGATGAAAATACCGGTGGTCGCAATCGTCATGCGGCGGCCCACGCGATCGGAGAACAAGCCGGCCAGCGGGCAAAAAGCTGCGGCGAAGCAGAGCGCGAGCACGGTCACCAAGAGCGACGCACCGCGAGACAAGTGCCCCGCCACCTGGAGATAGGTCGCGAAGTAAGTCGTGAACGTATAGAACGACAGCGCCGTCACCGATATGAACGCACCGAGCTTGAGCATGTTCCGCGATTGCGAACGCAGTGTCTCCCTCAAAGGCGCATGCGCGACTTCGCGCTTGCCTTCGAGCGCCTTGAACGCGGGGGTCTCATTCAGATTGACGCGTAGATACACACCGATGAGACCGACCGGCGCAGCGATAAGAAACGGGATGCGCCAGCCCCACGCGATCATCGACGCCGATGAAAGCGACGACTCGAGCGCATAAGCGACGACCGCCGCGCATGCGAACGACGAGAAGGTGGAAACCGGAACGAAGCTGCCGAAGAACGCACGGCGGCGGCGCGGCGCATGTTCCATCACATAGGCACAAGCGCCCGCGTACTCGCCGCCTGCGGAAAAACCTTGCAGGCAACGAACGATCGTGAGCAACAGCGGCGCCCAGTATCCGATTCGCGCGTAAGTGGGCAGAAGGCCGATCAAGGTCGTCGAGCCGGCCATCAGCAGGATCGTGACCGCCAGCGTACGCTTACGGCCGATGCGGTCGCCGACGGTCCCGAAGAACATCCCGCCCAACGGACGAAGCGCGAACGCAACCGCAAACACCGCGAATGTTTTCAGCAGACCGACAGTAGAGTCGCCGCTCGGAAAGAACTCGCGCGTGAGGACCGTCGCAAGAAATCCGTATGCGGCGAAGTCGAACCACTCGACGAAATTTCCGATCGACGCCGCCGCGATGACGCGTCGCAGGGTCTTGATGTCTACCTGCTGGGTTGCTTGGCCGAACATGTCTCTCTCCTCTTTGACGTATCGGCTTGTCGTCCGATGGTCAAAGGAGAGTAGGCGTCCAAATTACTTAGGTCTATACGTATCGAATACCTAAGTAATTGGGTGCATTGCCTGGGCGCACTGCCGAGCCCGCGACGCAACGTTGGCGCGGACGATCAATGCTCACGCGAAACCGCTGCGCTGCCATTTTTTTCAGCGCGCACCGAATAATCATACGGATTATGGCTTATTAATACGACTTCAAAGAGTCGTTGAGCGCGTCCAACGGCACCAATCGTGATGATCTAGGTTCTTGAGCAATTGGGCACGACGCTTTTCGCGCCGATAATGGCCGATAACTCCGCTTGCCGCAATCAATAGTACGAATGTACCGATCACAATCCCTACCAGCGATGCGCTCATAGTTCCCCTCATTGGATATGTCCGGCGCGCCACGTCTGGGAGCGGTTGCGCCGATCGTAAGGATGAATGATCTATCGTCTTCCTGCTGTCACTGTTGCTGCCGGATGGAGCAAAGCGAATCCCCGACATCGCGAGGTATACGTCCGACCGCATGCAGGATGGCCTGCCCTTGCGGTGTCACGCGCGGCGCACGGTTATCGGCTGAAAGCGTTTCCCATACCACTAAATCGTATGCCAGTAGCGTGCGAATCTCTATGCGCCCCGGTTCGATCTGCTCCGGCGCGTCATTGATCAACATTAAGGTGGTTAACTCGTGGGGGCTAAGCACGGCCCTGTCTCTCCTATTAATATCGGCTCAGTCCGCTGAACTGCCTGCTGCGAACCGGGTCGGCGCATCGTCAATGGCGAATGCGCTCCACCGGAATGACCACCGTAGATCGCGGAACGGGGTGCACGCGTTCATCGTGGACTGACCGTTCCGGCATTGGAGGATTCATTCTAACTTTCTTGAAGCGGCATGCCGAGTGCTTATTAATAGGCGAATACCCTTAGCCGAGCGAAGTTGGCACGGCCAATGAATACCGGCTTCTTATTTTGTTACACCCACATTTATTTTTAAGGAAATATATACAGACGGGAGATGCCGCGCGAGTCAACCTTACCGGGTCGCGAGGCTCGGTGTTCCGACCCCAGAGTGGCATGGTATTAACGGCTGCCGCGCGACGGAGAGTCGGCGGCACGGGTGGCTTTCAATTCTTCAGGCACCATAGAGCAAAAAACGGGTTGTCGTCGGAACGCACCGCGTGAACAGTGCCGGGGGCATTATGAATGCCCCCGCCAATTCCCGGCGAAAGCCAAGGGCCGCGATCCTGGCGGAATTGGCCTGGCGTCATCAGCACATACGTTTCCTCGGGTGGATGACTGTGGTCAGGGTAGCGGACATCCGGCTTCATCACCGTAAAGCCGAGTTGGAGATCGGATCGATCCTCGATGCCCGCCCAACCGCAGATCATGCCGTTTGCGTGGCCCTCTAGGAAATTCTCACTTGCGTTCGCGACGGTCATCCGCCGTGACCATCCAATGAACGGCTCGAGCGCTTTAACGCTTCTCGCGACTCGGCCGAATGCATCGTCGGCGTCCAGATACGGCTGAAGTGCTGCGTCGAGCCAAGCGCAGGCGGGAAAACGCTCGCGCTGCTCAAAGCGAAATTCACCGTGCTTATCGAGCAACGCAAATGTCTCGGCTGCAAACGCACGAGCCTCTTTCGCCCGCGTCTCTGCCGCGAACACGGTGCGCGCTGCGTCGATGAAGTCTTGTAGCGCTTTGGGTCGTGATTGCATTCGGATTCTCTCGGTTTACATGCTCGCGTAGTTCGGCCCGCCGCCGCCTTCGGGCGTGACCCAGACAATGTTCTGCGTCGGGTCCTTGATATCGCACGTCTTGCAATGCACGCAGTTCTGCG
>CAYRLJ010000112.1:0-13841 GCA_964425025.1 uncultured Burkholderia sp. | reverse complement strand
GGCGCCGTCCCGGGACAGGAGGCCTCGCCCGACTTGCTCGACGAAGCAACGATCACGCGCGGGCGCGACGCGGTGCGGTTTTTCCTGATCTCGCGCAAGGCCGATACCGAGTTCGTCTTCGACGTCGATCTCGCACTGAAGCAGAACGACGAGAACCCGGTCTATTACGTTCAGTACGCGCACGCGCGGATCTGCTCGATCCTGACCGAATGGAAGTCGCGCTTCGGCGGCGACGCGCTCATGCTGCCGCTCGCCGATGTATCCGTACTCACGAGCGCGCGCGCGATGTCGCTGATGCATAAGCTCGCCGAGTATCCCGACATGCTGACGCACGCGGCGCATGAGCTCGCACCGCATGCCATCGCGTTCTACCTGCGCGAACTCGCTGGCGAATTCCACTCGTTCTACAATGCCGAGCGCGTTCTCGTCGACTCGCAGCTCGAGCGCGACGCGCGTATCGCGCTGCTGGCGGCGACGCGCCAAGTGCTCGCCAACGGCCTTGCGATGATCGGCGTCTCGTCTCCGGCCAAGATGTAACTGCTGCGCGCGTTCGCCGAGCGGCGCCACGGCCATCGCTATAATCGGTGGCCGCCCTCGTGCGGCACCGGCCTCGGCAGTACGCCGCGCGCCGCCCTCCGGGTTTCTTTCGCAGGTGATTCAGATAATGGCAAAACCGAGCCGTACTTCGCCACGCAGCACATCGTCAAAGCAAACCGGGGGCACGTTCCTCGGTGTTGTGCTGGGCTTGATCGTCGGTCTCGCGATCGCGGTCGTCGTCGCCCTGTACATCACGCGCGCGCCCACGCCGTTCGTGGCCAAGGTCGCACCGTCCGGGGCGTCCGATACGGGCGCGATCCAACAGCAATACGATCCGAACCGCGCGCTGCAAGGCAAATCGCCTGGGCAGCCCGTGCCGCAGGCCGCGCAGCAAACGCCGCCGCCCAATACGGCGCCGGGCCAATCGTCCGGGCAACCGGCGGCGCCCTCGCAAGCTGCGCCCGGTTTGCTGGAAGAGCCGCAGATCGTCGAGGTGCCGTCGACAAACGGAGCATCGAGCGCGGCCGGCAGTGCCGCGGCGCAGCAGCCACAGGCCCAAGCCAATGCACAGGCTGAGGCACCACAGAAGAAGCCCGCTCAGGTGGCGAATGTACCGCCCTCTTCCTCCGCACCCGCCGCGCATCCGAACAACGGCGCGTCAAACGGCGCAAGTGATGCGAATACGGGCTACTTCCTGCAGGTCGGCGCCTACAAGACCGCATCCGATGCCGAACAGCAACGTGCGCGGCTTGCGTTCCAGGGGTTCGAATCGAAAGTCTCGCAGCGCGATGCCGGCGGCGTGACGTACTTCCGCGTGCGCATTGGGCCGTTCACCAAATTCGACGAAATGAATGCGACGCGCCAGCGTTTGTCCGATGCGGGCATCGATACAGCGGTGATTCGCTTCGCCAAGCAGTAACGCGCCGTAATCGCGTAGACGGCCATGCGCCGTTCGCCGCTGAACCAGGCGGGAACGGCGCAAGTCATAATCGATAGCCGCAAAGGCGCCTACAGCCCGGCGCGGCTTCGCCGGATTGGCGCCCCACGTTCATCGTACCCACGAGCCAACAATGAAAAAACTGATCCGCACGCTGTTGTTCTCCGTCAGCCTGGCCGTCGTCGGCACGGGCGTCGCGCAGGCTTCGCCGGCCGCCCCCGTTGCAAGCAAGGACTACACGGTCCTGAAAACGCCGCAACCCGTCGACGTTCCCGCGGGCAAGATCGAAGTCATCGAATTCATGTGGTACGGCTGCCCGCACTGCAACGAATTCAATCCGTCCCTCGAGAAATGGGTGAAGGCGTTGCCGCCGGACGTCGTCTTCAAGCGCGTGCCCGTCGCCTTCCGCGATGATTTCATTCCGCATTCGAAGCTGCTGCACGCACTCGATGCGCTCGGCCTCGAGGAAAAGTTGACGCCCGTCGTCTTCCATGAAATCCACGAGAATCACAACTACCTGCTGACGCCGGACGATCAAGCCAAATTCCTTGCGACGCAGGGTGTCGATTCGCAGAAATTCTTGGCCGCTTACAATTCGTTCTCGACGCAGGCCGGATTGAATCGCGACAAGAAAATGATTCAGGACTACAAGATCGACGGCGTGCCGACGCTGGCCATCCAAGGCAAGTACGAAACGGGCCCGGCCACCACGAACAGCCTCGACGGCACGATCAAGGTGCTCGACTATCTCGTCGCGCAAGTGCGCGCGAAGAAGATGTAATTCGCGTCGCGCCGGTATGGATTCGCCATCGTTGAAGGTTTTTATCACCGGCGCCTCGAGCGGCATCGGCATGGCCCTTGCCGAGCAGTACGCACGGCAAGGCGCCACACTTGGGCTCGTGGCGCGCCGCGTTGCCGCGCTCGACACATTCGCTCAGCGGTTTCCCGAGCTTTCCATCGCTATTTATTCCGCCGATGTTCGCGATGATGCGGCCGTCGCGCGTGCGGCATCCCAATTCATTGGCGTGCATGGTTTGCCCGATATCGTGATTGCCAATGCGGGGATTAGCAAAGGCGTCGCGACGGGGCATGGCGATCTCGAAACATTCCGCGAAGTCATGGACGTCAATTATTTCGGCATGGCCGCGACGTTCGAACCGTTCGCCAAACTCATGTCGGAGGAGCGGCACGGGACGCTCGTCGGTATCGCTAGCGTCGCCGGTGTGCGCGGGCTGCCGGGCTCGGCGGCTTATAGCGCGTCGAAAGCGGCCGCGTTGGCTTATTTGGAATCGCTGCGCGTGGAGATGCGGCCGTTCGGGGTTGCTGTGGTGACGATTGCGCCTGGCTATGTTCGTACGCCCATGACGGCTCATAATCCTTATCCCATGCCGTTTTTAATGGATGCCGAGCGGTTTGCCGAGAAAGCGGCCGGGGCCATCGCACGCAAAGCACGGTTCGCCGTATTTCCCTGGCCCATGCGGATCGTCGCAACGCTATTGGGATGGCTGCCACGATGGCTTTACGATCGGCTTTTCGAAAAAGCGCCGAGGAAACCGCGGGGGGGCGAGTAGCGATCCCGCGACGAAGTACGCCGACGGTTCGCTCATGAGTCGGTGAAGCCGATCGACAAGATCTGTAAACAGCGCGAAATATGCAGGCATCCCAAACCGACGCCGCCGGAATCGCCCACGCACCCGCGGGCGATAACGCCCGCATCGTCTCGCTCGTACCCAGCATCACCGAATTGCTGTTCGCTCTGGGGCTAGGCGATCGCGTCGTTGGCCGAACAGGCTTCTGCATCCATCCACGCGACGTAGTGCGCGCAGTTCCCAAGGTCGGCGGCACCAAATCCGTCAAACTCGACGCCATCCGCGCGCTCGCGCCGACACACGTCATCGTCAACATCGACGAAAACGAGAAGCCGACGATCGACGCACTCGCACAGTTCGTCCCGGATGTCATCGTCACTCACCCGCTTACGCCGCACGATAACCTCGCGCTCTATGCGCTGATCGGCGCCATCTTCGGCTGCGAACAAAACGCCCAGGGGCTAACGGACGCCCTATCCTCACGCCTCGAAACAATCGCGCGAGAGTCCTGGCCCGAACGCCACGTGCTCTACGTCATCTGGCGCGATCCATGGATGACAGTCGCGCAAAACACCTATATTTCAGCGATGCTGCGCCTCGTGAATTGGCAGACCTGGCCAGCCGTCACGGGCGGCTTCAAAGGCGCGGACCGCTACCCGGCATTCGCCTTCGATGATCCGGCGTTAGGGCATGTCGAACGGATCTTGCTCTCATCGGAACCCTACCGCTTCACCGCCAAACACAGAGACGAACTAGCCGCCGACCCGCGCCTAGCCGGCAAGACGATTCAACTCGTCGATGGGGAGATGATCTCCTGGTATGGTTCGCGCGCGATCGAAGGCGTCGACTACCTGCGAGCCGTAGCCATGCAAGCGCGCGACACGTCACCGCGATAAAACCCTATAAGACACCCCTCGTTGTCGCATCCCCGCGCTTCGGCTAAGCTCATCGACTCGATCTGCATCGCAGCGTCAATCTTCGGCCGCCCTTAAGTCTCACGGGAAAAAAGGAAAACTCATGCGCGTCAAACTGCTCGCCGCCACGCTCGCCGTCATTCCCGCCCTTGCATTCGCCAAGCCGCTCACCGTTTGCACCGAGGCAAGCCCGGACGGCTTCGACGTCGTTCAATTCAACTCGCTCGTCACGACGAATGCGTCGGCCGACGTCATCTTCAATACGCTCGTCGATTACGACGAAGCCGCCAAGAAAGTCGTCCCGGCCTTGGCCGAGAAGTGGGATGCGAGCAGCGACGGCCTGACGTACACGTTCCACCTGCGGCCGAGCGTAGCGTTCCAAACCACGGACTACTTCAAGCCCACTCGCCCGTTCGACGCCGACGATGTCGTCTTCACGTTCGATCGCATGCTCGACAACGCGAACCCCTGGCACAAGGTGGCCGGCCCGAACGGCTTCCCGCACGCGCAATCGATGGGACTGGCCAAGCTCGTGAAGGCGGTCAAGAAGGTAGACGACCACACCGTCGAGTTCGAACTCAACGAACCGAATTCGACGTTCGTTGCCATGCTGACCATGGGCTTCGCGTCGATCTATTCGGCCGAGTATGCCGATCAATTGCTCAAAGCCGGCAAGCAAATCGATCTGAACACGAATCCGATCGGCACCGGTCCGTTCGTGCTGAAGCGCTACACGAAGGACGCCGTAATCCGCTACGACGCGAACCCGACCTACTGGGGAGCTAAGCCCAAGGCCGAACGGCTCATCTACGCGATCACGCCCGATCCCGCCGTGCGCATGCAAAAGGTGAAGGCCGACGAATGCCAGATCGCGCTCTCGCCGAAGCCTGAGGACGTCGCTAGCGCAAAGAGCGACACGTCGCTCGCCGTCGTGCAAACGCCGGCGTTCATGACGGCCTTCGTCGCATTGAACACGCAGCACAAACCGCTCGACGACGAACGCGTGCGGCAAGCGATCAACATGGCGTTCGATCGCGGCACCTACTTGAAAGTCGTCTTCGGCAACACGGCCACGCCGGCCGTCAATCCCTATCCGCCATCCACCTGGAGCTACGACAAGGCAATCGCCGCTTATCCCTACGACCCCGCGAAGGCCAAGGCGCTACTCGCTCAAGCCGGCTATCCGAACGGCTTCTCGACGACGATCTGGCTGCGTCCGCAAGGCAGCGTCCTCAATCCGAAGCCGAAAGCGGGCGCCGAACTGCTGCAGGCCGATCTCGCCAAAATCGGCGTGAAGGCCGAGGTCAAGGTCATCGAATGGGGCGAACTCATCAAGCAGGCAAAGCAAGGGCAGCATGACCTGCTGTTCATGGGATGGGCCGGCGACAACGGCGACCCAGACAACTACTTTGCGCCGCTGTTCAGCTGCAACGGCGTGAAATCGGGTATCAACTTCGCCCGCTTTTGCGATCCGAAGCTCGATAAGCTGATCACCGAGGCCCGCTCGACGCCCGATCAGGCCGCCCGCGCGAAGGATTACGAAGCCGCGCAAAAGATCGTCCACGATGAAGCGCTCTGGATTCCGCTCGGTTACCCAACCGCGAGCGCGGTCACACGCAGAACCGTCGAGGGCTACAAAGTCAGCGCGTTCGGTCGGCAAGATTTCGCGGACGTCTCCGTGAAATGACGCAGCATCGGCATGCGAGAGCCGTCAGTCCGTTGCCGGGTGTCATCCGGGCGCCGTAACCTGAGCGCCCGGAATGACGATTCGATCAAGCAGTCATGCGAAATTTTGGCCACGCGTTAGCGGCTTTCACGATTTGGGCCACGACAGCGGCCGCCTTTGCCCAAACGCCGCCGGCAGCGCCGACCGCCACGCCGCCCGGTGGCAACACCGGCGCGGCTGCTCTATTCTCTTTGACGAACGCCGCGCCGGACCCGGCGCGCTCTCAAGGAGTCAATCATGTCTTACCTGCTATTGATCGTCGAGCCAATCGGCCAGCGGGCCGAGCGTACGTCCGACGAAGGCCGTGCCGCCTATGACGCGATGCTTCGTTTCGGCGAGGATTTGAAGGCGCGTGGCCTGCTCGTCGCAGCGCAATCGCTCGCCTCGACCGAAGAAGCCGTGCGCGTCGAGGTCCGAGGCGGCGAGCGCCGCTTCATCGACGGCCCGTTCGCCGAGGCCAAAGAAATGGTCGGCGGCTTCTACCTGCTCAATTGCGACCGCGAGGAAGAAGCGCTCGCCATTGCGGCCGAGTGCCCGGCAGCCCAATGGTGCACGGTCGAAGTCAGGCGATTGGCCCCCTGCTTCGAGTAACACCGAGGGTTTCCACCAAGAGAGGCAGCGTCGATGTCGAATGTCGCGCGTTTCGTTCGTCGTCACAGTAGGAGCCGATGAGCGGTCTCCATCACTTTCGAGGAGCGAGACGATGCGTTTCATGATCATGGTGCGGGCCAATGCCCAAAGCGAATCGGGCGCACTGCCGGAGCACGAACTGGTGGCGGCGATGACGGCCTACCACGAAGAGTTGGCCAAAGCCGGCGTTTTGCTCGATGCGAACGGGCTCAAGCCCAGCACCGAGGGCTGGCGCGTGCGCTACGCGGGCGGCAAACGCACGATCGTCGACGGGCCGTTCGCCGAAACGAAGGAATTGATCGCCGGCTATACGTTGATCCAAGTGCGCTCGCGGGAGGAAGCGCTCGAGTGGGCGCGGCGTTTTCCCGCACCGTTCGGCGAGCTGACCGACGCCGAAATCGAAGTGAGGCCGCTGTTCGAATTCGAGGATTTCCCGCCGAGCGAGAACATCGAGCGCTGGCGCGATCTAGAGGCAAACCGGCACTGATCATGGCCAATCCCACTCATCGCGCGATCGAAGCAGTCTGGCGCATTGAAGCGGCGCGCGTCGTCGCGCATGCCGCGCGGCTCGTGCGCGACATCGGCGTGGCGGAAGAGCTCGCGCAGGACGCGCTCGTCGCCGCGCTCGAGCATTGGCCGCGCGATGGGGTGCCCGACAATCCGGGCGCCTGGCTGATGGCGACGGTCAAGCATCGCGCGCTCGACAAGCTGCGCCAAGACGCGCTGCATGCGAGGAAACACGAAGCGATCGGGCGCGACCTCGATGCGTTGGAAGCCCACGTCGTGCCCGATTTCGTCGATGCGATCGATGCGGCACGCGCCGACGACATCGGCGACGACCTGCTGCGGCTAATTTTCACGGCATGCCACCCGGTGCTGTCGACAGATGCGCGCGTCGCGCTGACGCTGCGGCTATTGGGCGGGCTCGCCACGCACGAAATCGCGCGCGCGTTCCTCGCGCCCGAGGCAACCATCGCGCAGCGCATCGTGCGCGCCAAGCGCACGTTACGCGAGGCGCGTGTGCCGTTCGAAGTGCCACGCGCGGACGCACGGGCGGCACGGATGGCATCGGTGCTCGAAGTCGTCTATTTGATCTTCAACGAGGGGTATTCAGCCACGGCCGGCGAAGATTGGATGCGTCCGTCGCTGTGCGATGAGGCATTGCGCCTCGGCCGCATCCTCGCCGAACTCGTGCAGGACTGTAGCGAAGTGCACGGTCTCGTCGCGCTGATGGAATTGCAGGCGTCACGGCTTCGTGCGCGCGTCGATGCGAATGGCCGTCCGGTGCTGCTTGCCGATCAAGACCGCTCGCGCTGGGACCCGCTGCTGATTCGGCGTGGCCTTGGGGCGCTGGCCCGCGCCGAAGCGCTCGACGGTGCGCTGGGCCCCTATGCGCTGCAAGCGGCGCTCGCCGCTTGTCACGCTCGCGCGCATCGCGCCGAGGACACGGACTGGGCTCGGATCGTCGCGCTTTACGATGCACTCGTGCAGATCAATCCTTCGCCCGTCGTCGAATTGAATCGCGCGGTCGCGGTCGGCATGGCCTATGGTCCGCAGGCCGGTTTTGCGATCGTCGAGGCGCTCGCGGCCGACCCGGCACTCGCGCGCTATCACTGGCTGCCCAGCGTGCGCGGCGATTTGCTGGCTAAGCTCGGGCGGCGCGACGAAGCGCGCTCCGAATTCGAGCGGGCGGCCACGATGACGCAAAACGCGCGCGAGCGCGAGCTGTTGCTGTTGCGCGCCGAAGCCATGCGGGAAACGCTGCCTTAGCTTACCGGCGTGAATCGCACTACGCCGTCTTCGTCCCCCCGACGCACGAGCTCGCCCGCCAGCCACAATAAGTGCAAGTGAGCGAGCGCTTCGCCCATGGCGAACGTCGTTTGATGAATGTCGAGCGCGCGCTTGAACATCAGCGGGACGATGTCGGCCGCGCTCATCGGCCGCTGCGCGCACGCCTCGCGCACCTCGGCCAGGCGCGCGTCGTGGTGCGCGCGAAGCTGCGCGATCCGCGCATGCAGGCCGCGAAACGGCTTACCGTGCGACGGCAGCACGAGCGTATCGGCCGGCATGGTTTCGTAGCGTCCGAGCGACTCGAGGTAGAGCGCGAGCGGATTGCCTTCCGGTTCGATGTCGAAGACGGAGACGTTCGTCGAAATGCGCGGCAACACCATGTCGCCCGAAATGAGCACGCCCGCGGCTTCGCAATAGAGCGCGGCGTGTTCGGGCGAATGTCCGAATCCCGTCACGACGCGCCAAGCGTTCGCCCCGATTCGCAGGACATCGCCCTCGCGCATGCGGCGGTACTGCCCCGGCATCGACGGTACGAGCTTCGCGTAATAGTCGCGCCGATTGCGCAGCTTTTCGAGGGCGACTGGATCGGCCAACCCATGCCGCGCGAAATGGCGCGCCGCGCCTTCGCCCCCGGCGTTCGATTCGTCCCCCGCCGCCATCACGCGCCCGAGCATGTATTCGCCGTGCGTGATCCAAAGCCGCACGTTCCAACGTCCGCGCTCGCCACCCCGGCAAATCCAATCGGCCAACCCTAGGTGGTCCGGATGGCAATGCGTAACGATCGTACGCAAGACGGGCAAGCCGCCCAGTTCCTGCTCGAAAATACGCTCCCAGTTGGCCTTGATCGCGTCGTCGGCGATGCCGCAATCGATGACGGTCCAGCCCGCCTGCCCATCGATCTCATCACGCAGCAGCCACAGATTGATGTGATCGAGCGCGAACGGCAGCGGCATGCGCACCCAATAAACACCGGGCGCCACCTCGCGCAATCGCCCCGGTTCGGGCAGCGCATCGGCGAACGGATAATCGAGTTGGTGTTCCAAGGCATTCATCGGCAAAATCTCGGTCGAACGCAACCGGCCCCGCGCCAGTTGCACTTTGTCAAAGTTGACGATAACGTAAACGTCCGTCGATTCTAACCCGACGCGTCCGCCATGACCCAGCACTTCACGATCACCGAACTCGCACGCGAATTCGACGTCACGCCCCGCGCCATCCGCTTCTATGAAGACCAGGGGCTGCTTGCGCCGCGCCGCGAGGGCTCGAGCGGCCTGCGGCGCGTCTACTCGAACCGCGACCGTACACGGCTCAAGCTGACGCTGCGGGGCAAGCGGCTCGGCTTCACGCTATCTGAGATCCGCGGTCTGCTCGACCTTTACGAGTCGCCGACCGATACTGTCCCCCAATTGCATGCATTCCTCGCGACGATCGATGAGCACCGCCAAGTGCTCGAACGTCAACTCGAGGATTTGACGGCGACGCTCGAAGACCTCGCGCAATACGAAATCCAGTGCCGCGGGATGTTGGCCGGGAACGGTGTCGATGCTGCGCGCAACGGCGTTTCGAACGACGACCTGGCGAAATCCGAGGGCGTATGAAGCACTTCCCCAAACTGCTCTCGTCGCAGATCGGCTTCGATGTCGCCCAGACGATGCTCGAGGGCTTCGATCGCCACTACGGCAATTTCCGCGCCGCAGCGGCGCTCGCGAAGCCCCTGTTCGAAGCCGCCGATTGGCCCGCCCTTCAAAAGCTCGCACGCGATCGGATCGCTTCGTACGACGATCGGGTCGAGGAATGCGTCCGTCTGCTCGAAGACGAATACGACGCCGAGAATATCGACGACGACGTCTGGCAGCAGATCAAGCTGCACTACATCGGCTTGCTCACCCGCCATCTGCAGCCCGAATGCGCCGAAACGTTCTTCAATTCGGTTTGCTGCAAAATCCTGCACCGCTCGTATTTCAACAACGACTTCATTTTCGTGCGGCCCGCCATCTCAACGGAATACATCGAGAACGAGGAACCCGCCGCAAAGCCGACCTTCCGCGCCTATTACCCGGGCAAGGACGGCCTAGCCGCGACGCTCGAGCGGATCGTCACGAATTTTCAGCTCGAGCGGCCATTCGAGGATTTGACGCGCGACGTCGCCTGCATGATCGATACGTTTCACGAGACGTTCGGTGCGTTCTCGGAAGCGTTCAACTTCCAAGTACATGTGCTCTCGTCGCTGTTCTTCCGCAACAAAGCCGCCTATATCATCGGCCGCATCATCAACGGAGAAGTCATGGTGCCGTTCGCCGTGCCGATCCGCCACGTTAAGCCGGGCGTGCTTGCACTCGACACGGTACTGCTCAGCCGCGAACAGCTCTTGATCATCTTCAGCTTTTCGCACTCGTATTTTCTCGTCGACATGGACGTGCCGTCGGCTTACGTCGACTTCCTCGGCACTGTCATGCCGGGCAAGCCGAAGGCCGAGATCTATACCTCCGTCGGCTTGCAGAAGCAGGGCAAGAACAACTTCTATCGCGATCTGCTCAAGCACCTCTCGCACTCGAGCGATCACTTCATCATCGCGCCCGGCATCAAGGGGCTCGTGATGGTCGTGTTCACCCTGCCCTCGTTCCCGTACGTCTTCAAGATCATCAAGGACGCCTTCCCCGCGCCGAAGGACACGACGCGCCAGAAGATCCAAGACAAGTACCTGCTCGTGAAGCGCCATGATCGGCTCGGGCGGATGGCCGACACGCTCGAATACTCGAGCGTGGCGCTGCCGCGCTCGCGCCTAGACGAACAGCTCGTGCGCGAGCTCGAGAAGGAGGCGCCTTCGATGATCGAGTACGAAGACGATTGCCTCGTGATCAAGCATGTCTACATCGAGCGCCGCATGGTGCCGCTCAACTTGTTCCTGCAAAACGGCACCGCGGACGATATCGAACACGCGATCAAGGAATACGGCAATGCGGTCAAGGAGCTCATGCAGGCGAACATCTTTCCGGGCGACATGCTCTATAAGAACTTCGGCGTGACGCGGCACGGTCGCGTCGTGTTCTACGATTACGACGAAATCGAATATCTGACCGACTGCAACGTACGCCACGTGCCGCAAGCGCGGACCGAAGAGGATGAGATGTCGGCCGAGCCGTGGTACAGCGTCGCGCCGAACGATATTTTCCCCGAAACGTACTCGACGTTCCTGCTCGGCGATCCCACCGTGCGCCAATACTTCATGCGCCATCATGCCGATTTCTTCGACCCGAAGCTTTGGCAAAAACATAAGGAACAATTGCTCAAGGGCGAGTTGCCCGACTTCTTTCCCTACGACCACAGCGTGCGCTTTTGCAACCGCTATCCGGCGCGGTTCGCCGCGTCGCGCGACGCCAATGCCGATGCCGATGCCGATGCCGATGCCAATGCCAATGCCAATGCCAATGCCAATGCCGCGTCAGGCGCCGCGCACGCGGCTTGAACCGCGCGCGTTGCACACGCCGTCGGTCTTCCCTTCATAGCCCGTGAGGGCTCGAGCTCCACGACGCACACACCGCACTATGAACGATCAGAACCATCCGCTCGCCCAACTGTTCGCCAACAATAAAGCGTGGGTCGAACGCCAGCTCGCCGAAGATCCGCAATTTTTCGCGCGTCTCGCCGATCAGCAAGCGCCCGAGTATCTCTGGATCGGATGCTCCGATTCGCGCGTGCCCGCGAACCAGATCATCGGCCTGCCTCCCGGCGAAGTGTTTGTCCACCGCAACATCGCGAACGTCGTCGTTCACTCCGATCTGAACTGCTTGTCTGTCATCCAGTTCGCGGTCGATCTGCTCAAGGTGAAGCACATCATGGTGGTGGGCCACTACGGCTGCTCGGGGGTCGGCGCCGCGTTGCACAATCGCCGCATTGGGCTCGCCGATAACTGGCTGCACCACGTTCACGACGTGCGCGCCAAGCACGCGGCGCTGCTCGAAGAGTGGCCGATGGTGGCGCGCCATCGCCGCCTCGTCGAACTCAACACGATCGAGCAAGTCGTCAACGTCTGCCGCACGACGATCGTGGGCGATGCCTGGACGCGCGGCCAGACGCTCTCTGTGCACGGCCTCGCCTACGGTGTGCACGACGGGCGCGTGCGCAATCTCGGCATGAGCGTGTCGAGCTTTGACGCGCTCGAGGAAACGTATCAACGCTGTGTGGCCGCGCTGTCGGCCGAACGGGCGGGGTCGGCCCAAAACGACGTCCTCGCAGCAGATGCTGCAAACCTCGCGAACATCGAGCAAGTGGCTAAAGGTGTGATCAAGGAGATCAAGCATGACTGACGCAACGCGCAACACCATGAACGTGATGGACCCGATCGTCATCGTCTCGGCGGCACGCACGCCGATGGCGGGCTTCCAGGGCGATTTCGCCTCGCTCACGTCGCCACAACTGGGTTCGAGCGCCATCGCGGCCGCGCTCGAGCGTGCCGGGTTGAAAGCCGAGCAAATCGAAGAAGTCCTGATGGGCTGCGTGCTGCCCGCGGGCCTCGGTCAAGCGCCGGCGCGGCAAGCCGCCTTGGGTGCGGGCCTGCCGCTTTCCGCGGGCTGCACGACCGTCAACAAGATGTGCGGCTCTGGCATGCGCGCGGCGATGTTCGCGCACGACATGCTCTTGGCCGGCTCGGCGGATGTGATGATCGCGGGCGGCATGGAAAGCATGACGAATGCGCCGTACCTGCTTCCCAAGGCGCGCGGCGGCATGCGCATGGGACACGGCCAGGTGCTCGATCATATGTTCCTCGACGGCTTGGAGGATGCCTATGACAAAGGGCGTCTGATGGGCACGTTCGCCGAGGAATGCGCGAGCGCATACGGCTTCACGCGCGAGGCGCAAGACGCATTCGCCATCGAATCGCTTGCACGCGCCAAGCGCGCGAATGAAGACGGCTCCTTCTCATGGGAAATCGCGCCCGTGAAGGTAACGGGCCGCAAGGGCGACGACGTGACGATCTCGCGCGACGAGCAGCCGTTCAAGGCCAACCTCGATAAGATCCCGACGCTCAAGCCCGCCTTCAGCAAGACGGGCACCGTCACGGCCGCGAACTCGTCGTCGATCTCCGACGGCGCCGCCGCCCTCGTCATGATGCGGGCGTCGACGGCCGAGAAGCTGGGCCTCGCGCCGCTCGCACGCGTCGTCGGCCACTCGACGTTCGCCCAGGAGCCGTCGAAGTTTACGACGGCTCCCGTCGGCGCCATCCGCAAACTGCTCGAGAAGAACGAGTGGCGAGCGAATGACGTCGATCTGTATGAGATCAACGAAGCGTTCGCCGTCGTCACGATGGCGGCGATGAAAGACCACGCGTTGCCGCACGAGAAAGTCAACGTGAACGGCGGCGCCTGCGCGCTCGGTCACCCGATCGGCGCGTCGGGCGCGCGCATCCTCGTCACGCTAATCGGCGCACTGCGTCACCGCGGTGCGAAGCGCGGCGTCGCAAGCCTCTGCATCGGCGGCGGCGAAGCGACGGCGATGGGAATCGAGCTCGTTTGATCGGGTCGATCGGGTCGATCGGATTGATCGATTCGATCGCTGCGAATCGTACCGGCACGTCGAACGATGCGCCTGTACGATCGACCGCATGGAATCCATAGAATCCATAGAACCCATAGAACCCATAGAACAGGTAGCACGGCGTTCCCGAGGGAGGTGTTCGATGAAGACAGTGTTGATCGTAGGTGCATCGCGCGGTATCG
>CAYRLJ010000111.1:0-14073 GCA_964425025.1 uncultured Burkholderia sp. | reverse complement strand
TCGGACTTGTACGTCTGATACTCGCCGTCGACGACTTCCATCATGCGGCGCATCAGCACGCCCGTCTTGTCGCGGGCGAACAATGCGTCCCAGCGGCTGCCCCAGACGACCTTGATGACGTTCCAGCCGGCGCCGCGGAACTCGGATTCCAGTTCCTGGATGATCTTGCCGTTGCCGCGCACGGGGCCGTCGAGACGCTGCAGGTTGCAGTTGATGACGAACACGAGGTTGTCGAGCCGCTCGCGCCCGGCCATGCCGATCGCGCCTAGCGATTCCGGCTCATCCGTTTCGCCGTCGCCGAGGAACGCCCAAACCTTGCGGCCTTCCGTCTTCGCGATGCCGCGCGCCTGCATGTACTTCATGAAGCGCGCTTGATAGATCGCCATGATCGGGCCAAGGCCCATCGAGACGGTCGGGACTTGCCAGAAATCGGGCATCAGCCACGGGTGCGGATACGACGAGATGCCCTCGCCGCCCACTTCCTGACGGAAGTTGTCGAGCTGGTTCTCCGTCAAGCGGCCAAGCAGGAATGCGCGCGAGTAGATACCCGGTGACGAGTGACCCTGCACGAACACGAGATCGCCACCATGCTCGGGCGAGGGGGCGTGCCAGAAATGGTTGAAGCCGACGTCGTACAGCGTGGCGGCCGACGCGAACGAAGCGATATGGCCGCCGACGTTCGTGTGCTTGCCGGCACGCAGCACCATCGCGATCGCGTTCCAGCGCGTGTACGAGCGGATGCGGTGCTCGATGTCCTGATCGCCCGGGATCTTGGCCTGGCGCGACACGGGAATCGTGTTGATGTAAGGCGTCTCCGCCGAAAACGGCAGATGCTCGCCGTGCACGCGAGCGAACTCGATCTGCTTCTCGATCAGGTAATGCGCACGGTCGGGGCCGACAGCGGAAATGACCCCTTCGAGCGCGTCGAGCCATTCGCCGGTTTCCTGGGGATCGTCGTCTTTATCGGCGGCGACATATTTCATGACTTCGTCGGGCACAGCGGACATTCTCGTCTCCTGAATTAGGGAATGTTCTAACGAATGGACGGCGCAGCCGGGTCGGACCGCGGTAACTGCGGCGATTGTAAAGAGGCTTCCGGGGCCTTAGCAATCAATTTTTCGAATTACGAGATCATTTCTCACAATACGAAATATTGCTGCAACGCACCGAAAACAAGCCGGGATCTTGCATGAATGTGTCGTCAGTTGCGTTAAACGAGGGGTGAACACCCACGTTTTACGCCGATTGGGCGTGGCGCGCTGCGTTACAATTCGAGCCATGTTGACCGATCGGCTTTTCGCTCGTTCGGCGCGACCGTCCGGTAATCGGGCGGATTCGACGCCGTCCCGTTGGCACCACGGCCCGTGGTGGTCCAATTCGTACTTGCTCACGCCTTTACTTTCCATCCTGGTGTTCCTGGTGGTGATGAGCCTCATCCTTTGGAGCTTGAACAGGCGCGAGCAACAGCAACAGGAAGACACGCTTTACCGGAACGTGGCGTGGGCGCAGCAACAGATTCGCCTGTCGATGACGGGCGCGCAGGAACAGTTGCAAGCGCTCGCGCGCGACATCGCGGCAGGCCATGCCGATCAGCACGCGTTCGAGATGTCGAGCGCCGACATCATTCAGGCGCATCCCGAGATTCTTTATCTGAACTGGTATACGTCGCAGAAGTCGCCGCGCTGGCCCGGCGCCCCGCTACCGCTTGCGGGCCAACGCTTCGCGCGGCTGACCGACGCGCAGATGGACGAAGCCGTCAGGGCCGCGTTCGGCGAGGCGCGCGGCACGCGGCGCCAGGCCTACTCGCCGCTGATCTACGACGACGTCGGCAACGGCTATCTCACGCTGCAAACGCCGATCTACCGCGATCGAGAATTCCTCGGTTCGATCGCGGCGGTGTTCTCGATCGAAGGCATTCTCAAGCACGACATTCCGCCCGAGCTGTCGGCGAAGTACAAGATCTCGATCACGGACGTGAACAACCGCGAACTCGCGACGACTTCGACGCGCCCGCGCCTGCCCCGCGACATCTTCTACGATTTGCCGCTCGATCCGCCCGGCCAGGGCGTTACCGTGCGCGTCTATGCCTTTCCGCAAATCACGAACTTCACGAACAACACGCTCGTCTGGCTCGTGGCCGGTCTCTCGTGCTTCGTGTTGTGGAGCCTGTGGAGCTTGTGGAAGCACACGCGCCAACGCTTCGAGGCGCAGCAGGCGCTCTACGCCGAAGCGTTCTTCCGCCGCGCGATGGAAAACTCGGTGCTGATCGGCATGCGCGTGCTCGATATGCATGGACGCATCACGCACGTCAACCCCGCGTTCTGCCGCATGACGGGCTGGGACGAGAGCGATCTCGTTGGCAAGAACGCCCCGTTTCCGTACTGGCCGCGCGATTCATACCCCGAAATGCAGCGCCAGCTCGATATGACGCTGCGCGGCAAGGCACCCTCCTCCGGCTTCGAATTGCGCGTGCGACGCAAGGACGGCTCGCTCTTTCACGCGCGCCTTTACGTCTCGCCGCTCATCGACAGCTCCGGGCGCCAAACGGGCTGGATGTCGTCGATGACCGACATCACCGAGCCCAAGCGCGCGCGCGAGGAACTCGCCGCCGCGCATGAACGCTTCACGACGGTGCTCGAAAGCCTCGATGCAGCCGTTTCCGTGCTCGCGGCCGACGAGGCGGAGCTGCTGTTCGCGAACCGCTACTACCGGCACCTGTTCGGCATCCGCCCCGATGGCCACCTAGAGCTCGCCGGCGGCGGCTTCGACAGCGCGCAAGCGTCGTCGGACTCGATCGACATGGTCGATACCTATGCTGGACTGCCTGCTGCCGCGCTGACCGAAAGCGCGGCCGACGCCCAGGAAATCTACGTCCAAGGCATCCAGAAGTGGTTCGAGGTGCGGCGTCAGTACATCCAGTGGGTCGACGGCCACCTCGCGCAGATGCAGATCGCCACCGACATCACGACGCGCAAGCAAGCGCAGGAACTCGCGCGCCAGCAAGAGGAAAAGCTGCACTTCACGAGCCGCTTGATGACGATGGGCGAAATGGCGTCGTCCCTCGCCCACGAGCTGAACCAGCCGCTCGCGGCGATCAACAACTACTGCTCGGGTACCGTCGCGCTCGTCAAGGCGGGCCGCACGACGCAGGAGACGCTGCTGCCGGTGCTCGAAAAAACGGCGCAGCAAGCTGTGCGCGCCGGCATGATCATCAAGCGCATCCGCGAGTTCGTGAAACGCAGCGAACCCAAGCGCCAAGCGGCCCGAGTGTCCGACATCGTGGCCGACGCCGTCGGCCTGGCCGAAATCGAAGTCCGGAAGCGGCGCATTCGCATCCTGACCGAACTCCGCTCGCGCCTGCCGGTCATCTACGTCGATCCGGTGCTGATCGAACAGGTGCTCGTGAACCTGCTCAAGAACGCCGCGGAAGCCATGCACGAAGCGCATCCGAACGCGATGGATCCAGTCATCCGCGTGAGCGTGCGCCTCGAGTCGGGCTTCGTCTGCATCAGCGTGATCGACCAAGGCCCGGGCGTCGACGAAGCGGCGATCGAACGGCTATTCGAGCCGTTCTACAGCACGAAGTCGGACGGCATGGGTATGGGCCTGAATATCTGCCGCTCGATTATCGAATCGCATCGCGGCCGCCTGTGGGTTGTGAACAACGTCAATGGGGACGGCAAGATCACAGGCGCCACGTTTCACTGTAGTCTGCCGATCGGCGAACCCAGCGATCCGGGCCACGGCGGCACGGTCGAGACGCCGAGACCACAAACCGCTACAACGGGAGCAACATGAGCAGCCCAGTCACAAGTCAAGAAACCGTCTTCGTGGTCGATGATGACGAGGCCGTGCGAGATTCGCTGCGCTGGCTTTTGGAAGCGAACGGCTATCGCGTGCAGTGCTTCTCGAGCGCGGAGCAATTTCTCGAAGCGTATCAGCCCGCGCCACACGCCGGCCAGATCGCTTGCCTCATCCTCGACGTGCGGATGTCGGGCATGAGCGGGCTCGAGCTTCAAGAGCGCCTTATCGCCGAAAACGCCTCGCTGCCGATCATCTTCGTCACCGGCCATGGCGACGTCCCGATGGCCGTCTCGACGATGAAGAAGGGCGCGATGGATTTCATCGAGAAGCCGTTCGACGAAGCGGAACTGCGCAAGCTCGTCGAACGCATGCTCGACAAGGCACGCAGCGAAAGCAGCACGGTGCAGCAGCAGCGCGCCGCGGCCGAACGGCTCGGCAAGCTCACGGCGCGCGAGCATCAGGTGCTCGAGCGCATCATCGCAGGCCGCTTGAACAAGCAGATCGCCGACGATCTAGGCATCAGCATCAAGACGGTCGAGGCGCATCGCGCCAACATCATGGAAAAGCTCAACGTCAACACGGTGGCCGACTTGCTCCGCCTCGCGTTGTCGAACAAGCCCGCCAACCAGGCTTGATTGCCGACGGCAAGCGCCCGCGAAAGCGGCGCTTGCTTTGCCGCCGGGCAAACGGTGCCAAGCCGGCGCTGAGCCGATCGCGCCGCCAGCGCGCTCTTCCCCGTTGCTCGCCAAGCTAAAGGCCGGCCCTTCGCGCCACCGCCGCATTTCATCGTTTCACTCTCGACCGACCACCATGACAGCCAAACTGATCGACGGCCTCGCCCTTTCCAAGACTCTTCGCGCCGATGTCGCGGCCCGCGCCGCCGCGCTCGCCGCGCGCGGCCACCAGCCGGGGCTTGCCGTGGTGCTCGTCGGCGACAACCCGGCCAGCGAAGTGTACGTGCGCAACAAAGTGAAGGCCTGCGAAGACAACGGCCTTTACTCGTCGTATGACCGCTACCCGTCCACGCTTTCGGAAGCCGATTTGCTCGCCCGGATCGACGCGCTCAATCGCGACCCGCGCATTCACGGCATCCTCGTGCAGTTGCCGCTGCCGGGCCATATCGACAGCCATAAGGTTATCGAAGCAATCGCGCCCGAGAAGGATGTCGACGGCTTTCACATCGCCAACGCGGGCGCCCTGATGACGGGCAAGCCGCTGTTTCGGCCCTGTACGCCCTACGGCGTCATGAAGATGTTCGAGGCCCACGGCGTCGAGCTGCAAGGCGCCAACGCCGTCGTCATCGGCCGCTCGAACATCGTCGGCAAGCCGATGGCGATGATGCTGCTCGAGGCCGGTGCCACAGTCACGATCTGCAACAGCAAGACTCGCGATCTTGCCGCTCACACGCGTGCGGCAGACATCGTCGTCGCGGCCACCGGGCGCCGCAACATCCTGACGGCCGACATGGTCAAGCCGGGCGCGACGGTCATCGACGTCGGCATGAACCGCGACGAAGCGGGCAAGCTGTGCGGCGACGTCGATTTTGCCGGCGTGTCGGCTGTGGCCGGCCTCATTACGCCGGTGCCGGGCGGCGTCGGACCGATGACGATCACGATGCTGCTCGTCAATACGATCGAAGCGGCCGAACGCGGCGCGTGAGCGCGGCCGATTGCGGCACGGCGGCTGCGGGGGTATGGAAGCAAAAGCGTAAGGAACGAAAGTGCGTCGCGCCGATTGGAATCGGCGCGACGCGCCCCAATAATAGCGATATCGGGCACCGATTTCGATCGGCGTGCCCGCCCTCTCGACACCAGACAGACAGGAACAGCGCTATGGCCTCGAATACGTCCGATTCCTCCCTCGCAACCGACAAGCGCATCCCGAACGAGAACCCTCTGCTCGATTTTTCCGGCCTGCCGCGTTTCGGCGAGATCCGTCCCGGGCACATCACACCCGCGCTCGATATCCTGCTCGAAAAGGCGCAAGAGGCCATCGATCATGCGACCGAGGCGGGCACCCCGGCCACCTGGGCCGATGTCGTCGAAGCCACGGACGCCGCGACCGAACCGCTCTCGCGTGCGTGGGGCGTCGTCGGCCATTTGAATGCCGTCGCCGACACGCCTGAGCTGCGCGCCGCCTACGGTGAAAACCTGCCGCGCGTGACCGAGTTCTGGTCGAGCGTCGGACAAAACTTGGCGCTGTTCGACAAGTACAAGGCGATCGTGGCGAGCCCCGCCTTCGCCGGGCTCTCCAACGAACGCAAGAAGATCCTGCAGAACGCGCTGCGCGATTTCCGCTTGTCGGGCGCCGAGTTGCCCGAGGATCAAAAGCCGCGCTTCTCCGAATTGCAGGAGCGCCAGGCGGCGCTGGCTAAAGCCTTCTCCGACCACGTGCTCGACGCGACCAATGCGTACGCCTACGTGGCGAAGACCGAAGCGGAAATCGCCGGTCTGCCCTCCGACGTCGTGCAAGCCGCACGCGAAGCCGCACAGGAGGCCGGCGTCGAAGGATGGAAGTTCACGCTCCACTTCCCGTCATATTTCCCCGTGATGCAATATGCGACGCACCGCCCGATGCGCGAGGCGATGTACCGCGCTTACGTGACGCGCGCCTCCGAACTGGGCGACGCCTACGGCGGTGGCAAGACCGAATGGGACAACACTGCGAACGTCGCGGAACTCCTGAAGCTGCGCAAGGAAGAAGCGCAGATGCTCGGCTACCGCAACTTCGCCGAAGTTTCGCTCGTGCCGAAGATGGCCGATACGCCCGATCAAGTCGCCGCGTTTCTCGAAGATCTCGCCCAGCGTGCGCGCCCGTACGCCGAGAAGGATTGGGAGGAGTTGCGCGCGTTCGCGGCCGAAGATCTCGGCCTGACCGGGCTTGAACCCTGGGACGTCGCGTTCGCAGGCGAGCGCCTGCGGGAAAAGCGCTATGCGTTCTCGGAGAACGAGGTCAAACAATACTTTCCCGAAGAAGTCGTGGTCCAGGGGCTGTTCAAAGTCGCGCAGACGCTGTTCGGCGTGAAAATCCGCCGCGACGAAACGGCCGTGTGGCACCCGGACGTGCGGTTCTTTCGCGTCGAGGACGACGCCGGCGCGCTGCGCGCGCAGTTCTATTTGGATCTCTACGCGCGCGAGGGCAAACGCGGCGGCGCCTGGATGGACGATGCCCGCTCGCGGCACAAGCGCAGCGACGGCAGCCTTCAAACGCCGGTCGCTTATCTGACCTGCAACTTCTCGGCACCCGTCGGCGGCAAGAGCGCCTGCTTCACGCACGACGAAGTCATCACGCTGTTCCACGAGTTTGGCCACGGGCTGCATCACATGCTGACGCGCGTAGACGAGCTTGGCGTATCCGGCATCAACGGCGTCGAATGGGATGCCGTCGAGCTGCCGTCGCAATTCCTCGAGAATTTCTGCTGGGAGTGGGACGTACTTGCCGATATGTCGTCGCACGTCGATACGGGAGAAAAGCTGCCGCGCGCGCTGTTCGACAAGATGATCGCCGCGAAGAACTTCCAAAGCGGCCTTGCGATGCTGCGCCAGATCGTCTTCTCGATGTACGACATAGCGCTCCATACGAGCTTCGATCCGCAAGGCGCGCAAAGCGCGAACGAGCTCGCACGCGCCATCAACGAGCGTTATCACGTGATTCCGCAAGCGAGCTTCTCTCGTTGGCCGAATACGTTCAGCCATATCTTCGCGGGCGGCTATGCCGCGGGCTACTACAGCTACAAGTGGGCCGAGGTGCTGTCGGCCGATGCGTATGGCGCATTCGAAGACGCTGCAAAAGCGACGCAAGGCAGCGTGCTCGATGCCGAAACCGGCACGCGGTACCGCCAAGAGATTCTCGAAGTCGGCGGCAGCCGCCCGGCGATGGAATCGTTCAAGGCATTCCGCGGCCGCACGCCGACGATCGACGCGCTGCTGCGTCATAACGGCATGGCGCCCGCACCGGCGCATTGACTTATTGACGTATTGACACATTGACGCCGATAAGCGGGAAACTCAGCGGCCGAGCTTGAAGTCGATTTCGAGCGGCCGCCCTTGTAGCGATAGCGTCGCGCGTGCCTTTGGTGTGCGCGCGACGATCTTGCCGCCTCGCACGACGGCTAGGCGCGTGGCCCGCAAGCGGATCGCCTCGATCGGGTCCTGCGCGTCGAGCACCACGCAGTCCGCTCGGCACCCGGGCGCGATTCCATAGCCGTCCAAACCCACAATTCGCGCCGCGTTTGCCGTCACCGCATCGAACGCGGCGCGCATCGCATCGACGCCCGTCATCTGCGCCACGTGCAGCCCCATGTGCGCCACTTCAAGCATGTCGGCGGAACCCAAGCTGTACCATGGGTCCATCACGCAATCGTGGCCGAATGCGACGTTGATACCGGCCGCCAGCATTTCCGGCACGCGCGTCATACCGCGCCGCTTCGGATAGGTATCGGCGCGACCTTGCAGCGTGATGTTGATGAGCGGATTGGCAATGGCGGCCACGCCCGACTCGCGCATCAGCGGCAGCAACTTGCTCACGTAGTAGTTGTCCATCGAGTGCATCGACGTCAGATGCGAGCCGGCCACCCGCCCGCCGAGCCCGAGGCGATGCGCTTGCGCACACAGCGTCTCGATGTGGCGGGAAAGCGGATCGTCCGTCTCATCGCAATGCATATCGACGGGCAGCCCCTTTTCAGCCGCGAATTCGCAGAGCAATCGAATCGATTCGGCGCCGTCGGCCATCGTTCGCTCGAAATGCGGAATGCCGCCAACGACGTCGACGCCCATCGCCACGGCCCGCTTCAGGTTGTCGAACGCGCCGGCCGAGCGCAGCAGGCCGTCCTGCGGGAACGCGACGAGTTGCAGGTCGAGATACGGCGCGACGCGGCGCTTGACCTCGAGCAACGCTTCGACGGCCAATAACCGCGGATCGCAGACGTCGACATGCGAGCGAATCGCGAGGAGCCCGCGCGCGACCGCCCAATCGCAGTACTGCAGTGCGCGATCGATGAGCGCGTCTTGCGTCAGCTGAGGCTTGAGCTCGCCCCACAGCGCGATCCCTTCGAGCAAAGTCCCCGATGCATTCACTCGCGGCAAACCATACGAGAGCGTCGCATCGAGATGGAAATGCGCGTCGACGAACGGCGGTGTAACGAGCGCATCGTCCGCATCGATTTCCTGCGCCGCCTTCGCCGCGAGATGGGGTTCGACGGCAACGATGCGTCCGGCGTCGATGGCGATATCGACGGGAGCGTCTCGCCCCGCGACATGGGTCGTCAATACGGCACGGCGGATGATGAGGTCCATCGACGGCTCCTCGGTAGTGACCGGCGATGAGCACCGGCTCGGCTGATCGAATGCATCACGCTGGATGGCGCACGCGGTAAGGGGCGTTTTTGATGCCCATGGCCGATTCTACCGATCCGCGCCGTGCGGCTGACGCGGTTCGTCGTCGAACAACAGCGGGAATTGGCCGCGGCCTGCGGCATCGTCTTCTTCCAACCGCACGCCGACGCCGAGCAAGCGCACGGGCCGATTGCGGCGCGCAAAGCCCTTTTCGAGCAAAGCAATGAACGTGGGCAAATCGGTGGCGCCGGCGACGCATTCAACTGTCGTCCGCTGAAAATCCGCGAAACGAATCTTCACGTAGAGCTTGCGTATCGAAGCGCCGGCCCCGGCGCGTTCGATACGCGCGTCGAGTTGTTCGGCGAGCTGGCGAATCTCGGCCGTGCACGCATCGAGCGTGCGCAAGTCGATCACGTACGTGGTTTCCACGCTGATCGACTTGCGCTCTTGATCGGGCTCCACCGCACGATGATCGACCCCGCGCGCTAGATCGTAAAGCCTGCGACCGAATGCGCCGAAGCGCTGGTGCAAATCGACGAGCGACCATTCGCGTAGATCGCGGCAGGTGTCGATGCCAAGCTGTTCGAGTTTGGCGGCCGTGACTTTGCCGACGCCGAAAATTTTGCGCACGGGCAAAGCGGCCACGAACGCGTCGACTTCATGAGGGCGGACGACGAACAGGCCGTCGGGCTTGTTCCAATCGGAGGCGATCTTGGCGACGAACTTGTTGGGCGCAACGCCTGCCGATACCGTCACACCGACGGTGTCGCGCACCCGCTGACGGATTTCGGCAGCCATCAACGTCGCGCTGCCCTTGCAGCGCAATGCCGAAGTGACGTCGAGATAAGCTTCGTCGAGCGAGAGCGGTTCGACGATCGGCGTGTAGTCGCGGTAGATCGCCATGATCTGCCGCGAGGCGATGCGGTACTTCTCCATCGAGGGCGGCATGATCAACAGATCGGGGCACTTGCGCATTGCCGTTGCGGACGACATGGCCGAGTGCACGCCAAAGCGGCGCGCTTCGTAGTTGCACGTGGCGATCACGCCTCGATGCTCGGGCCGGCCTCCGACGGCCAGCGGCCGGCCCACGAGGCTCGGATCGTCGCGCATCTCTACCGACGCGTAAAAGCAGTCGCAATCGCAGTGAACGATTTTGCGGGCGAGCGAGGCCGGCGCGCCGATCGGTGGGGCAGCGGAGAAGGGGGCGATGAATGCGCGCGTGCTCACGGTGAACGATACTGTACAAAAATACAGTATCCATTTCAAGTGAGGAGCGTGATCGTCCCAGAGCTTCCGCATGAAGCCCCTCGTCAGGCAAGACCGCCCTGGCTCTCGCAACAGGCACCAGGCGATATTTCAGCCACGCAGCGAGAGCGCCCCAGATGGCTCGGATCATCCGTGCCCATCGGGCGGCATTGAAAATCAACTGCACGGGTTCCTGGACGTTGGCAGGGGCAAGGATGTCAGATGATTAGCGATACCGTAGGCCCCCGGAACACGGCCAGTCTCCGCGGAAACAAAACAGGGTGCGCGGAGCAACAGCCGTCGCGTCACGTCACGTCACGTCAGTCACGCTACGGCAAGCGAAAGGTGGGCAGAAACGCAGGCAGACAAGCGGCGTCGAAAAAGCAAAAACCCGCTTGAATCAGCGGGTTTTCGTGTTGGTTGCGGGGGTAGGATTTGAACCTACGACCTTCGGGTTATGAGCCCGACGAGCTGCCAGACTGCTCCACCCCGCGTCAGAGAAATAAATTATATGGGACTTTCTGCGCCGCGTCAAACAATACTGTCGACGACACCGCCATCGACACGCAGCGCCGCACCTGTCGTCGCCGACGCCTGGGGCGAGCAGACATAGACGACGAGGTTCGCGACTTCTTCGACCGTGGCCGTCCGTTGCAGGATCGAACTCGCGCGATGCGTGCGCACGAAATCGACGCCCGCTTGTTCGACGCTCTTGCCCTCTTTGCGCGCCGCCTCTCCGAGCATCGATTTAACGCCCTCCGACAAGGTCGGCCCCGGTAGCACGGAATTCACTGTGACTTGCGTCCCTGCGGCGACTTTGGCCAAACCACGTGCTATCGCGAGCTGCGCCGTCTTGGTCATCCCGTAGTGAATCATGTCGGCCGGAATGTTGAGCGCCGACTCCGACGAGACAAAAACGACACGTCCCCAATTGCGTTCGAGCATCCCGCGCAGGTAGTGACGCGAAAGGCGCACACCCGACATGACGTTCGTTTGGAAGAAGCGCTCCCACGTTTCGTCCGATACGTCGAAAAACGACTCAGGGCCGTAAATGCCGGCGTTGTTGACGAGGATGTCGGCTGACGGCACAGCATGAACGAGCTTGGCGACGCCTTCCGCTGTCGATAGATCCGCGGCGGTGCCACGCACGTCCCCGTTCGGCACGGCCTCGCGCAATGCGTCGAGCGATTCGACAACCGATGCTTCGCTTCGCCCGTTGATGATGGTATGAGCACCGGCGCGTGCGAGGCCCGTCGCGATCGCGAAGCCGATGCCGGCCGTCGATGCGCTCACGAGCGCGGTCTTGCCGGTTAGGTCGATATGCATGGTCTGACTCTTTCGTGGGTCGGAAGCAGGGACATCCGCAAATCTAACGCCCGATCGATCATTCCCGATCGGCGGGCGCCGTTGTCGCATCTGGCGTTAGATCGATTTCGGCGCCGATCGCGCGCATGCGATCGAGTACGCGTGCGAATTCTTCTTCGGATAGAGCGAGACGTGCTGCGCCAAAAAACAAAATTTGCGGAGACATTTGGCGCGGGTCGCTGCGGCTTGTGTACTTCCGCCATTGTTGACCGCCCGCGACGCCAAAAAGATCCGCCATCTGGTTCCCGGTCGCCCGTAGGGCCTGCTTGAGCCGCTCGAAGTCGTCCGCCGTAGGATATTAGCGCCGTTGGAGCTAAAGGCAAGCGTGGCATCACAATCCCGGGTCCCGCGTACGCAATCGACACGCGCCGTCCCGAAGTACAATCGCTGCTGCGTCATCGACCGACAATCTCAACCGCTGTGCAGCTGAGTGGCTGGGTGGCTGCGTGGGTGGTCATTCGAATCACCCGCCCGATCGTCACCTCCAAAGCAGCGCCGGATAAGGCAACTCCCCCTTTCATGAAAATCGCCACCTGGAACGTCAACTCGCTGAAAGTTCGCCAGCAACACGTTATCGACTGGCTCGAGCTGAGCCACGTCGACGTGCTTTGCGTTCAGGAATTGAAACTGCCCGACGAAAAATTCCCTCGCGCCGAGCTGGCAGAGAAAGGTTTTCGAAGCTGGTTCGCGGGACAGAAGACCTACAACGGCGTCGCCATCCTCGTGCGCGACGGCATCGAAGTCGATGAAGCACGGATCGTACGCAACATCCCCGGCTTCGACGATGCACAGCAGCGCGTGATCGCCTTGACGGTCGGCGGCGTGCGCATCGTGTCCGCCTACTTTCCGAACGGGCAAGCGCCCGGTACCGATAAGTTCGCCTATAAGCTGCGCTGGCTCGAAGCGCTCGCGCAATGGCTCAAGGACGAGATGCACGTGCATCCGAAGCTTGCGCTGCTCGGCGATTACAACATCGCGCCCGAAGACCGCGATGTCCACGACCCGAAAGCTTGGGAAGGCCAGAACCTCGTTTCACCCGAGGAGCGCGCCGCATTCGTCAAGCTCGTCGATCTCGGCTTCGTCGATGCATTCCGCAAGTTCGAGCAGCCCGAAAAAACGTTCACGTGGTGGGACTATCGCATGCTGGCGTTTCGCCGCAATGCCGGCTTGCGTATCGATCACATCTTGCTCACGCCGCCGCTGGCCGAAACGTGCACGCTGTGCGAAGTCGACAAGACGCCACGCAAGTGGGAGCAGCCGTCCGATCATGCGCCCGTGATCGCGCAAATCGCGTAACGCTCTGACTACGCGCGACTTCACGCGCCTCACGGTTCCAAATTCAATTCCTGAATCTTGCGCGTGATCGTATTGCGGCCGATGCCGAGCCGTTCCGCCGCTTCGACCTTGCGCCCGCGCGTGAAGTCCAGTGCTTCACGAATGACGGCCGCCTCGAAGCGCCGCGCGAGTTCGTCCATCACGTCGACGGTGTTCTCGCGCAGCATCCGCGCCACTTCCGCACGCAGCCCGCTTTCCCAAACGCTGACCGGCGAGGCCGTCGCCACACCCGCTAACGCAGCCGGCGCAATCGCGGTGCCGTTGCGCTCGCCATCAGGCGACGCGCCGATGCTCGCCGATGCGTACGCAGCCGCCGCCAGTCCGGCGACGATATCGGTGCTTCCCTCCGACGCTGCGCCCGGCACAAGATCCGGCGGTAAGTCCTTGATCTCGATCGTCTGTGCAGGCGCCATCACGGTCAACCAATTGGCCAGATTCTCGAGCTGACGCACGTTGCCCGGAAACGGCAACGTCGCGAGATAAGCGAGCGCCGCGTCCGACACGCGCTTGGGCTCGACGCCCAGGTCGCGCGCGCTTTTTTGCAGGAAGTGACGCGCAAGCAACGGGATGTCCTCGCGCC
The DNA here is from genome assembly GCA_964425025.1 of uncultured Burkholderia sp. Classification (GTDB taxonomy): domain Bacteria; phylum Pseudomonadota; class Gammaproteobacteria; order Burkholderiales; family Burkholderiaceae; genus Trinickia. Next base: position 411 of record CAYRLJ010000111.1, on the reverse strand, counting down.
GTTCGCGCAGCGCGGGCAAGCGCAGCCGGATGACGTTGAGGCGGTGATACAAGTCCTCGCGGAACAACCCCTGTCTCACGCGCGATTCGAGGTTCTGGTGCGTCGCGGCGATCACGCGCACATTCGCGCGCAACGGGCTATGTCCGCCCACACGATAGAACTGTCCATCGGACAACACGCGCAGCAAGCGCGTCTGCAGATCGAACGGCATGTCGCCGATTTCATCGAGAAACAGCGTGCCGTTCTCGGCTTGCTCGAAACGGCCCTGACGCATGGCCTGCGCGCCCGTGAACGCGCCGCGCTCGTGGCCGAACAGTTCGGACTCCAAAAGATCTTTCGGAATCGCGGCGGTGTTCAGCGCGATGAACGGCCCGTTCGCACGCGGGCTATGCCGATGCAGCGCGCGCGCGA
>CAYRLJ010000110.1:0-14142 GCA_964425025.1 uncultured Burkholderia sp. | reverse complement strand
GCTCGTGGGCGCCGATTCGCGATGAATGAACAGCAGCTCCGTACGCAGCAGGCCCACGCTGTCGGCGCCGTTTTCGACCGCGGTGCGCGCGTCGTCGAGCGTGGCGATGTTCGCGGCCACTTCGATCAAGCGGCCGTCGCGCGTCGCCGCCGCTTGCTGCGACGTACGGCGGTTCGCCTCGCGCACACCGGCTAGACGCTCGCGCTCGAGGCGCGCGCGCTCGACATCGAGGTCGGTCGGCGCGTATTCGATCCGCCCGGCACTCGCATCGACGACCACTTGTGTGCCCTCGGGGATCGCGTGCAATGCATCGCCGACCGCCACGAGCGCGGGGATCCCGAGCTGGCGCGCGATGATCGCGGCATGCGAGGTGGCGCCGCCGGCGGCCATGACGAGCGCCGTCACACGAGCGCGATCGAGCGAGGACAAATCGGACGGCGTGAATTCGTTCGCCGCGAGCACAGCTTCCTCAGGCAGCGCGCGCGCCGCCTGATTCGTATGGCCCAGCGCCCGCAGGACACGCTTTTCGATGTCGCGCAAATCGGCGGCGCGCTCGGCGAGCAGCATGTCTTCGACTTGGGTCAAGACGGCGATTTGCGCACGGATCGCCTCGCGCCAGCCAAAGCCCGCGCTCTTGCCGAGACTGATGAGGTCACGCGCCGCGTCGACGAGCGTCGGATCCTCGAGCAACACGCGATGCACCGCGAAAATGCCCGCTTCGCCGACGGCGCCGCGTTGCGAAGCATCACGCACGGTCGTGTTCAATTCCGCATCGACGGCGGCGAGCGCGCGATCGAGCAACCGGCTCTCCGCCGCCGGCGTGCCGGTTGCAATTTCCGGGGGAACGAGTTCGGCGTCGTCCCAGCGCACGAGTTTGCCCACCGCGATCCCTGGGGCCGCGCACACGCCGGCGAGCGTGTTGGGATCGAGTGAGGTGCCCGCGGGCCGGACGACAGGCCCCGGTGCCGGCGACGTCATGCGCGCCGGCGTTTCCTGGAGTTCGCCGTGCACTTCGCGCAGCAGCTCTCGCGCAACGGCTTCGACCGCCTGCGCAGCATCGCGGCCCGTGCCGACGAGCTCGATGGTCGCGCCCTCGGCCGCGCCAAGTCCCAACATGCCGACGACGCTCTCGACACTCGCTTGCCGGCCGTCGTGATGCACCGCGACGCGCGCCTGCAACCCGCGCACAGACTCTCTTGCGCGCGCCGCTGGACGCGCGTGCAGGCCGCCCGCCTGCGCGAGCTTGATCGTGCGGCTTGCTTGCACGTTGACCTCGCTCGCCGCGGCACTTGCCACGTCCGCCGCGCCGTCTTTGGCGCGCAGAGCCAGCAGCGGGCTCACGCCCGCCGTCACGCGGCCCGATCCGCGCTCGACGACATCGAACACATCGGAATTAGCGATCGCGATAACGGAAACAAGGCTCGGCGCCTTGATACCGACGGCGTCTTGATCGAATTCGATGAGCAAGTCACCGGCGCGCACGCGGTCGCCTTGCGCTACCTTCGGCGTGAAGCCCTCTCCGCCGAGCTCCACCGTGTCGATGCCGATGTGCAGCAAGATCTCGGCGCCTTGCGGGGTTTGCAGTGTCAGGGCATGACCGGTGCGCGCGAGGTGCGTGACGAGGCCGTCACATGGCGCCACGAGGCGGCCCTCGAGCGGATCGATCGCAATGCCGTCTCCGAACATCCCGCCTGCGAACACGGGATCGGGCACGTCGGCGAGCAGCACGACGGGACCCGTTAGCGGTGCGAGCAAGGTCACTTTGTCCGGGGACTGATTCATGAGTCGGGACTCCTCAGCACGTTCCATCTGCATCTCTCGCTCAATGGGTTTCGGTGATTTTGTTCAAATGGCGCGGCGCGTCCGGATCACGGCCACGCGCCGCCGCGAGCTCCGCGGCCATCACGTAGAAAGTCTGGATCGCAGAGATCGGGTCGAGCGACACATGGCGGCTCGGCGCGAGCGTCAACTGCGCCTCGCCAATATCGGCGGGTGCCGCAAGCAGCACACGGGCGCCGCGCGCGCGCATGTCGGCGGCGAGTTGGATCAACCCGGCTTGCTCGGGACCGCGCGGGGCGAACACGAGCAGCGGGTAATCTCGATCGATGAGCTCCATCGGGCCGTGGCGCACTTCCGCGCTGGAGAACGCTTCGGCTTGGATGCCCGAGGTCTCCTTCAGCTTGAGCGCGGCCTCTTGTGCGATCGCCAGCCCAAGGCCGCGGCCGATCACGATCATGCGCTCGACGTCGCGCAGCGTATCCACGGCGAGCGACCAATCGAGCGCGGCCGCGTCGCGCAGCGTGTCGGAAAGCGCACGCAGCGCATCGAGCAACATCGGGTCGCGCTGCCAGTGCGCCACGAGTTGCGCCGACATCGACAGCATCGCGATGTAGCTCTTGGTAGCGGCGACGGAGCGCTCGGGGCCGGCCAGTAGGGGCAGTTGCCAATCGCAGGCATCGGCCAGCGGCGAATCGGGCGCATTCACCGCGCTCACGGTCAACGCGCCGGCCTCGCGCAGCGCTTTCATCGTATCGACGAGATCAGGACTGCGGCCCGACTGCGAGAAAGCAATCGCGAGTTCGCCGGCCACACGCAGCGGCGCCGCCTGCAATGTGGCGATCGACATCGGCAGCGAGGCGACAGGCAAGCCGATGCGGCTCATCGCGAGGCTCGCGAAATAGCTCGCGGCATGATCGGAACTGCCGCGCGCGATAGTCAGCGCGACATGGCGCGGGGCGAGCGCAAGCTGCGCCGCCAGTTGCTCGACGCGCGCGCTGTCGGCGCACTGCGCATCGACGACAGCACTCGCGGCCAGCGCCTCTTTAAGCATATTCGACAATCTGTTCCCCTTCGACGTAGGTCGCGGCCAGTGCGAGGTCGCGTTCGAAAACGACGGCGTCCGCCCATGCGCCGCGCACGAGGCGGCCGCGATCTTCGATACCGAGGTAGTCCGCGGCAAAGCGCGACATACGGTTCGAGACATCGGCGAGCGGCAGACCGATCGACACCAAATTGCGCAGCGCTTCGTCCATCGTCAGCGTGCTGCCGGCGAGCGTGCCGTCGGCCAGACGCACGCCGCCGAGGCACTTCGTCACGTGCTGGCTGCCGAGGCGGTACTCGCCGTCGGGCATACCCGTCGCCGACGTGCTGTCGGTCACGACGTACAGCCTTGGAATTGCGCGCAGCGCGGCCCGAATCGCACCGGGGTGCACGTGCAGCAGGTCGGGAATGATCTCGGCGAATTCGGCATGCGCGAATGCAGCGCCGACGAGGCCGGGATTGCGGTGATGCATCGGCGACATCGCATTGAACAAATGCGTGAAGCCGCACGCGCCATGTTTGAGCGCGGCGACGGCATCGTCGTAGGTGGCGAGCGAATGACCGAGCTGGACGCGCACGCCGCGCGCGACCAGCTCGGAGATGATTTCCATATGGCCCGCGATTTCGGGCGCCAGCGTGACGACGCGGATCGGCGCGGCCGCCAAGTACTTCAGCACTTCGTCGAGCACGGCCGATACGGCCGCGTCGGGCTGCGCGCCCAGCTTGCCCGGGTTGATGTAGGGACCTTCGAGGTGGACGCCGAGCACGCGCGCGCCGCCCGGCGTGCGTGTGCGCGTCGCTTCGCCGAGGCCCGAGACGACGGCGAGCAATTCGTCGCGCGGCGCCGTCATGGTCGTGGCGAGCAGGCTCGTCGTACCGTGGCGAGCATGCGTGCGTGCGATCGTTTCGATGGCCGCACCCGCTTCCATGACGTCGGCCCCGCCGCCGCCGTGAACGTGCAAGTCGATGAAGCCGGGCAGGATGTACGGTTCGCCGTTCGTCGATGGATCGACGCGCGAGCCTTCCAGCGACGTAATCCGTCCGTTCTCGCAATGCAGCGTGCCGCTAATCCAACCGTCCGGCGTGAGGATATTTCCGTTCAGCATGGGGTCGCTATCTCAATAAAGTACCGGCGCGCGGAGCGATGCGTGCCGTCGTGACTGTGGCGATGCGCCCGCGCGTTCGGAGCGCGGGAACGTCCTCGTTGGAGGGCGATGAAGTTGGAGCCCATTATATAACCAGATTAGTACCAGTCAATGGGCCCTACTCGCGACCTGAAAGGCGCCTGCCGGCCTTACTGGGCAAGGCGAAGCCCCGAAATCGGCCGCGCTTCGCCTATCGTCGGCGACATCGGGATTTACCCCGAGCGCATACCATTCGCTCCGTGTGACGAGGCCCGCACGTCACCGGCGAGTCCTCACAGCGGGCGAAGGTACCGGTTTAGTACCAGCTCGTTTGCTGAGCAAGACTTGTTTGTTGCCGATGATCCCATATAGTTCTGATTACTTTAGACGATACGGTGACGCCCGCATTGACCGAGACCACCTTGCAGCACCGCGCGGAAGCGGTGCGCCGCTTCAATCGCTTCTATACGCAGCACATCGGCGTGCTGCATGAGTTCCTCCAAAAAAGTCCGTTCTCTCTGACTGAAGTGCGGGTGCTGCGCGAGTTGGCGCTCGGTACCGTTTCCACGGCGACGGAATTGGCACGCTCTCTGGGCCTCGACAGCGGTTATTTGAGCCGCTTGCTGACGAGCTTCGAGCGCAGGCAATTGCTCTCTCGGCGCCAATCGGAAGCCGATGCCCGCCAGTCGCTGCTGGAATTGACGCCGGCCGGTCGCGCCGCCTATGCGCCGCTCGAAGTCGCGGCCATTGAAGAGGTGTGCGGCGTGCTGAAAGGGCTTTCCGCAGCGGGGCAGGAGGAGTTGATCGCGGCCATGCGCATCATCGAACGGCTGCTCGACCGGCTGCCGCCGCGTGCCCCCGCTTCGTTACGCGCACCCAAGCCGGGCGATTACGGTTGGCTCGTGCATCGCCAAGCGCTGCTATTTCACGCCGACTACGGTGCGGATATGGGCTTCGAAGCGCATGCAGCCCAGGAGATGGCGGAGTTTTCGCGCCTGTGCGATCGCGAGCGCGCGATGTGCTGGATCGCCGAGCAGGGGGAAAGCGTTGTCGGCGCGGCGTTCGTCGCCCCGCTGTCGCAGCGCGCCGCACGCATGCGGCTGCTGTATGTGGAGCCCGAGGCGCGCGGGCTAGGCATTGGAACACTGCTCGTTGCGCAAAGCATCGGCTTCGCGCGGCGATCCGGCTATGACATGCTGACGCTGACGACGTGCGGGGTGGCGGGCGACGGCCGCCGCGTATTCGAGCATGCGGGATTCAACTGCGTTTCCACTGAGCCCGAGCGGCGCTTTGGGCGCAACCTCATCGCGCAGACATGGGAGCGCAAGTTGTGAGGAAGGCGTAGCGCGGCTCGGACGGGAGGAGACATGCCGCTTAGAACGACGGCACCATGGCGCCCTTGAATTGCGCGTTGATAAAGTCACGCACTTCTTGCGAGTGGTAGGCCGCAACGAGCTTCTTCACCCACGGCTTATCCTTGTCTTGCGTGCGCACGGCGATCAAATTCGCGTACGGGCTGTGGACGTCTTCACGCGCAATGGAATCCTCCGCCGGGCTCAGGCCTGCGGACAACGCGTAGTTCGTGTTGATCACGGCGGCGTCGACGTCTCCGAGCGAACGGGGCAACTGCGCCGCGTCCAGTTCGAGCAGCTTGAGCTTCTTCGTGTTCTCCGCCACGTCGAGCGCCGTCGCATTGTTACCGTTCGTGCCCGCACCGGCGCGCAGCTTGACTAGGCCCTGCGCTTGCAGGAGCAGCAGCGCGCGATTCTCGTTCGACGGATCGTTCGGAACCGCGATCTTCGCGCCTGGCGGCAGATCTTTCACCGATTTGAACTTCTTCGAATAGATGCCGATGGGCGAAATGTACGTGAGCCCGGCGCTCACGATCTTATAGCCGCGTTGTTTGATTTGGCTGTCGAGGTACGGCTGGTGTTGGAAGGCGTTCGCATCGAGGTCGCCCGCATCGAGGGCTGCATTGGGCTGCACGTAGTCGTTGAACGTGACGATCTTCAGGTCGAGCCCTTCGCGCTTAGCCACCTTCTTCACAACCGCCCAAGTCTGTTCGTCCGGCCCCGCGATCGTGCCGATTTTGATGGCTTGATCCGCATGCGCGGCGGTGCCGATGGCCAAAGCCGCCGTGGCGGCGACCGACGAGAGGAGCTTAAGAAGCGTTCTGCGTTGCATAAATACTCGCTTTCTTTATAGGAAAAATAAGAAGACAGCGCGATGGTGTCATAGCCATCCTGCGAAGGGAAATACGTTGATCTCATATCGATATGCCGGGGGCGACGCGCGTGCTGTTGCCGCGACGAATCGAAGTCGACGCGCTCGAATCGCGCCGCCCGTCACTCGATTAGGACGCCGAACGAATTAGGCAACGATCGTGCACGTCGAAGCAATTCGGAATTCGAATTTGAACGAAAAGTCGAGGAAGAGCCGGGGTCAGTCGACCAACAGCTTGAGGTCGTGCACCCACGGCTGCACGCCCTGCCCGTCGCGCGCGAACAAGCGCAGCTGCCCGGACGGATCGAACACGTAGCTTGCCGCCGTGTGATTCATGGTGTAACCATCGGGCGTCTTGCCAGGGACTTTCGCGTAATAGACGCGAAAATCCTTCGCGACCTTGGCGAGCTGAGCGTCGTCGGGCCGCAGCCCGACGAAATCGGGATTGAACGCCTGAACGTATTGCGAGAGAACTTGCGGCGTATCGCGCTCGGGATCGACGGTCACGAACAGCACTTGCACCCGCTTAGCGTCCGGGCCGAGCTGCTGCATCGCTTGCGCAAGTTCAGCCATCGTGGTGGGACAGACATCGGGACAGTGCGTGTAGCCGAAGAACAGCACGACTGCCTTGCCTTTGAAATCGGCGATCGTATGGATCTTGCCGGCCGCATCGGGCAGCGAGAAATCGGTGCCGAACTGCTTGTTGCCGGTGAGATCCAGATTCTCGAACGCCGGCTCGCTCTTGCCGCAGCCGGTCATGAACAGCGTGCCCCCGACGAGGCACACCGCGAGCATTGCGCGCGCAGCGCGCTTCATCGAAAGCTTGGGCATGGGGCGAGTCAAAAGCCGATCACGCCGCGCGCGTAGTGATCCACGAGCAGCGCGGCGAACAGCAAGGACAGATAGACGATCGAATACCGGAATGTCTTGCGCGCGAGCGCATCCGAGTACTCGCGATAGATCTTCCAGGCATACCCGAGGAACACCGCACCCAACACGACGGCGGACCCGAGATAAACCGCCCCGCTCATACCCGAGATGAACGGCATCAGCGTGACCGCGAACAACACCACGGTGTACAGAAGGATGTGCAGGCGCGTGTATTGTTCGCCGTGCGTATTGGGCAGCATCGGCAGCCCGGCATTCTCATAATCCTTGCGGCGATAGAGCGCGAGCGCCCAGAAGTGCGGCGGCGTCCATACGAAGATGATCAGCACGAGGATCCAAGCATCGCCTGGCACATGCCCTGTCACCGCCGCCCAGCCGAGTGCCGGCGGCATGGCGCCCGATGCGCCCCCAATGACGATGTTTTGAGGCGTCGCGGGCTTGAGCAGCAGCGTGTAGATGACGGCGTACCCGATGAACGTGGCAACCGTCAGCCACATCGTCAGGGCATTCGTGAGGGCGTATAGCATCCACATACCGATGCCGCCCAAAACGGCCGAGAACAGCAGAATCTGCGAGCTGGTGATCTCGCCGCGCGCGGACGGTCGCCACGCGGTGCGGCGCATCCGCGCATCGATCTTTTGTTCGACGAGGCAGTTGATCGCGAAGGCCGCGCCCGCGGTCAGGGCGATGCCGACCGTACCGCCGATCAGCACGGTCCATGGAACCATGCCCGGCGTCGAGAGGAACATGCCGATCACCGCGCAGAACACGGCAAGCTGCGTGACACGCGGCTTCGTCAGCGCGAGGTATTGGGAGATTCGGGAGCCCGGATGACGGGCGAGTGTGGTGCTTTCCATGGGGGATCACGCGGGTGCGGCCTGGCGCGATGAAACAGCGGCGCGGCCAAGTCGGCTGGAAGCGGTTCGGAAGTTTAGCACAACGACGAGCAGCAGCAGGACAGCCGCTCCGCCGTTGTGTGCGACGGCGATCGGCAGCGGCCATTGCAGGACGATGTTCGACAGGCCCGTCGCGAATTGCAGCGCAACCACGATCAGCACGCCCGTCGCCGGGCGGCGCAGCGATTCGTAGCGGCGCATCTTGAAGGCAAGCGCCACAAGGTAAGCCACGACGATGAACGCGAACGTGCGATGCGTCCAGTGAATCGCCACGAGCGCGTCTTGCGTGATCGCTTCTCCGCCGCCCGTCATGCCGAGCGCACGCCACAAGTGAAAGCCTTGCGCGAAATTCATCGGGGGCACCCATTGACCGTTGCAGGTCGGGAAATCGGTGCAGGCAAGCACAGCATAATTCGTGCTGACCCAACCGCCGAGCGCGATCTGAACGACGAGCAACACGAGGCCGGCCAGCGCCAGCGCACGATAGCGCGCGATTTCGGGCTCGTAGGCCGGCAGCGGCGTAAGCCGCGCGGCGAACCAGGCGAGCGAGCCGAGCAGCGTCAGACCGAGCAGCAAGTGCGTCGTCACGATCACGGGCTGCAGCTTCATCGTCACCGTCCAAGCGCCAAAAACGCCTTGGACGACGATCAACAGCAGCAACGAAGTCGGCCACCAAGGCGAGACGTGCAGCGCACGGCGCTTGATGCGCGCGATCCATGCGCTCGCCGTCTGCGCGATGATCAGCACGCCGATCGCCATCGCGAAGTATCGATGGATCATCTCGATCCACGCCTTGACCATGCTGACGGGCCCCGTCGGCAACGCCGCGTGCGCGGCCGCGATTTGCGCGTGCGCGAGCAGCGGCGAGGACGTGCCGTAGCAGCCGGGCCAATCGGGGCAGCCGAGCCCGGAATCCGTCAGGCGCGTAAAGCCGCCGAACATGATCAGATCGAGCGTCAGAAACGTCGTGATCCAAACGAGCTTGCGAAATTTATCGTCGCTCGCCTTGATCCATACGTAGCTCAGTGGAAGCAGCGCGATGCACAGCCCTGTCGCGCCCAGTTGCAGCAAGAACATCAATGACCCTCCCACCTATCGGCCATGCGCGGCGATGCGCGGCCCATGCCCGGCCGCAAAAAAACGGCCGCGCTTACCTCAATCCTTTTCAACCGATACTCGACCACTTCAAGAGCTTCGTGACGTCGCCCTTGATCTTGTTCGGATCCGCCTGCTTCGGAAACCGCATCATCAGATTGCCGTTCGGATCGACCAGGTAGATATGATCGGCGTCGGTCGCACCCGCTTCGGCCGGTAGCCACGCCGACAGCGCGGCCGGATCGGCAATGAGCTTGAGCGTCTCGGGATAGGCTTGCTCGATGACGGCCGGCACTGCGCCGGCATCGGTGCGCAGCCAGACCGTCAGCATGCGTTCGCGCTCACCGCCTTGCGTCGCTCGAATTTGGCGCATGAAGTAGAGCTTGGTCGCGCATCTTTTATCGCAGGCACTGCCGTCGACGCTAATCATGAGCCACCGCCCGCGTAGCGATGCAAGCGGCATCGTCTTGCCTGTCTCGTCCTTGACGATGAGCACGGCCGAGATCGGGCGCTGCGGTTCGATCAGCGTGCCGTAGTTCGTCGCTCCGCCCTTCGGCTTAATCACGTAATAGGTCAAATACGACGCGATGATTGGTGCCGCGCACAGAAGCCCGATCCCCAGCACGACCCACCGGCCGCGCTTCCATGAACCGCGCGGCGGCGATGGCTCTTGCGACGAGGCGGTGCCGTTCTCGTCGTTCTTGCCGTTCTTACCGCCGCGCCCGCGGGTACGTTCAGATGACATCGTCAAGCGTAGCTCCCTCATTTCCTTTCTTGGCGGCGCGTCGGGCCGCGTACAACCCGAAACCCAAGGCCGCGGCCGCCATGCCCCACCATTGAAACATGTATCCGTAATTGGTCTCGACGCCCATCGTCGCCACCGGCCAGTCGCGCACGAGCGTATCGCCGTCGTCGCTCGTTTGTTCGATGACGAACGGCTGCAGCGCAAGCCCCGTCTCTTTGGAGAACGCCGCGACGCCGACGTTTTGCCGAATGCGTTGATGCGCGGCCGAGCCGCCCTGGCCGAGTTCGAACGCGCGCGATGCATTGGCGCGCGCGATGCCTTCGATCGCGACCTCGCCCGTCGGCGTGCGGTACGGCGCGATCGCAGTGCGCACATCCGCATTGCGCGGCAGCCAGCCGCGATTGACGAGAACATAGCCGCCGTCGGCGAGTGCGAGCGGCATCACGACGTAAAAGCCGGGCTGATCCCGATACGGGCGATTGTCGAGATAAACGACATGCTCGGGCATGAATCGTCCGACGGCGCGCACACGATGATATTCGATCGAGTGCAGCGAGATGGGCTTCGCACCCACGCTCTGCGCCGGTGCATGCTCATATCGTTCGATGTTGGCCTGCAGCGCTTCCTTTTGATGCGCGCGATCGCGCTGCCAGAAACCGAGCCGGATCGTCACGGCCATGACGAGGAGAATCAGTAACGCGGGGATAAGGCGAATCTTCATCTCAGACGGACCGCTGGGCGCGCGTGAACGCGCACCGTCGGTGCGATAATTGCTTCGATTGGTTTTTAACTTCGGTTGGTTCCATGCACATTCTTTTTGCCGTCGCTTTCGTCCTCATCATCGCCAGTATGGTATCGGCCCTGTACTTCATGATGCACGATCGCGGCAAGACCAAGCGGATGGTTTGGTCGCTCGCCACGCGCGTCGGGCTGTCGATCTCGCTGTTCCTTTTCCTCTGGCTCGCCCACTGGCTAGGCTGGCTTCATTACAGCCAGGTACCGTTCGGACGCTGAGCGATTCTCTCGATTCGGCCGCGCGCGCCTCGCGGCCTCTCCCTTTCGCTGCGGCACGTTGCCACAGCGTCCCGCTCGGAAAAACAAACGCCGCCTCGATCGACTCGAAGGCGGCGCATCGGTACTTCATCTTCGCAGTCGCCGCACCGCCTACGCGATGCGCCGCGGCCCGTCCTCGTCCGACCAGGCGGCCCTGCTTTGCATTACAGCCAGTAGACGACGACGTACAGGCCGAGCCAGACGACGTCGACGAAGTGCCAGTACCACGCGGCGCCTTCGAACGCGAAGTGGTGTTCTGCAGTGAAGTGGCCACGGATCAAGCGAACGAGAACGACCGTCAGCATCGTGCCGCCGAGGAACACGTGGAAACCGTGGAAGCCCGTCAGCAGGAAGAACGTCGAGCCGTACACGCCGGAAGCCAGCGTGAGGTTCAGTTCGTGATACGCGTGGAAGTACTCGAACCCTTGCATGAACAAGAAGCACACGCCGAGCACGACCGTCGCGGCGAGCCAAGCGATGGCCTTGTTGCGATGATTGTCGCGCAACGCATGGTGCGAGACCGTCAGCGTCGCACCCGAGCTCAGCAGCAGCGCCGTGTTGATCGTCGGCACGGGCCACGGCACCATCGCCTTGAAGTGCCCCGCGAGCGCGGCCGGGCCTTCGTTCGGCCACACCGCCGTGAAGTCAGGCCAAATGAGCTTGAAGTCGAGGCTGCCCAACTGGTGCATCGCGATTTCGCGCGCATAGAACAGCGCACCGAAGAAAGCACCGAAGAACATCACCTCGGAGAAGATGAACCAGCTCATGCTCCAGCGATACGACTTGTCGACGCGCTTGCCGTACATGCCCGTCTCGGATTCGGCGATCGCGTCGCCGAACCAGTGCCACAACACGAAGAGCAGCCACAGCAAGCCCGCGAACATCGTAATCGGAGCCCACGGCGTATCGTTGATCCACAACCCCAACGATCCGAGCATCACGAAGACACCAATGGAGGCCGTGACCGGGTGCCGAGACGGATTCGGCACGAAGTAGTACGGGCTCTCGTTTTGACCGCTCATTGTTGATTCTCCACTTCAGTCCAATTGTTTCGCAATTTGCCGGCGCGTTTGACACCGCGCCGCTTCGCTTTTGAGTTCTTTTGCCTCGGCCGCGCGCTCAGCTCGTGACCGCATGCACGACGGCGATCAGCACCGCGATGAACACGGCCGCCGCGATGACCGCCGCGACGATCAGATGCAGCGGATTGAGCTGCGTATCGGATTCGTGATCAGCGCGCCGGCGTACGCCGAAAAACGACCAGAGCACCGCTCTCATCGTCCTGGCAAAGCTGCTTTTGCCGTCAGAGGTCATCGCGCTAATCTCCAATCCTTACCCCGCGTACTCATCATTCATGCACCGCTCTGCGCCCTCGTAGCCCGCGCTTCCTTGACCACCTGCGCCACCTGCGTCGCGTCGTGACTGTCCGCGCTCGCCGTTTTGCCTGCCGGCACATTCAACTCGAAGAACGTGTACGACAGCGTGATCGTCTTGACATCGCGCGGCAGCTTCGGATCGACGAAGAACACCACCTGCATCTCGCGCGTCTCATGGGGCGCGAGCGTTTGCTGCGTGAAGCAAAAACATTCAATCTTTTCGAAGTACTCGCCTGCCACCCGCGGCGCGAAGCTCGGAATCGCCTGCGCGTGCACCGTACGGTTCTGCCCGTTCGTCACGCGGTACTTCACGGCCGTGACGGCTCCGGGGTGCACGTCGAGCGCGTTCTGTTCGGGCTCGAACGTCAGCGCGCCGCGCGCATTGGCATCGAACTCGACCGAAACCGTACGCGCGGTATCGACCTGCGTGTTCTTCGCCTCGGCCCGCGAAACGTCGCGCTTGACGAGGTTGTTTGCACCCGTGATCCGACAGATCGCCCGATAAAACGGCACAAGCGCAAAACCGAAACCGAACATCACCGCCACCATCACGACGAGCTTCGCCAGCATCGATCGATTCAGCGACCGATGGCCTTCGTGTGGAGCGGGCCTCGACATCTATTCCTCGTTGAACGTTCGGCGCACGGCTCAGTGAAACAGCCACTGCTTCAGAACAATACCCAGAAAGAAAACGACGACGAAGGCAAGCAAAATCAAGCCGAGCCGCAGATTGCCGGCGCGAACTTCCTCCGGCGTACGTCTTTTTTGTGGGTGGTTCATCGTTCGTTTCGTCACTGAGGTGAAGGCGGCGCACCGCCCTCGCCTCGTTTCTCGCGGCCCTGCTCGCGGCTCGCTCATGCGTTTCGCACGCGCGAGCCGGCAAGCATCGGCCCAATCGGCTTACTCGACCGTCGGCGGGTTCTCGAATGTGTGGAACGGAGCCGGGCTCGGAATCGTCCACTCGAGGCCCATCGCGCCGTCCCACGGCTTGTCGGACGCCTTCTCGTGTTCGCCGCCGCCGCGATAGGCGGGCAGCACGACGGCGAACAGGAAGTAGACCTGCGCCAAGCCGAAGCCGAACGCGCCGATCGTGATCACTTGGTTCCAATCCGTGAACTGCGCTGGGTAATCGGCGTAGCGACGCGGCATACCGGCCAGGCCGACGAAGTGCATCGGGAAGAACGTCAAGTTGAAGAAGATCATCGACGCCCAGAAGTGAATCTTGCCGCGCGTCTCGTTGTACATCCAGCCCGTCCACTTCGGCGCCCAGTAGTACCAGCCCGAGAAGAGCGCGAACAGCGACCCCGCAACGAGCACGTAATGGAAGTGCGCCACCACGAAGTAGGTGCCGTGGTATTGGATATCGAGCGGTGCCATCGCGAGCATCAGGCCCGTGAAGCCGCCCATCGTGAACACGAACAAGAAGCCGATCGCGAACAGCATGGGCGATTCGAACGACAGCGAACCGCGCCACATCGTGGCCAGCCAGTTGAACACCTTCACGCCCGTCGGCACGGCGATCAGCATCGTCGCGTACATGAAGAACAGCTGGCCGGTCACCGGCATGCCCGTCACGAACATGTGGTGCGCCCAGACCATGAACGACAGAATCGCGATCGAGGCCGTGGCGTACACCATCGAGCTATAGCCGAATAGCGGCTTGCGCGAGAAGGCGGGGATCACCTGCGACACGATTCCGAACGCCGGCAAGATCATGATGTAGACCTCGGGGTGCCCGAAGAACCAGAAGATGTGCTGGTACATGATCGGGTCGCCGCCGCCGGCCGCGTTGAAGAACGACGTGCCGAAGTGACGATCGAACAACACCATCGTGATCGCGCCCGCAAGCACCGGCATCACGGCGATGAGCAGGTACGCCGTGATGAGCCACGTCCAGACGAACATCGGCATCTTCATGAGCG
>CAYRLJ010000109.1:0-14245 GCA_964425025.1 uncultured Burkholderia sp. | reverse complement strand
TCTTCGCCGCCGCCTCATAGGCGCCGCCAAAAGTGACGACGTTGAGCGTTTCCGCAGCCTGCGCCGAAACCGCGGTGAAGGCGATGACGGCGAGTGCGGCGCATCGTGCTTTGATTTGAGTGCGCATATCAGTTGGCTCCTGCGGGTGCGGTCGAGATGATGGAGGGTGAGGGCGTTGCGGGGAGAGGAACCGCTGGCGCGCCGCGAAGCGCGCCAGCAGCGAGAATCTTGCAGTCGTCGTGCCGCCAGGCCACTTCAATGGTGTCGCCAACCGAAGGCAACGCGTGGCGTTGCGTGTTTGGGACCTTTGCCACGAGCGAGTCTCGCGAATCGAGCGTCAAATGCACCCGGCGATGGTCGCCGCAATACACGAGTTCCTGAACCCTGGCGCGCACGACATTGCTGTCCACGTCCGCCCGTGTGCCCTCGGCGCTGTGGATATGCGCACGCTCGGGACGCAACGCGAGCATCGCTTCGTCCCCTTCGCTGAGGCCTGGTTCGCATCGGCCGCGAATGACGCTGCGATCGGAGAGCGCCAATGTCGCCCAGTCGCCCTTCACCGTCACGACGCGGCCGCGCAGGCCGTTGTTCTCGCCCACGAAGTTCGCGACGAACGCGTTGCGGGCGTTTTCATAAAGCTCCGTGGGCGACGCAGCCTGCTGGATTCTTCCGTCGGAAAAGACCGCGACCCGATCCGACATGGTCAGGGCTTCCGCCTGATCGTGCGTCACATAGACAACGGTGAGCGAGAGCTCGCGATGCAGCCGCATGATTTCGTACTGCATGGTTTCGCGCAGGCGCTTGTCGAGCGCACCGAGCGGCTCGTCCATGAGAACCACGCTCGGTTCGAACACGAGTGCGCGCGCGAGCGCGACGCGCTGCTGTTGCCCACCCGATAGCTGCGCCGGACGGCGGTTCGCCAGATGTGGCAGCTCGATCATCTCCAGCGCACGCTTCACGCGCGCTTTCTGTTCGGTGCGGTTTATACGTCGCACGGACAAGGGAAACGCGACGTTCTCGGCGATCGTGAGGTGCGGAAACAGCGCATAGTTCTGAAAGACCATGCCGATGTCGCGCTGATGCGGCGGCTTGTCGTCGAGGCGCTTTCCGTCGAGACGTATCTCGCCTTGCGTGGGAGATTCGAAGCCGGCGAGCATCATGAGTGTGGTCGTCTTGCCCGAGCCCGACGGACCAAGCAGCGACAGAAACTCGCCCTTTCGCACATCGAGGTTCAAATCATCGACGACGTAGCTCGCGCCGTCATACGATTTGCTCACGCCTGAGAACGAAATGAAGGATGAGTTTGACATCGTGATAGCGTCCTGTCGGAAGTGCTTCGATTAGCGCGCAGCCAGCTTCGACGCGAGATAACGAGCAAAGTCATAGTTCGGGCGTTCGAGATGGCTCAGATGGCCGGGCTTCGCAAGCGGGGCCTGCACGCCGCGAAAGACCGCTTCCACGCCGCGTTTGTCTTCCGCGTTCACCTCGTCGAGCAATGTCTTGAGCGTCGCCATGTTCGCATTGGCTTCCGGGTCCGCGATGAACTCGGGCGCAAGCCCGCCGCCGAAACGGATATGCACGCGGTCGACGCCGCGCGGCTGCAACACGAGATACCAGAAGTAGCCAGGCGTGAGCGTGACGAGATGCGTCGGATAGATCGCGAGCAAAGCCGTGGTCTTGCGCCAGTGGCCGGTCAGACGGCTGTTATCCGGATGCGCGTTGCCGATGGGAAGCGAGGCTTCCTTGGTGATCCAGTGATAGTTGAACGCGGGATAACCGGGCGGACATTCCATTTCCTCGAGGCGAGAATGCGGCCCGACCGTCGCACGATGCAGCATCGGCAGGTGATAGCTCTCCATGAAGTTTTCGGCGAGGATCTTCCAGTTGGTATCCCAAACGTGCTCTTCATGAAAGGTTTCGACGTAGTCCGTCATGCCGTACGCATCGATGAGATCGCTCAGTTGCGCGAGCTGCTGGCGAACCGGCCGCGCGTCCTGATCCAGCGTCACGTAGATCCAACCTTGCCACTCTTCGCAGCGAATCGCCGGAAGCTTGTAGCTTTCCTTGCAGAAACCGGCTTGCTGGTCCATCAGCGGCGCACCCTTCAGCGCGCCGTCGAGTCCGTAGTTCCAGGCGTGATACGGACAAATGATCCGGCGAATGTTCCCACGGCCTTCGAGCAGAACCGACATGCGATGCAGGCATACATTCGACATCGCGCGGAGCCCCAGATCGTCGTCGCGCACCACGACGATCGGTTGAGCCGCGATGCTTGCGGTCAGATAGTCGCCGGGCGCCTTGAGCGTGCTCGCGCGCCCCACGCATTGCCACTCCTTTGCAAAGATCGCCTGCTCTTCGAGAGACAAAAATTCGGCCGATGTGTACACGTCAGGAGGCATCGATCGAGCATCACTGAATGGTCGCTCGCAGCCGGTCGAAAGTTCGTCGACCAAGGCATGGACTGCCGTTCGCCTGCTGTGGTCTTCCATGAGACGCTCCGTTGGTCGAATACGGTTGCAAGAAGATATGCGCGTTCCTTACCTCGACTGAAGTTAATCTACCAAGCCAAATTACTAGTCAAAATATTGTTTTTGGATACTAAACCAAGGTTTTGGCTATGCAGGGCGCGCAACGCCGGTCCTTCGCGCCTGGCACTTCACGCGTCGAGCTTCATCCGCCGTATATAGCTTTCGCTAAAGGAGGAGAATCGGGACACGACCTGCCGCGCCTTCATCGTTTTCGATTGAGCGATTCCGAGCGTGGTCGCGTTGACGTTGTCCCTGAAGTGCTTAATCACGAACTCACCACCGTCGACGGTTCGCGTCGATCTCAGCGGGAAGTTCAGGATGCTGTAACCCAGTCCGTTCGCGACCATTCCACGCACGACTTCCGGTTGCGAAGAACGAAACACGGGAACAGGCCGGCTTCCGACCGCGTCGAAAAGCGCGGCAAAGTAATCTCGGCTGTGCGGGAGGTCCAGCATGACGTACGGTTCGTCTATCAGATCCTGGAGAGACACTTTCCGCGCGCGTGCCAGCCGGTGCGTCGCAGGCAGGATCGCATAAGGCGGCAACGAGAGAAGCGGTGTAAAGGCGATGTCTTCGGTCAGGTCGAGGCTATAGGTGAGTACGACGTCGAGCGAACCATCGTGCAGGCCCTGCAATAGCTCATCCTGATGCGCCTCGATGGTGCGAAAGCTGATTCCGGCATGCTCGCTCGTGAAACGGCTGATCAATCCCGGCATCAATGGCGGCGCAAGCGAAACGAGACAGCCGAGCGTGATCGATCCGGTCATGCCGCCGTCCATTTCGGTGGCGGCCATCTGGAGTTCCTCGGCGATCTTGAGGAGATTGCGCGCCTGTCCGAGCAGATCGCGCCCCGCCTGCGTAAGCGACAGACCGCTCGCATGGTGCCGGATGAACAACTGCACGCCGAACGAGATCTCCAGATCAGCCAGTGCGGTCGAGATGGACGGCTGTGAAATGTGCAGACGTCTCGCGGCGGCCGTGAAGGAGAGGACTTCCGCCGTCACGACAAAGTATCGCAACTGGCGCAGCGAGTAACGCAGTGGCTGGTTTTCCATAGGCTCCGCTCCCGGATGACGGCGTCAGATGGATCGCATTGTGAAGTGATCAAAAATGACTGCATAGGCGAAACCGATGCTTTGCATTTTTTTAATATATTTTTCGGATTCTGAAAGCGGGCGTAGATTCCTATCCGAAAGCACGCGCATGATGCCCAAAGGCCGGAGAGGCCGGCGGGAACACACATCGAACCTCCGCTTCTTCGAAGGACTCAGCCATGACAGTCGAAATAAAGGCAACCGACACGCTCGTCGTGGGCGCCGGCCAAGCCGGTATCGCCATGAGCGAACATCTGAGCAGGCTCGGCGTGCCGCACATCGTGCTCGAGCGCGATCGCATCGCCGAACGCTGGCGTACCGGCCGGTGGGACTCGCTCGTAGCCAACGGCCCCGCATGGCACGATCGTTTCCCCAATCTCGAATTCGCCGATGTCGATCCCGATTGCTTTGCGAGTAAGGAACAGGTCGCCGACTACTTTGTCGCCTATGCAAAGAAGTTCGAAGCGCCAATTCATACCGGCGTCGAGGTGAAGAAGGTCGTGCGCAATGCCGGACGGCCCGGCTTCACAGTCGATACATCGGATGGAAGGATCGAGGCGAATCGTATCGTCGTCGCGACGGGGCCATTTCAGCGGCCTGTGATTCCGCCAATTGCGCCGGGCACGGAGAGACTGACGCAGATCCATTCCGCCGACTATCGCAATCCGCGTCAATTGCCGCAGGGCGGCGTGCTGGTTATCGGCGCGGGATCGTCGGGCGTGCAGATCGCCGATGAATTGCAGCGCGCGGGCCGGCGCGTGTATTTGTCGGTTGGCGCGCATGACCGTCCGCCGCGTGGCTATCGTGGACGCGACTTCTGCTGGTGGCTCGGCGTCCTCGGTGAGTGGGACGCGGAAGTGATGAAGCCCGGCCGCGAACACGTGACAATCGCGGTGAGTGGTGCACGCGGCGGCCATACGGTCGACTTCAGGCGTCTCGCGCATCAGGGCATCACGCTCGTCGGTCTGACGAAATCGTTCGACGGTACCGTCGTCGCGTTCGAAGCCGATCTCGCCGATAACATTCGTCGCGGCGACGAGAACTATTTGTCGCTGCTCGATGCAGCCGACGCTTATGCCGAGCGCAACGGCCTCGATCTTCCGGAAGAACCCGAGGCACGGATCATTCCGGCCGATCCGGAATGCATGAAACATCCGCTTCTCGAACTGGATCTTGCGAAGGAAGTCGTGACGTCGATCATTTGGGCGACGGGTTATGCGGTCGACTTCACCTGGCTGCAAGTCGATGCATTCGATGAAAAGGGCAAGCCGAAACATCAGCGCGGCGTCGCGAAAGAGCCGGGCATCTATTTTCTCGGCTTGCCGTGGCTCTCGCGCCGTGGCTCCGCGTTCATCTGGGGCGTATGGCACGACGCAAAACATATCGCCGATCACATCGCCACGCAGCGCAAATACCTCGCTTACTACGACGAGCCGCAGCTCCATGTCGACGAAAGGCGCGTGGAGGTCGTGCCGGAAGCATCGCGCGTCCATAAGGTCAGCGAAATGGGCGTCAACTAAGTTCAAACATATCAAGCCTCAGGGTGCTTTCAATGAGCCAACCAACGCATACCCGTATCCGCATGTTCAACACGAAGGATACGTACCCGAATCAATCGCTCGACAACGATCTTTGTCAGGCCGTGCGTGCGGGCAATACCGTTTATGTGCGCGGTCAGATCGGCACCGACTTCGATGGCAATCTCGTCGGTCTGGGCGATCCGCAAGCGCAGGCCGAACAGGCGATGAAGAACGTAAAGCAATTGCTCGAAGAGGCGGGCAGCGATTTATCGCATATCGTCAAGACGACCACGTATCTGACTGACGTGCGCTTTCGCGAGCCCGTGTATCGCGAAGTCGGCAAGTGGCTGAAGGGCGTGTTTCCGATTTCGACCGGACTCACCGTCGTCGCGCTCGGTCAGCCCGAATGGCTGATGGAGATCGACGTGATCGCCGTCATCCCCGATGGATGGACGCCGCCTCAGGCCTGAAAGACTTAAAGGGATCGCACATGACTTTTTCTATCGTCGGACGATGTGAACAGACTGGGCAACTCGGCATCGCGATCAGTTCATCGAGCATCGCGGTGGGCGCGCGTTGTCCATGGGTGCGCGCGGGCGTTGGCGTTGTCGCGACCCAGAACGTGACGCTTCCCGCGCTCGGTCCGCGGATTCTCGATCATATGGAAAGTGCGAAGCTCGAGCCGGCTGCAGCGCTGGATCGCGCGCTGGGGGAGAGCGAATGGAATGAGTATCGTCAGGTGACCGTTGTCGACGCGCAAGGCCGCACCGGTTTTTTCAGTGGCAAGCAGGCGCTCGGCACGTATCACGCGGTAGCGGGCAAGCAATGCGTCGCGGCGGGCAACATGCTCGCGGGAACTCACGTGATCGAAGTGATGATTTCAGCATTCGAGAACGCGTCCGGCCAGCTTGCGGATCGACTGCTCGCGGCGATGTATGCAGCGATTGCAGCGGGCGGCGAAGCGGGTCCGGTGCATTCGGCGGCGCTGAAGATCGCGGGCGAGCAGAGTTGGCCGCTCGTCGATCTGCGCATCGACTGGGCCGATGACGATCCCATCCTCGAGCTGGATGGCCTGTGGCAGGCTTACAAGCCGCAGATGCAGGACTACGTGACCCGCGCGTTGAACCCGACCGCAGCGCCCAGCTACGGGGTGCCGGGCGATGCGTAACATGACGAGCCGCGATCTGCTCGAGCGGCTGATCGGTTTCGCGACAGTCAGCCGCGATTCGAACCTTGAAATGATCGAGTTCATTCGTGATTACCTCACAAAACTCGGCGTCGAAAGCCAGTTGTTCTACAACGCGGATTACACGAAGGCGAATCTGTTCGCGACCATCGGGCCGCTCGATCGTCGCGGCATCGTGCTGTCGGGTCACACGGACGTCGTACCGGTCGATGGACAAGCGTGGACAGTCGATCCGTTCAAGCTGAGCGAGAAAGAAGGGCGGCTCTACGGACGCGGCACGGCCGATATGAAAGGTTATCTCGCGTCGGCTTTGGCCGCGGTGCCGCTGTTCGTCGAGAGTGACCTCAGTATTCCGGTACATCTCGCGTTCTCCTACGATGAAGAAATCGGGTGTCTCGGCGTACGGCCGATGCTCGCGGACCTGGAGAAGCGGACGCAGAAGCCTTTGCTGTGTCTCATTGGCGAGCCGACCGAGTTGAAACCGGTGCTCGGCCATAAAGGCAAACTCGCAATGCGCTGTCAGGTGAAGGGCGCGCCTTGTCATTCCGCCTATGCACCATATGGCGTCAACGCCATTCAATACGCGGCACGTCTTATTAATCGTCTGGAAGAAATCGGCGAGCGGTTGGCCCAACCCGAGCATCACGACGAACGTTTCGACCCGCCGTATTCGACCGTGCAGACAGGCGTCATCAAAGGCGGCCGCGCGCTCAACATCGTGCC
The DNA here is from genome assembly GCA_964425025.1 of uncultured Burkholderia sp. Taxonomy (GTDB): domain Bacteria; phylum Pseudomonadota; class Gammaproteobacteria; order Burkholderiales; family Burkholderiaceae; genus Trinickia. Next base: position 7,194 of record CAYRLJ010000109.1, on the reverse strand, counting down.
CGCGGAATGCGAGTTCGATTTCGAAGTACGCGCGCTCCCGGGCTTCGATGCGAACGAGGTCGCCGACGACTTGCAGACGTATGCACAGACGGCACTGCTACCGAGGATGCGCGCGGTGAAATCCGACGCTGACATCCGTCTTGAACCGCTCTCCGAATACCCGGGGCTCGCGACCCCGCCCGATAGCGAGCCGGCTCGGATTCTAGCGGTGCTTTGCGGCTCGGACGAGTTCGGTACGGTCGCATTCGGAACCGAGGGGGGGCTATTCAATCGCGCCGGTATTCCGACTGTCGTTTGCGGCCCAGGCAGCATGGATCAAGGGCACAAACCCGACGAGTATGTGACGCTCGCACAACTTCACGGATGCGATTCGATGATGGATCGCTTGGCCAAGTTCGCTGTTCATGCGGCTTGGTGACTTTGCACCGTCTGCTGCGCCAGTCGCGCGAGGGCTAGAAAGAGTCGCTTTCAGTCGATTTGGTCGTTTTCTCTCTGGATACTCTGACTTTCAGTTGCATGCCGTAGACGCCGCGGGTTGCATTGAAAGCGAAGTGCTTTGGATAGTCCAAGCACACCGATCGGCTAGACGTTCCTGTCCGCCGCGGCCCCGGGGCTGTATTTCTGACCTTTTTCATTTACGTTCACGCGTCTTCGCACACGTCGGTGCGTGGTATCGACGTCTAAAAATCGAGGGCTGACATGGATTTTGGATTGACGTTAGAGCAGCAGATGGTGGTCTCTACGGTTCGAAAATTCGTTGAGCAGGAGCTTTATCCTCTTGAAGGCGAGGTCGAACGCAGCGGGGTTGTTTCGTCAGAGATTGCAAACGATATTCGACGCAAGGTGAGGGAACTGGGCTTTTGGGCGCCGAACCTTCCGACCGACGTTGGTGGTGGAGGCCTGGACCATGTAACGATGACGCTTCTCGAGCGAGAACTGGGCCGAGCTTCGATGGCACTTAACACGTTCTGGGGCCGGCCGTCGGCCATATTGCTTGCGTGCAATGACGAGCAGAAAGAGCGATACCTGTTGCCTGCGGCGCGAGGCGAGAAAATCGACGCCCTTGCGATGTCGGAGCCTGGCGCAGGTTCTGACGTGCGCGGAATGCAATGCACGGCACGTGCACGGGGTGACGGGTGGGTATTGAATGGCTCGAAGCATTTCATCAGCCACGGCGACGTGGCGGACTTCTTCATTGTCTTCGCCGCGAGCGGGCAAGACGACGATGGGCGCCAAAAGATTACCAGCTTCCTGGTGGACCGAAACACCCAAGGTTTCGAGATTCGCCCGGGATACAAGTCAGTGTCGCACCGTGGCTATCACAACAACATTCTGAATTTCGACGAATGCTACCTTCCGACGTCGCAGATACTTGGTGAGCTCCACCGGGGCTTTGACGTTGCCAATGAATGGCTGTACGCGAGCCGACTGACGGTCGCTGCGATGTGCGTCGGGCGTGCACGGCGGGTGTTCGATTACGCGGTCGATTATGCGTCGCAGCGGAAGCAATTCGGCCAACCCATCGGCCGTTTTCAGGGCACGGGGTTCAAGCTCGCGGACATGATTACCGAGATTGATGCAGCGGATCTTCTGACGATGAAAGCGGCATGGGAGCTCGATAAAGGAGGAAGCGCCGGCCGCGAAATCGCCAGCGCTAAGCTGTATGCGTCGGAGATGCTCGCGCGCGTCACGGATGAGGCCATTCAGATTCATGGCGGAATGGGCTTGATGGACGAATTGCCGTTAGAGCGATTCTGGCGTGATGCTCGGGTCGAACGAATCTGGGACGGTACGTCCGAAATTCAGAGGCACATCATCAGTCGGGAGCTGCTGCGTCCGCTCGGGGCATGAGCGATGGAAAAGGCAAATGCACTTTCAGCTTCGCGTATGAATTTGAATCGTCTGCTGCGTCCCCGCTCGATTGCCGTAGTCGGTGGGCGCCAGGCTCGTGCAGTAGTCGAGCAGAGCGAGAAGATGGGGTTCGCCGGCGAGATTTGGCCGGTGCATCCGAGCCTCGACGAAGTTGCCGGTCGCAGATGCTATAGGTCAATCGCGGATTTGCCTAACGCGCCGGACGCCGCGTTCGTTGGGGTGAATCGTCAATTGACGGTCGAAATCGTGCGAGCCCTTGCCGAGCGCGGTTCGGGCGGAGCGGTCTGCTTTGCATCCGGCTTTCGCGAGGCTCAGAACGAGGACGCAGAGGCCGCAGACCTGGAACGCTCACTTCTATCCGCCGCTGGCGAAATGCCCATCATCGGGCCGAACTGCTACGGCCTTATCAATTATCTTGATGGAGCGCTTCTCTGGCCGGACCAGCACGGCGGTCGACGCATCGCTGACAATCGCGGCGCCGCAATCGTGATGCAGTCGTCGAATATGGCCATCAACTTGACGATGCAAAAGCGCGGGCTACCGCTTGCCTATCTCATCACAGTGGGCAACCAGGCGCAGATTGGTCTCGCCCAGATTGCCTCCGCCTTGCTCGACGATGAGCGCGTGACCTGTATTGGGCTTCATATAGAAGGTTTCGGCGACGTTCGGGCATTCGAAGAACTTGCTGCGAAAGCTCGCAGCGTGCGCAAACCCATCGTGGCGATCAAGGTCGGGAAGTCGCCGCAGGCCCAGGCTGCTGCGTTCACACACACGGCGTCCCTCGCTGGCACCGACGCGGCGTCCTCCGCGTTGTTGAAACGCCTAGGCATCGCTCGCGTGAATTCGTTGCCTGCGCTCATCGAAACGCTGAAGCTGCTTCACGTTCATGGTCCGCTCGAGAACCGGAATCTGACTTCCATGAGTTGTTCCGGTGGAGAAGCATCCATGATGGCGGATGCGGCGCTGGCTACGTCGGTTCGTTTCATGCCATTCGAAGCGACACAGCAACAGCGAATTAAAGAAGTGCTCGGCCCGCTTGTCACGGTGGCCAATCCGCTTGATTACCATACGTTCATCTGGCACGACGAACGGGCGATGACTGAAACGTTCACCGGCGTTCTCAGCGGGGCCGCTTCGCTCAATTGCCTGGTGCTCGACTACCCGCGCGAGGACCGATGCAACCCTTCGGATTGGCGGGTCACGGAGAGCGCGTACATCAAGGCATTGCGGAACACCGATGCGAAAGGCGCCATTGTGTCCTCCTTGCCTGAGAACCTGCCCGAAGACAAGGCTCTAAGTCTTATTGCGCAGAAGATTGCGCCTCTCGCCGGCATCGACGAGGCGCTTGCGGCGGCCGATGCGGCTGCCTTCATTGCTGCGGCATGGCGTGAAGCGCTGCCTGAAAAGTTAGCCCTTCCTCGACACCGCAACGGCCATGCTTCAAAGGTGCTCGATGAGGCCGAGGCCAAACGCTTACTCTCTCTCAGCGATGTCCCGGTTCCCGCGGGTCGCCGAGCATCAACCCCCAATGAGGCGTCAGACGCCGCTGAAGTGATTGGCTTTCCTGTCGCGCTCAAGGCACTAGGTATCGCCCACAAAAGCGAGGCCGGCGGAGTCGTTCTCGGACTCGGGTCAAGTCAGGCGGTCCGCGAAGCTGCGGAAATATTGGAGAGCGTTGGCAACGGACTGCTCGTTGAACGGATGATTCAGAGCTGTGCAGTCGAGCTGATTGTCGGCGTCACGAAAGACCCTGTCGCTGGCCTGCTCATGACGCTGGGCGCGGGCGGTGTGCTGGTCGAGCTGCTCAACGATTCGGCTTCACTCCTTCTTCCAGCGACCGAAGCTGACATAGGCGCCGCCCTGAGACAACTGAAATGCGCACCGTTGCTGACGGGGTATCGCGGGAAGCCACCTGGCGATGTCGACGCGGCCGTCCGGGCAATTCGTCTGATAGCGGACTTTGCCGTCGCGCACGCTGACAGCATTGTCGAACTCGACGTGAACCCGCTTATCGTCGGGCATGTAGGGCATGGCGCCTCTGCTGCGGACGTCCTTTTACATTTGGAGAAAGTCGATGACTGATGCGGTGCGTACCCGTCGCGACGGCGGCATTTTGGAAGTCATCCTCGACCGGCCGAAGGCGAACGCCATCGACTTCGCAACCAGCCGCTTGATGGGCGAGACGTTTCGAGCATTTCGCGACGACCCGAATATGCGCGTCGCCATCGTCGCGTCGGCTGGGGATACGTTTTTCAGTGCGGGCTGGGACCTGAAAGCTGCTGCCGGCGGCGAACTCGTCGATGGCAATTACGGTGTGGGCGGATTCGGCGGGCTACAGGAGTTGCGCGACCTTAACAAACCCGTTATTGCGGCCGTGAATGGCATGGCGGTCGGCGGTGGGTTCGAACTCGCGCTATCGGCTGACCTCATTCTGGCTGCCGACCACAGTCGCTTTGCGCTACCCGAAATCAACATCTCGACGATAGCCGACGCCGCCACCCTGAAGCTGCCGAAACGCATTCCATATCATATTGCGATGGACCTTCTTTTCACCGGCCGATGGATGGATGCAGCGGAAGCACACCGCTGGGGTTTGGTGAATGAGGTAGTGAGCGCCGCTTCGCTGATGGACCGTGCGTGGGAAATCGCCCGGCTGCTGGCAGGCGGCCCGCCGCTCGTCTTCGCCGCAATCAAGGAAGTCACGCGTGCAGCTGAGGCGATGACCTTCCAGGATGCGCTGAATCGAATCACAGGGCGGCAGTTTCCGACGGTGGACACGTTGTATTCTAGCGAGGACCATCTCGAAGGTCCGCGTGCCTTTGCGGAGAAACGAGCTCCTGTCTGGAAAGGCCGGTGAGCGGCGGACTTCGCGCGGATCTTCGCTGTTATTCGCACAAAGCCTTTCGGCGGGTTGGCCGGGATTTGCTCAGAATCCGCCACATCTCATGAAATGGATTTCGCTGCAAGCGTGACGAACGAAGAACGGATTCGTCCCGTTGGATCCAGTGCTTGCCGACACCATGCTGCTTGGACTGCATGCCCGTTCCATTAGAATCTCCGAATGAACGCTTCCCGCCCCCATCTTCCGTCCCTCGATGGCCTGCTCGCCTTCGAGGCAGCCGCGCGCCACGGCACTTTCGAACGGGCGGCGGACGAGCTTTGCGTGACGGGCAGCGCCATCGCCAAACGGGTAGCAGTTGTGGAGCAGTTGCTAGGTGTGCAATTGCTCGTGCGTAGCGGAAAGTCATTGACGTTGACACCGATCGGCAAGGAGTACCTGGACCAATTGCGAAGCCCGCTGCGCCTTCTCGCTGCTGTGTCGCTGCATCAGAAACACGGCGAACAGAAGGAGCGACTGCGCGTTTGCTCGCCCCCGACATTCGCGCGACAGATCATAATGCCGCACCTCGCGGCGTTCACGGCAGCGCATCCCGAGCTGGAACTCGAGATCGTGCTCACCGCGCCCAACGCGGACACAGCGGCGCCCGATTCCGACCTCTGGATTCGCGGCGGCGATCCCGTCAGCGTCGGTGGGATGGCGCTGATGCTCGATTGCATAACGCCGTTGGCCGCGCCTTCGCTGCTGCAACGGCTCGGGCCCGTCCACGAACCTGCGGACCTTACCGCGATGCCGTTGTTGCGCACCCCGCTGGAACCCTGGACACCTTGGTTCCGCGCCGCGAACCTCGACTGGCCGGAGCCGACGCACGGCCCGAAATTGATGGACCTCGGGCTTCTTCTAGAGGCGGCGGCCAGCGGCCAGGGCATCGCGCTTGGGAGCCCGGCGCTGGCGCGCCGCTGGCTCGCGGACGGCACGCTCGTTCCCTTGTTTCGCGGAGTCGTGTGTCCCGCCACCCCTTATTGCCTGATGCCGCATGCGTCGCAGGGGGCCGCAGGCGCATTTGCCCGATGGCTCAGCAGCGTCTGCGAGCAGGTGGTAATGGAGGAATCGGAATTTCTTTCGTGCCGGACCTGACAACATTTCCGACACTGAAGCAACGGAGGCCGGTAGCATCGGTGCAACGTTCTGGAGCAATTTATGCCCGTCCCGATCACCTGCATCGAAGATCTCCGTTTCTTGGCGAAACAGCGCATTCCGCGCATGTTCTATGACTACATCGACGTCGGGTCTTATACCGAGTCGACCTATCAGGCGAACGAAGCCGATTTTCAGGCGATCAAGCTGCGCCAGCGGGTCGGCGTCAATATCGAAAGTCGCACGCTCCGGACAACGATGGCAGGACACGGCGTCACGATGCCCGTTGCGTTGGCGCCGACCGGCTTGACCGGAATGATGCGAGCTGATGGAGAAATCCTTGCTGCACGCGCGGCCCAGCGATTCGGGGTGCCGTTCACATTGTCGACGATGAGCATCTGTTCGATCGAGGACGTGGCGGAAAACGCGCCGGGCCCCTTCTGGTTTCAGCTCTACATGATGCGCGACCGCGCGTTCGTCGAGCGGCTGATCGCTCGCGCCGCATCCGCAGGCTGCAGCGCGCTTGTGCTGACGATGGATCTCCAGATCGGCGGGCAGCGCCATAAAGACATCAAGAACGGTTTGTCAACGCCACCGCGCATCACATTGCCGAACCTGCTGAACATGGTGAGCAAGCCGCGCTGGTGCATGCAGATGGCGCGTACGCGGCGGCGTCACTTCGGCAACATCGTCGGGCACGTCGACGGCGTGACTGACATGTCTTCTCTCGATTCGTGGACAAATGACCAGTTCGACCCGACCCTTGGCTGGGCGGATGTCGAGTGGGTGCGAAAACGCTGGAAGGGGAAACTGATAGTCAAGGGCATTCTCGATCCGATCGATGCGTTGCATGCGGCCGACGCAGGTGCGGATGTCGTCGTGGTATCCAATCACGGAGGCCGTCAACTGGACGGCGCGCTATCGTCAATCAGGGCGTTGCCCGCCGTTGTCGATGCCGCGGGAAATCACATCGAGGTGTGGCTGGACGGCGGCATCCGGACCGGACAGGACGTGCTGAAGGCGGTGGCGATGGGCGCCCGCGGCACGATGATCGGGCGCGCGTTTCTATACGGGCTCTCGGCAATGGGTCAGGAAGGCGTCGAGAAGAGTCTCGCCATCATTGCAAAAGAACTCGACACCACGATGGCGCTGTGCGGTTATACCGATATCAACGCAGTGGATGCGGACATCCTGTCAACCCGGTAGTGCCGAAAATCCGCTAGGCGCTCGGCGACCCGGCCGAGGCGCTCGCATGTTCAATGTCACCAGTGCAGTCGTACGCATGGCCGGCTCCGTCGTCCCGCGGGGAACCGCCAAGCATACCGAGGTCAAAACACGACATTTCT
>CAYRLJ010000108.1:0-14795 GCA_964425025.1 uncultured Burkholderia sp. | reverse complement strand
CACGACGATTTGCGTCAGCCGCTCGAGTCCGAGCCAGACGATATTCGCCGCGGCTTTCGCGACGTCCGGGTGGGCAATGCGTCTCAGCATGGGATGAAAGGAAAAGGCAGGAATCTTGCTCGCCGCATGAGTGCCGGCACGGACATGGCGCGCTTTTCGGCCGTGATCTCGTACGGCCGTTTAACCAAGGGGCAGATGCGCATTAAAATGGGCGCGACGCGCGCCGTCCGAAAAAACCGCAATTATATGTGGGTTGTCGGCGTCAGCATTTTTCCAATCCAGCTAAAAGAGAGAGCCATCAATGATCTCGCAATCCATCTTCAAGGCGTATGACATCCGAGGTGTCGTTGGTAAAACGCTTGATGAGGACGTCGCACGGCTGGTCGGCAGGGCATTCGGCAGCGAAGTGCGCGCGCAGGGCGGCGATGCCGTCGTCGTCGCGCGCGACGGCCGCCTATCCGGTCCCTCGCTGATCGAAGCGCTCGCGCAAGGGTTGCGCGCGGCGGGCGTCGATGTCGTCGACATCGGCATGGTGCCCACGCCGGTCGGCTATTTCGCCGCGAGCGTGCCGCTCGCGCTCAAGGGCGGGGAGCGCCGCGTCGATTCGTGTATCGTCGTCACGGGTAGCCACAATCCGCCCGATTACAACGGCTTCAAGATGGTGCTGCGCGGCGCCGCCATTTACGGTGAGCAGATCCAAGCGCTCTTCCAGCGCGTCCAACAGGACGACTTCGCGAGCGGCGAGGGCAGCTATGAGCAGCACGACATCGCCGACAAGTACATCGAGCGCATCGTGAGCGATGTGAAGCTTGCGCGGCCGATGAAGATCGTCGTCGACGCCGGCAACGGCGTTGCAGGCGCGTTGGGGCCGCGTTTGTTCAAAGCGCTGGGCTGCGAGCTCGTCGAGCTTTTCACCGAAATCGACGGCAATTTTCCGAATCACCACCCCGATCCGGCGCACCCCGAGAATCTGCAGGACGTCATTCGCGCATTGAAGGAGACGGACGCCGAGATCGGCTTCGCGTTCGACGGCGACGGCGATCGTCTCGGCGTCGTGACGAAGGACGGACAAATCATCTATCCCGATCGCCAGTTGATGCTGTTTGCGCAGGAAGTGCTGTCGCGCAATGCGGGCGCGCAGATCATCTACGACGTCAAATGCACGCGCAATCTGGCGAAGTGGGTGCGCGAGAAGGGCGGCGATCCGGTGATGTGGAAGACGGGCCATTCGCTCGTCAAAGCGAAGCTTCGCGAAACGGGCGCGCCGCTCGCCGGCGAAATGAGCGGCCACGTGTTCTTCAAGGATCGCTGGTACGGCTTCGACGATGGACTTTATACGGGCGCGCGCCTGCTCGAATTGCTCGCGCGCGAGACCGATCCGAGCAAGGTGCTCAACGATCTGCCCAATTCGCTGTCCACACCGGAGCTGCAGCTCAAGCTCGAGGAAGGCGAGAACTTCGCGTTGATCGGGCGCCTGCAGAAGGAAGCGCAGTTTACCGGCGCGGATGAAGTCATCACGATCGACGGCTTGCGCGTCGAGTATCCGGACGGGTTCGGGCTCGCTCGCTCGTCGAATACGACGCCCGTTGTCGTGATGCGTTTCGAGGCCGACAACGCCGACGCGCTGGCTCGCATCCAGAACGATTTCCGTCGCGTGATCCTCGCGGCCAAACCTGACGCCAAGCTGCCGTTCTAATTCCGAGCGCTCTTCCGACTTGGGGCCGCCTTAGCGCGGCCCCTGACGTTATTGCGGCGCCGCGGGTGGCGCCGCCGGGCCGATGGGCAGCGGCAAGGGCGCCGATGCCGCAGGCTGCGCCGTGACGGAAGCCGAGGAGGCGGCCGAGCCGGCCGGCGTGGCAGGAGCGTTGGGCGTCAATGGCGAAACGATCATGGGCGCTGGCCCGGGTAGCGTCGTCGTCGTGACGTTGCCGGCCGGCACGGGCGCCGTTTTGATCAGCGTGGTCACATAGTGGCTGACCGAATCGAAGAAGCCGTTATAGAACGCGTTCGATTGAATCGTTTCGCTCGACACTTTCACCATCGCATCGCTATTGGAGCGGATCGGCAACGAGAGCGAGCCGAACACGCTCAGGCCGACGCTGGCCGACGTGTCGCTCTTTTTGAGCGCATAGCCGCTTTGAATCGCGTTGGCGTACATGATGCTGGAACCGTCGGCATCCACGCCCGGCGTGCAGACGACGTGAACTTCCACGGTGATGTGCGAGTCGCCGCTCGGCTGAAAATCCTTCGTCGCGTCGATGCGATCGGTTTGCGTGAGCGTCGTCAAATAGCCTTGATTGAGCAGGGCGCGGCGCGCGGCTTCGCACGCGTCTGCGCTGCCGACTTTGAACGTGCGCGAGAACGGGCTCGCTCCCGTATCGAACAGTTCTTGCTGGAATTTCGGCTGCGACGCGCTCGAGCACGCGGCGAGAGCCGTGACAGCAGCGAACGACAGGGCCACGCGGACTAAGCGAAACGAACTAGGCATGATGCTTGTCAGGTGCTGCGCTCTTGCCAAGCGCGTGATTCGAAGACGAGCATTGTAGTGCCTTCCGAGAGTTGGGATGTGTAAGCAAGCGTGACGCGAGTTGGCACTCGCGGCTGCCGCATCGCGCATACCGCAAACCGAAAACCCGACGCAGGCGCGGTAGAATCCCAGCCCTTCAGGCAGCGTTCGACGAGGGCAAGCTTCTCGCACCCCGCCTTGCCTGCAATGCCGCACCTTTCTTTTTCCTTTCAGTGTGCAAAAGATACTGCTCGTTCGCGTGTCGTCGCTTGGTGACGTCGTTCATAACATGCCGGCCGTCGCCGACATACGGCGCGTCTATCCCGACGCGCAAGTCGATTGGCTCGTCGAAGAAAGCTTCGCCGATCTCGTCACGCTCGTGCATGGCGTGCGCCGCGCGATTCCGTTCTCGCTGCGGCGCTGGCGTAAGCGGCCGTTCTCGGCCGCGACCTGGCGAGAGGTCGCGGCATTTCGGCGCGCGCTGGCCGATGAGCACTATGACCTCGTTATCGACTGCCAGGGCTTGATCAAGACGGCTTGGGTCGCGAGTTGGGCCCGCGGCCCGCTCGCGGGGCTCGGCAATCGCACGGATGGCGCGGGCTTCGAGTGGCCGGTGCGGTTCTTCTACGACCGGCGGGTACCGATCGAGCCGCGCACGCACGTTGTCGAACGCACGCGCCAGCTCGTCGCGCAGGCGATCGGCGCGCCGCGCCCCGAGCCGACGGACGACATCGAGTTCGGACTCGATACGTCGCGCGCCTCGCGCGCGTTGGCGCAGGTGGGGCTGAACCTGCCCGTGCCTTATGTTGTGCTCGTGCATGCCACGTCGCGCGCGGACAAGCAATGGCCGGACGCGTCGTGGATCGAACTCGGCCAAGCGCTGGTCACGCGCGGCGCCTCGCTCGTGCTGCCCTGGGGCAGCGATGCGGAGCGCGCCACGAGCGAGCGTCTGGCCAAGGAATTCGGTGCCGCGGCGATCGTCCCGCCGCGCCTGTCGCTGCCGGCCGTCGTCGGGCTGCTCGATGCGGCGGCTGCGACGGTCGGCGTCGATACCGGCTTGGTGCATATTGCCGCGGCGCTGAAGCGGCCGACGGTCGAGTTGTACAATTTCGCCACCGCATGGCGTACGGGCGGCTATTGGTCGCCATGCGTCGTCAATCTCGGTACCGCGGGCGACCCTCCGACGCTGCCGCATGTCAAGGCCGCGCTCGCCGGGTTCGGCCTGCTGTAATCGCTCGCGCTTAGGCGAACAATGAAAGAATCGCAAATCCTTGAAGTGAGCTGCACGGACTGGGCGGGCTCGGGCCTCTCCGTCACGCGCGACACGCTGCGCATTGCGCTCGAAACAGGCAAGGTCCTGTACTTTCCGAACCTGCGCTTCGCGATCGAAGGCGGCGAAACGGCTCTGCTCGATCCCGCGCTGGCCGATCCCGACCGCAAAAACATCAGCCTCGATCCATCCGGCGGTGCGTTGCATGGCGTGGTCGGCGACGGCGTCACGCAATCGGCCGTGCGCGCCCTTGTTGCGCGTTATCAAATGCAGGCGCGCATGCTCGTCGACCATTTGCTGCCCGAGTACCGAGACGCGTTGCGGCCGGCGCCGACGAGCCTGCGCCTGCGGCGCGTGGAAACGCGCGATACGTCTTGGCGCAAGGACGACAGCCGGCTGCACGTCGACGCCTTCCCGTCTCGGCCCAATCGCGGCGAGCGCATCATGCGCGTGTTCGCCAATATCAATCCGCACGGCGAGCCGCGCGTGTGGCGCGTCGGCGAGCCGTTCGAACACGTGGCCCGGCGCTTCCTGCCGAACATCAAGCGGCAAATGCCCGGCTCGGCCTGGCTGCTCAATGCGCTTCACATCACCAAATCGCCGCGCAGCGCCTACGATCACCTGATGCTTAATTTGCACGACGGCATGAAAGCGGACCTCGACTATCAAAAGGCGTGTCCGCAAGAGACGATTCCTTTCCCCCCCGGCAGCACGTGGATTTGCTTCTCCGATCAAACATCGCATGCCGCGATGTCGGGGCAGTACATGCTCGAGCAGACGTTCTTTCTGCCGGTTCGCGCGATGGTGCAGCCCGAGTGCGCGCCGCTCGGCATTCTGGAGCGGCTCGAAGGCCGCGCGCTGGTTTGATGCCGGTGCATCGCGGTGTCCATTCGGCGCGCTGGGCTCTAGCGGCCGCCTCCCTCGCGCGGGGTGTCGCATCTGCGGGAGGGCGAACATGTTGAGGCTCGTCTATCGCGCGTTGTGGTGGATCATTGCGCCGCTGGCCGTTCTGCGGCTCTTGATTCGCTCGCGTCGCGAACGCGGCTATCGCGAACACATCGGCGAGCGCTTTGGTTTCGCTCGCGGCCGTTTGCCTGAGGACGATGCGCCGTTGATCTGGGTACATGCCGTGTCCGTCGGCGAGACGCGAGCGGCGCAGCCGCTGATCGCGGCGTTGATGCAAGCGCGCCCCGACGCACGCTTGCTCGTCACGCACATGACGCCGAGCGGTCGCGCCACAAGCGTGGAGCTCTTCGGCGAGCGGGTGCTGCGCTGCTACTTGCCGTATGACCTGCCGAACACCGTGCGCCGATTCTTGCGCGTCTGGCGCCCGTCGCTGGGCATCGTCATGGAAACGGAAGTGTGGCCAACATTGATCGACGAGTGCCGTGCGGCCGACATACCCCTCGTACTGACGAACGCGCGCATGTCGGCGCGCTCGTTCAAGCGTGCGTCCCGCTTCGGGGCAGCGACGCGCGAGGTCTTCGGCGGCTTCACACGCGTGCTGGCGCAAAGCCCGTCCGATGCGGAGCGCCTCACGGCGCTCGGTGCGCGCAATATCGCCGTCCTAGGCAACTTGAAATTCGACATGGCGACGCCGCCCGAGATCGTCGCGCGCGGACGTGCCTGGCGTGCCGCGATCGGCGCTCGGCCCGTCTGGGTTGCCGCGAGCACACGCGAGGGCGAGGAAGCGCTCGTGCTCGACGCGTTCGCGGCCTTGGGCGTCGAAGACGCACTGCTGATCCTCGTGCCGCGTCATCCACAGCGTTTCGACGAAGTGGCCGCGCTCGTCGAGCGGCGGGGGCTGCGCGCGATGCGGCGCTCGGCGTGGGGCGGGGCGCCGCTCGCGGCGGCGGCCACGGCGGCTTTTGCGAACGCGCCGCTACCGCGCGAAGTGTCCGTTTTGCTCGGCGATTCGATGGGCGAACTCGGCGCCTACTATGCCGCATCGGACGTGGCCTTCATCGGCGGTAGCCTATTGCCGCTCGGGGGGCAAAATCTGATCGAAGCTTGCGCAGTAGGGGTGCCCGTGCTGATTGGCCCGCACGTATTCAACTTCTCGCAGGCGACGGCCGATGCGGTCGCCGTGGGCGCGGCCGTGCAGGTGGCCGACCCGGCCGATCTGGCGCGCGTGCTCGGCGAGCTGTTCGCCGACAAGTCGCGGCGCGTGGCGATGGGCGCGGCCGCGTCGGCCTTCGCCGCGCGTCACCGTGGCGCGACCGAGCGCACCGTAGACGTCCTGGCGGCTTTGCTGCCGCATAGCGAAGGGATCGACGGGTAGGCGCGCTTCCAATTCGGCTGGCGCTTTCTATCTGTCTGAATGAACGCTCGACGAGCAATGCTCAATAAAGCGGCACCTTCGCATCGACCTGACGCGACCACGCGTCGATCCCGCCTTGCAGATTGAACACGTTCTTGAAGCCGCGTCCTTCTAGAAACATCGCCACGTTCGCACTGCGCGCGCCGTGATGACAGATGCAGACGATCTGCGCTTCGTCGTCGAGCTCTTCGCTGCGCGCGGGAATATCGCGCATCGGGATATCCACGCAGCCGGCTATGTGCGCGGTCGCGATTTCCCACGGCTCGCGCACGTCGAGCAACACAGGAGCAGGGCGCGATGAGTCGGCGAGCCATTCGGCGAGTGCGGGCGCGGTCAGGTTTTGCATGATGGGCGATCGATCGGAGGGAGGAAACGATGGCGCGCGGAGCACGCGCCGCGCCTGTGCCCGGCGTAATGCCGGGAACGCGATGCTTAGAATTTGAAGCGCGGCGGCTGAACGGCGTTCGCGAGCGGCTCGATGTACGTTTCGAACACGTCGGCCACGCGGAATTGCTTTTCGTCGATACGCGTGATGACTTGCGCCTTCATTACGGGCGCCGTGCCGACGAACGCGGCGAGGCGGCCACCGATCTTCAACTGCTCGAGCATTTCCTGCGGCAGCACGGGCAGACCGCTCGACACGCAAATGACGTCGTACGGTGCGGCGGCGGGCCAGCCGCGCGAGCCGTCGCCGAGCACGACTTCCACGTTCGTCACGCCGTTCTCGGCGAGATTGCGCTTGGCCAGTTCAACGAGTTCAGGGCGAATGTCCACGCTCAACACGTGGCGAGCACGATGCGCGAGCAGAGCGGCCATATAGCCCGAGCCGGCGCCGATCTCGAGCACGGTTTCATGCTTCTTGACGGCTAGGTCTTGCAAGATTCGCGCTTCGACGCGCGGGAAGAGCATGTGCTCGTCCGCGGGCAGCGGAATTTCCAGATCGGCGAAAGCGATTTCGCGGTAGGCGGCTGGAACGAAGTTTTCGCGCTTGACGACCGACAGCAAATTCAGCACATCCTGGTCCAGCACGTCCCAGGGGCGAATTTGTTGTTCGATCATGTTGAAACGGGCTTGCTCGATGTTCATGGCGACTTGACGTGACGGACTTAGGACGACTTGGGATATCGGTTCGGTACGACGGAAACAAACCCCGGGATTGTACCAAACCGGGTGCGCCTGCCGAACAGCTCAGCGTTTGCTGCGTTTGATCTGCGCCTCGAAAGCCACGTCGAGCTTGCTGACCCTTTTGGGTTTGGCCGGCGAAATCGCGTTGACGAACGTGACGAATGCATCGAGGGGCAGCGGCTCTGACAGCGGCAGCTCGACACCGCTCGCGCGATCGACCAAACGAAACAGTCCGCCGGGCATGCCAATGGCGGCGTAGTGGGTATTGCCGGTGCGCTCCTTGAGCTTTTGCACCGCGGAAATGGCGCGCGTACCGCGCATACTTCGATCCTCTAAAATTGCGGGAGAAACATCCACTTTACCAAGCCGCGTGCCTCACATCCGATTTACCGGGTGCGGCGCGCGCCCCATTCGAGTCATTGCAGTGAACGCTTGCGCTTCTAGCCTCAGTTCGTCTCAAGTGCCCGAGCATGCATGCCGGCCCGGCTGCGGTGCGTGCTGTATCGCGCCTTCCATCACGAGCCCGATTCCTGGCATGCCAGGCGGCAAGCCCGCCGGCGTGCGCTGCGTGCAACTCGATGAGCACGCGCGATGCCGTATCTTCGGCCGTCCCGAACGGCCTGCATGCTGCTCAGGCTTGCAGCCGCAGCCGCAAATGTGCGGCGCGTCACAGGCGCAGGCGCTCGCATGGCTCACGCAACTCGAAGCGGACACGCGGCCGGCTGGCGCTTGAAACCTCACTAGGAGAATATGCATGACGTACGCGGTTGCGCTTTGTCGGCGCAGATGGTTGGGCTTGGCATGCGCGGCGATTGCCGGCGCGTGCCTTTCATGGTCGCTCTCGGCGTGCGCGAGCACGACGTTTCCGTTCATTCCCGATCAGTACACGTTTTCGCGCGAGCAAGTGCAGGCGGCGGTGGCGCGCAAGTTCCCCTACCGGCACACAGTATCGCAGCTCTTCGAGGTCGCGCTGACGAACCCGGTCGTCGGTTTCGATCCCGGCGCGAACCGGGTCACCGTTCACGTCGACGCGCACATCGAAAGCCCCTTTCTGCAACAGCCTGTCGACGGTGCATTCGTGCTGACGAGCCAGCTCCAATATGACGCGCCGAGCCACGCCATCGTGTTGCGTTCTCCGAGCCTCGACCACGTCGACGTGAGTGGGCAGGCGCGTGCTTACCAGCAGCAAATCGAAGCGGCCGGGGCGCTTGCCGCCGCGCAGTGGCTCGATGGCTATCCGATCTATACGTTCAAGCCCGAGCAACTGCAATTCGCCGGTGCCAACTTCGAACCCGGTACAATCACGATCCTTACAAACGGCATACGCGTTCAGATCGTCGAGAAATGACGAATACGCGGCCGCGAGAGGCCGCGCATTCGATCGACGCCCGGCTGCTCGCACTTCGAGAGAGGGTATCGATGGACTGGATCTTGATCGGCAAGGCACTGATTCTCGGCATCGTCGAAGGTGTGACCGAGTTTCTTCCCGTGTCCAGCACGGGGCATCTGATTGTCGTCGGCAGCCTGCTCAACTTCGGCGGCGATGCCGCGAAGACGTTCCACGTCGCCATTCAGTTCGGCGCCATTCTCGCCGTTTGCTGGGAGTATCGGCAGCGCATCGGCCGCGTGGCGTCTGGCGTGTGGATCGATTCGACACAGCGCCGCTTTGCGCTGAACGTCGTCATTGCCACGATTCCGGCCGTTGCACTGGGGCTTTGTTTCGAAGCCTTCATCAAAGATGCGCTTTTCGCGCCGCTGCCCGTCGCGCTCGCGCTCGTGGTGGGCGGCATCGTCATTCTATGGGCGCAAGCGCGCGAGCGCCGGTTGGGCAGTGCGTCGGGGCGCATTCGGACACTCGACGAGTTGCGTCCGCTCGATGCGCTGAAAGTGGGATGCGCGCAGTGTTGCGCGTTGATTCCCGGCGTGTCGCGTTCCGGCTCGACGATTATCGGCGCGATGCTGCTGGGCGTGGAGCGTCGAGTCGCCACCGAGTTCTCGTTCTTTCTGGCCATCCCCGTGATAGGCGGGGCGACGCTGTATGAACTGCTCAAGCACCGCGGCACGGCGTTCGCCGATATGGCCGAGATTCTGACGGTGGGTACCGCGGCCGCGTTCGCGAGTGCCTTTATTTGCGTGCGCTGGCTGTTGCGCTATCTCGCCACGCACGATTTCACCGCGTTCGCCTGGTACCGCATCGCGTTCGGCATGATCGTGCTCGTCATCGGCTACGGCGACGCGCTCAATTGGGGCCTGTGAGCCGCGCCGGCCGCGCCAGGTAACCGGCGCGGCGAGATCGTCATTGCATGCGTCGCTTGAAGACCAGATCCCACACGCCGTGGCCAAGCCGCAAGCCGCGCCGCTCGAATTTCGTCACGGGACGGTAGTCGGGACGCGGCGCATAGTCTTGCGCCGTGTTTTCGAGGGAAGGCTCCGCCCCTAGCACTTCCAGCATTTGCTCCGCGTAGTTTTGCCAATCGGTCGCGCAGTGCAAATAACCGCCCGGCTTCAGGCGCGATGCCAACAGCGCGACGAACGGCGGCTGGATCAATCGGCGCTTATGGTGCCGTGCCTTGTGCCATGGATCGGGGAAGAAAATGTGCACGCCGTCGAGCGAGCCCGGCTCGATCATCTGCTCGATCACCTCAACCGCGTCGTGCTGAATGATTCGAATGTTCGTCAGCGCATGTTCGCCGACGAGCTTGAGCAGCGCGCCCACACCGGGCTCATGCACCTCCACGCCGATGAAATCGTCGTCGCGCCTCGCCGCTGCGATCTCGGCCGTCGTCGCACCCATGCCAAAGCCGATTTCGAGCACGCGCGGTGCATGCCGGCCGAAGAGCAGGTCCCAGTTCGCGGGGCTGGGCGAGTAGGGCACGATAAAGCGCGGGCCCAGTTCGTCCATTGCGCGGCGCTGGCCTGTCGATACGCGGCCGGCGCGCGTGACGAAGCTGCGAATGCGGCGCGGAAAGAGCGGAGCGGCGGACGTTGCTTCGCTCGCGTCGTCGGAGGCCTCGGGCGGCAGGCCCGTATTGTCTGGATCGTGAATCATCATTTCTTAAGTCGGAAGCAATCGACGCCCGGTGACGTGAAAAAGCCGCCAAAGGGGCGGCTTGCGTGTCGGGCGCGCGCCGGCGCGTGGCCAGCGTAAAGTCGTGGGCGAGATTGTAGACGAGAGCGCGGCGGGCGTGAAATTTCAGGCGCGTGCGTGCGCGTCGAGGGCGCGCGGCGACCGCTCAGTCGGACACGATGACATGGATGGGATTGGGAAACGCGAGTTGGAATTCGCGGGTCCGCCCGGCGCGCACGTCGAGCAGCAGTCGTTCGACCTCTTGGAGCCTCTGCTGGTTGCGTTCAACTTCCTGCTGCGCTTTTTCATGCAAGCCCTTTGCGAGCGTTTGGCGGGTATCGACGAGTAGCCCGACAGCGCTCCTGCGTGACATGAAATACCGTTCCATCTTTATCGATTGCGCTAGAAAAGGGCACGCGGCCGAATTCGACCGCCGTTGGCCAGGCCTCTTATCGACAGCAACGCGCGCCGGAAATTCCTCGCGGCTTGAAAGGGCGCTGTTCATTTGCTGTGCGAGCAGCGCGCGCTTTAACGCGAGGGCCGGCTTCTCGCTGCGGCGGTGACGCTGATTTCTATACAGTGCGGGGCGGCTTTTTTCAAGCGAGCCGCTCGGTGCGCGCTACGGGCATCTATTCGTTGCAAGGGTTTGCATCATTTGCTTAGTTCGATCCGTCGCGCACATGGCCACGGCGGCCGACAGCATCGTGCCGTCGCCCCATTGTTGCTTGGCCGACTGCTTGCATGTTTCGTCGCGCCGCCTTTGCCAGGCTGCGACCGTTTGCGCGAGCACGGCGCCGCATTTCGGGGAGGCTGCGCGCTTGCGCTCGATGAGGTGCCGCAGCGTGCGCTCGGCCACCAGCTCGTCGCGCCAGGCACAGAACTTCATGCTGGTTTGATTGGCGTCGCAACTGGCGAGCAGCATCGTGACCTGGGCAGGGCTCATGCCGCTGCGGTTGGCCAACTCGTCGGTGAGCGTTTGCGCCGGGGCGGCGACAGCCGAGACCGATAGGACGGCGAGCAGTAAGAGGGCAGGTTTCGTTGGTCTCTCCGCCGAAATGGCAGCTTCACGTCATCAATGACAACGGACCGGCTACGGATGTAGCGCCGAGAGAGGAATGTTGCAACGGCGATTGGAATCTGACGCGGATTCCGCGGGATGGTGCGCTGATTAAGGGCGCTATGCGGGGATGCGACGCAGATTTCCAGAACGAATCGCCGTGCAGTATAGCAAGTCTCGGGACCGCTGAGCGGGCGGGAAGGTGGTGTTACACGCCGCGTTGGATTGGTACGGCAGGCCGGGGGTAATGGGTAGGCGGGAAGTGCGGAGCTGCCCCGAAAAAGTTCCCCTGAAAGGGAAGGACAGCATTGGAGCGGGCGATGGGAATCGAACCCACGTCTCTAGCTTGGGAAGCTAGGGTAATAGCCATTATACGACGCCCGCAGAGTCAGCGATTCTACAGGGTTTTTGGTGGGTTGGGGAGTGGGGTTTTGCGGTCGCTGGCGTGAAAAGTGGCGCCCCTTGGCAAGTTCTTGCTGGCATCGCTCTGGAAGGGCCGAATCGGCGTTCGGACGAAAGGCGCACGGTCGCTTTCCGCCCGGCCCTTGCCGGGGCAACTTCATCAGCTCGTCGGGATCTGCTTGTATCACGGACCGACGATCGAGCCGGGAAGATTGGGGTAAAGGTCGCCAGAGTGCGGAAACGCGGTGTTGAACGCCATCAAGAATGCAGTCCTTGCGCCGTTGTTCAATGCCCAAAACGGGTGATTCTTGCACGTCCCGCCGAAGACTCCATCAAGCGAAGACGGTTTCATCTCATAAGCGCGTCGTCCGACTTTTCCTGTCCTTGTTGCCCACCTTGTCATACCTATGATATTGATTCGGGTCCTATATTCCGACGGCAAGGTGATATGGTCGCAAAGGTGAGAAAGGTTCCGTATTACACAATCGAACCTTCAGTTTTTCGTGGACGGGTATGGAAGGAGCATGATGGGTCCCGAGGCGCGGTTCCCATCAATACCATCCAAACTATCTCATATGCTAGGCTTGCGCCCGGCGAAACCCCACCGCCGCCACCTCCTAAACCGACTGCGGAACAGATCAAGGCCCAGCAAGCGGAAACCGCGCGCCAGGAGCTGCTTGCAGAACAGACGAAGCGGCAGCAGCCGAAAGAAACACCTAAGCCTCAGCTAAAGGAACTCGAGGCTGAGGACCATGACAAGGTTCCTGAATTTGACCTTCAGGATGTCCCGGGAGCCATGGAAAAAATGAGATGGCCTATGGCAGCTAAGGTTGCTAGAAAGTGGTTCGCCGGTCCGAGTCATATCTACAACGATAAACCTGATTCGGAACAGCCTTTCGATGATACAACCATCACCCTCAATTGGGCTTTGAAGTATGGCAAGGTAAAAGATAGGCTGAGTGAATTGCTTTTTGAAGACATCTACTCAGAAAAGGCACTTCCATTAATAAGAAAGAAAATTATCCAGCACGTCACCAAGAATTTTACGGATACGAAAAGCTTGAGCCCCAATCTTAGCTTTGAAACAGCCGTCGTCAATTCCGACATAAGGCAGTTTCACATAGACTGGCAAATTCAGAAAAAGAAGATCAGCACCTTTGATACTCTGAGTGGAATCACCCTGACCGATCTATCTGCGACGTTGGGGAATTTCCTCCTCTACGCCGCTATCGGGAGGGTTGAAGTCCGTAGTGAAAAATTCTTCAAATACGAAAAGAAGCCAGCCGAATATTGCATCGATTCGGTTGCAGCGCTTACTCATGTTTACATTTACCTGAAGGATAACTATTCCTTCAACGATACAGATCCATCAAATAGCCAGTATCTTGGTCATTGGAACAAAGGCGGCATGATTACCTCGTATGTGTTGGCCGCTAACGATTTGATTGGTCAAATTCGACCTTCATGGAAGGTGAGGCTAGATAATAATGGCTCAATTGAGGAGGGGCGGATTAATTGGGACTACCTGTCCGTCAAGAAGGAGGTGGGCAAGCCCGTTGATACAAGGCGTGGGTTCTTTGGGAAATTTCTAGAAAAAGACGTTTACTGGCCTGTCTACAACAGGTCTTATAACGAATGGCGGGCGAGACACAAAAGAGGTGAGGATTTCATGATTTACAGCAAGCCTCAGCTCTATAAGCTCAAAAAGCCCATCGTCATCAAACTGGAAACAATATGCCGTCCGTACGACAGTACTTCTATCGGTCACTGAAGAGTTTCCTTCTGATCGTTGCCTCGATTGTTGCATTGATTTTGGTGTGCGCAATCGTGGATTGGTTTCTTCCGAACAACATCCGCAACGGACTTGTTGTTGCCTCTCTTCATTTTGCTGGCGAGATTGGCATTGGCTTCATGGCAGCAATTGCACTGTTTTTTGGATGCAAAGCATACTTGATTTACAGGGCGGAGGAATCATTTGGCCGGGAATTGTTAAAAATGACGCCAGCCATTATATTGTGGCTTGGCGTTGTGTTGTATGTGGCCAATTTTATTGTCGGCGGGAAAAATTATGATTGCCAGAAATACAACTACACCGATCAGCTGAATGGTGGGGTTAAAGACTTTCAGGGGAGAAAGTACGCAATCAAAATTTGCGGAAGTGGGGTCAATAACAGTCACTTCTTTGGCGACAGCATGGATGCCGTTGAGCTCACTATCACCAACGAACAAGGCGAGCTTTTGGCAAAAAGACACTACAAGGTTTTTTGGGACGGTCAGCCCGGCCATGAACCTCTCACGATAAGGGCGACCAGCATCATCTATCAGGACGACGATAAACAGGTAGACCACAGCATTGCCATGCCTCCCACCGTTATTGATTGGATAAGAGCGAGAGTCCCGATCCTTAATTGATAAAATGACAAAAGCACCTTCGAGTGCTTCCAGGTGTTGCCCGAGGAATGAATCTCGGAGGCAGTCACGCGAACGCGTCGACAGCGATCCTCCCGACCGATCACCTCTCGGACGAAGGCAGCAGCTTCCGCAGCCTTGGTTCGTCTTGCCGGAATATCCCTGCACGGGTCGGACGCTGCCATTGGAGAGCTTCCGCCCGGGCGCGCCCGCCCGCGCCGATCGTCGAGCCGTTCGCAGTTGGAGGCGGGGCACTTGGGTTGTCGCTGTTGCCCCGCTTTTCGGGGCTGCCGGATAGTCGTCGCATGAACGACACACAACGCCACAACAACTTTTCGCCATTAACCATCGAGCAGATTCAGGGACTGGTGGAATCCATTCAAGACGCGTTCGGCAATGATTTCTCACGAGCCGTCTTCACGAACCATCTATTGGTTTTGTTCGAAGACGTGCCGGGTTACGAGACGGGCGATGTCCCGGAGGCATTGATCGAGTCGGCGTGGGCTCTGTACAGCAGGTCGGGAGTCAATTCGTGACGCGACCGCTGTTCCCACTTGGGCAGATTGTTGCTACGCGGGCGTTGTTTGAGCTTCCCCTGAAATTTCGCTTTCCAACCGGTCGTGTATAAACTCGACGGAA